>NZ_CP036281.1:0-300000 GCF_007750395.1 Polystyrenella longa | reverse complement strand
TGTGCATACTCATGCGCCAGGATCGACTGAAATTCCAATACGGTCAATGTATGCAGACTACACATTCCCAGTACCAGGGCGCGGTGTTTCAACCCCAGAATACCAAATGGACCGCGACCTGTCTGAAAGACGCAGATTTCTGAACCGGGCGCCAGATAGATGCGATTGATAGGATCAGTATCGACACGCGCCGCTACGGCATCCGTCATCCGATACAGTTTTGGTTCATGCTTACGCTTGATCGGTATGCCGGGAGGGCCCCCGCTGCCGAATGCGAACAGGCCCCGAACCACTGACCAGAACATCGTCCCCGTAATAATGAGAAGTCCAATGCTTCCCGTGGACCCCCCAAATCCTGAAAAGATCGCCCCGAGAGTCGCTAGCCCCAGCAAGACAGGAATGAGTAGTAATACTGGGATCGCCATGTAGAAAAACAAGATACCCAACATGATCAACGCGATATAGACATTCGCGATGAGCCGTTCCGATTGGGTTCTGGAAACCGCTCCCCCCTGGACTGACGCTCGTATATCTTCTTCCATCCATTCAAGCGAACGGTCACCTCGAGTGAGCCCACTCATGATCAACCCCATGACCAGCATGAAGCACAACCAGAAGGGGTAAAACAGGAAAGCCCCGAGGAACAGAATCGAGATAGTGGACGCAAACACGAATTGAATCCCGAAGGGCGAAGCGAATAAAAGAATGATCCCGCACAAAGAAAATAACGACCGCGTTTTCACTTAAGCGGCAGTTACCACAACGGCATTGCACGATGCGGCAGTCCTCAACACGGTGCTGCCAATTCAACAACACAGCACATGCTCGCATGTGCAGATACCAAAATCAAGCCTGAATTTGGCTCGGGTCGCGACTGTTACTCATCACTGATATCCAGCAGAACTTTCATGACGCCGGGCGTGCTTGCCCGTTCGAATGCAGCCAGACCTTGCTCCAGCGGAAAGCGAGAATCGATCAGGCCGCGCACGTCGATCGCCCTCTCTTCCAGTGCCTGGAGGGCCGGAGCGAACAGACCACACCGGGAACCGACGAGTGTCAATTCATCAATTACAAAGGGAGCGAGATTAAGCGGCTGCGTTCCGGCGATAGTCGTCTTGAGAATGATCGTTCCCCGCGGTCGAACGTATCCAAGAGCCGATTCAATCCCGCTCGCGGAACCGGTGCAGTCAACGACGTAATCGAACTGCCGTTCTGCCAAGACGTTGTCGGCAAGCGCGGCGGCGATGCCTAACTGATCGAGCCGATCAAGTTTCGCCTGATGCCGTCCCAGTACGATGACTTCGCCCGGTTGCTGCTGCAACACTTGGGCACACAGATTCCCCAGTCGACCGTCGCCCAGAATGGCAATTCGGTCCGTTGCATTGAATTCGATCTGTTCGAGAATCTCTAACGCCGCGGCCAAGGGTTCGACGAAAACCGCTTCTTCCGTCGGTACCGAATCCGGGACCGGCAGGATATTCTCTTCCGGAACATACAACTGATCGGCGAAGGCACCGTCGTGATTCAGAATGCCGATCACGGTGCGCTGGGGACAGTGACGACCCAATTCGCGTTGGCAATATTCGCAGTTGCCGCAGGCACAGTTGATCTCACCTACGACGCGTTGCCCCGCATACTTCCCTTCCATCGCGATGCCACAGAACTCATGCCCCAGGACACCTTCGTAGCCCATATAGCCCGCCACCAGTTGCAGGTCTGTTTCACAGATGCCGGCCTGCAGCACACGAACGGTTATCAACGATGACTTCGAAGGGGGCGTCGGTGGTGCGGCCTGATAGTCAGAGGCGTATGCTAATTCGCCTGATTTTAAAACCAGGGCGCGCATCATGCAGACTCCGTTTCCAGCAACAGTTGAATGACCGGCCCGTTTGCATCCGGGAAATCGAGTTCCGTTAGCTCTTCGCGCGAACGCCAGACAAAGGGAGCCAGAGAATCAGCCTTGTCTGTATCTATCAATTCACATAACCAGAATTGAAGAGCAACAACATCGTGGGAGTAGCGATGTTCGATTTCGTAAATCATCTTCTGCACACGAACATCGAGCCCCGTTTCCTCCTGGCACTCGCGAACGGCACAATCGGCGGCCGATTCTTCCGGCAGACATTTTCCACCGGGGAACTCCGCTTTCCCCGCCAATGTTTGTGTTGCTTGCCGCACGCCAATCAGATATTTCCCGTCATGTTCGACGATGGCGATGCCGATGCGCTTCGGAAGTTTCATCTCATTCGACATGGGAACCTATCCTGGCTGCAGTGGGAACCACGAACCACGAACCATTGACACTTTTCCTCGAGCGGGGCGACCATCACCTCAAGAACCACGCGGCTAGCTCATCTAGCCGTGCAGTTCGAGGAATGACTTTTTCCGGAACAGGCCGCCTCTAGTAGTAGTTTCAAAACCCTCTGATGGGTCACGTTCACCCTGTCCATGTAGAGTATCAGACAGCCACAACCGGGTTTTGAAATGGCCTCTAATCCTTTTCAGTAGAGCCCGCGCCCATGATGTGGTATCCCGAATCGACGTGCAGGTTCTCTCCCGTCACACCGCTGGCCATATCACTGAGCAGGAAGGCACCCGATTTGCCAACTTCTTCCGGAGTGATGTTCCGGCGGAGTGGAGACATGTCGGTGTAAAGCTTGAGCATCATGTCAAATTCACCCACAGCGGAAGAGCTGAGTGTTTTCAGCGGCCCAGCGGAAAGAGCGTTCACGCGAATCCCTTTAGCCCCCAGTTCGTAAGCCAGGTATTCCACGGTGCTTTCGAGAGCCGCCTTGCAGATACCCATGACGTTGTAACCGGGGATGACCTTTTCGCCACCAAGGTAAGTCAGCGTCAGGATGTTGCCCCCCTCTTTCAGAATATGCTGCGCCCGGTTAGCGACTGACATGAGGCTGTACACGCTGATTTCCATCGACGTTTTGAACCCATCGCGGCTCACTTCGGCAACGGGACCTTTGAGGTCATTAATCGGAGCGTAAGCAATAGAGTGCAGCACAAAGTCAATTTCGCCCCACTGCTCTTTCGCTTTGTCAAAGACGGCGTCCATGTCTTCATCATTGGTAACGTCGCACGGCAGGATGAATGTCGCGAAGTCATCCACCAGCTTACGCAGGCGTCGCTCCATCCGGGGACGCTCGGGGTCTTTATCCGGCAGATGAGTAAAGGCCATCTCGGCCCCTTCCGCCTGCAACTGCTTTGTGATTGCCCAAGCAATGGAATGATCGTTGGCGATCCCCAGTACGAGTCCTTTTTTCCCGGTAAATAATCCCATTCCTCTATCCTTTTTCTCTGATTCATCGAGTGCCACCCGCCCTCGACAGGGCCCAACAACACGATGGAGTGTACATTTCCCCCATGCACTGAGGGGGCAAAGCGTTAAGATAGCTCATACAGTGCGTTTTCATCAAGCGGTGGAGGGATGGACAGGAACCACAAAAGCCACGAAATCGCACGAAAACGTGCCTGCAGTGAGACATCTTGTGCAGGCCGGGCACTAACCGGATTATCATGGGCAAGGATTTTCAACACGAGTTGCTAACGCCCATTACTGTGAAGGCATGGAATAACGATAACCTAACCTAACCAACTAGCGAACGATTTATATGTATCTACGTGATATTGGCATCTACCTTACCGAAGACTTGAAACGAATCCACGGCTCAGAATTCAATGTGCGATTTCCAGCATTGTGCTTTTCGACCAGTTCTCATTTCCTCCATCATTTACGGAAACAAAAGCTCGCCGCCGGAGAAGTTCGGAAGGTTTGCATTGAACTGGTAGAAACCCCTCCCTGCGAAACAAAAAACCTACATATTGACGGGTCAGGCATACTATTTACTTCACGCCAATTCAATATAAACAGTTTGGATTCGCTGAATGCTTATGAGCAGAAATTTTTGATACTCGATTTGATTCGTGACGTCCTCGTTCACCTGGCAACTAAACTGGGAGGGGAGACCGCCAGTATCGATCTGGCTTATGACCTTTGCATGCAAGACAAAATGATCTTTGAGCATTTGTTTACAACACCCATCAGACATCCGTCACGAGATTACAATGCAAAGTTGTCCTACCGAATGGAGCCGTTTCAAGTTCACATCTTCGCCCACCTTTTCAAAAACCGGAGCTCAAAGCAACTCTCGAAAAAGCTGTTAGGGTCGACCCGAGCCAACTACGGCGCAATCTTGCAATTAAAAGAGTTGGTTGAATGGAGTGGCCCCAATACCCTTAAAATGAAAGTCCGAGGTCATCGAATGAAAATCGCCTCGGATAAAAAGAACGCCGTGTCGTGGGGCGAATCCTACTGGGAAGTTACTTTCGATGAACTTGATTGACAAATGAGAATGCTCAAGACCACGCCGCATTTCATCAAAATCGCCATCAATACATGCTGCCTCATTGTAGTGGTCATCATCGCTGCCGATCACTGGATGTTTCGTTCGGCGGATCGAGAGATATCATTGATTGCAGGCGAAGTAGGCGGGCATAAGTTTTCCATCGGGGGCTGGCCGTTCTGGAAGCAGAATTTAATTCGACTCGATGAAGCTCAACTGCCCGACTCCGGAGAATAATGAGTATCCAGTACAGGAGCACATCTACGATTGCGGTAAATTAGGCCATCGACAAATCGGAGTTGAAAAGACTGCAATTCGAGCTGGATTTGACTGTGTACTCCGAGGCAGAACTGAGATAATTCGATGCCACTGCCACCAAGCGAAATGGAAGGACGTGGAACTTGATTTTCAATACTCAGCGAACCGACCGCGCAATAAAAAACCGCCCTTCTCAATTGAGAAAGGCGGTTTTCATGGGCTTTACATATTTTTACCATCACAGCGTGATGGATCACTTTAAATGGCCAGGGCCGGCTCCTGTGCGGGAGCTGCCTCGGTTCCTTCTTCACCGGTCGCTTCCACAGAAAGCATGTCGTCGACAAAGCCTTTCAAATGATCGCTACGAGTGTGATGTTGTAGCTTCTTGAGGGCTTTCGATTCGATCTGACGAATACGTTCCCGGGTCACTTTGAAGATACGCCCTGTTTCTTCCAAGGTGTAACTGTAACCATCACCCAGGCCGTATCGCAGACGGATAATTTCCCGCTCACGGTAGGTCAGGCTTTTGAGAACATGTTCGATTTTGTCCCGCAGCATTTGCCGCATCGCCGAATCGGCCGGGTTCCCTTCGTTACCATCTTCCAGAAAGTCACCGAAGCTGCTGTCTTCGCTTTCGCCTACAGGCGTATCGAGACTGATCGGGTGCTTCCAGGTTTTCATGATCCGTTCGGTCTCTTCGACAGTAAGATCGACCGCTTCGGCCAGTTCTTCCATCGTCGGTTCGCGACCGGTTTCCTGACGAATCTGTTCGCTCTTGGCTTTCAGCGTCGAGATGCTCTGGAACATGTGAACTGGAATACGAATAGTCCGGGCATGGTCGGCAACGGCACGCGTAATAGCTTGACGAATCCACCAGGTGGCGTAAGTCGAGAATTTGTACCCACGTCGGTATTCATACTTCTCAACACCTCGCATCAGGCCGGCATTCCCTTCCTGAATGAGGTCGAGAAAGCTGAGACCACGATTACGGTACTTTTTGGCAATCGAAACCACCAACCGCAGGTTACCGCCAGACAGTTGCTGTTTGGCTTCTGTCCAACCGTCAAAGCGATTTTTGATTTCGTCGGATCGGCCTTTGAACTCGGCGGGAGTTTCAAGGGTCATCTCGACAAATTCGTCCAGCTCTCGCCGAAGAACCGCAACATCGGTATGGGACGCCGGACTTTTGCTGTAACGCTTGATCTGTCGATCCAGTTCCATCATTCGATCTGCAATCTGGTGCAACCGTTTCATGATGGGTTGTAAGCGTTGGGTTCGCAAACTGAGTTCTTCGCAGAGGGTCGCCATCTTTCGGCGTCTACGAATCATTTTTCCGCGGATCTCTTTTAGAGCCGTCTTGGAAGTAATATCTTCCAGCGAATGGAAGTCCTCCCGGTTCTGGTTCATCAGATTACGCAGAGTCGAAAGGTTGTGAGACATCCGACCGAGAATTTGTTCTTTTTGTACATTCTCGGTTTCAGAGGTACGCAACGTTCTTTCGAACGGCAATTCGCCGATGTTCACTTTTTCGAATGTTTCGACCGTTTGAGCAATCGCGAAATCGGATTCCAGCAATGTGCGGCGGAACCGTTTCCGTGTCAGTTCAATCTGTTTCGCCAGAAAGATTTCCCGTCGGCGGGAAAGCAGAGGGATATTTCCCATCTGGCTCAGATACATCCGAATAGGATCGCGTGAAGAAAGTGCCGAGGTTTCGGCAGCGGCCAGCGCATTGGCCATCGCGGAGGCAACTTCTGGAGTTACTTCCTCTTCTTCAACACGGATTTCTGGGGTCGACTTTTTACCCTGATCAGCATCTTCGTCAGCCTTCCAAGAGTAAGCCTGAGGATCATCAACCACTTCCAGCGCATTTTCTTCCAGCGCCATCACCAGATGATCGATCAGTGCAGGATCGCCCCCCTCGTCAGGCAGAAAATCATCTACTGCCTGAAAGGTTAGTTGACCTTCGGAATTTGCTTTACTGATGAGTGCTTTCAAGTCATCGTTTAAACGATGCACGATAGACTCCCTTTAAACAAATTGTGAAACAAAACGTACATCCCTTTACGTAACTCCTGACCAATTGTTATTCGACCAGACTCAGCTTTCGCTGCATTCATTATGGTCGTAAACGACGAAGAAAATCTTCGCATGGTACTAGAAATTCTAGTGAGATAATGAAAACTGTGTTCGAACAGTCTGAAATCAGAACGAAATGACAGTACTGACCTCGAATCCCCGTTCCTGATTCTGAAACATTCACTCGTTTTGAAGAAGTGAACAAATTCATTAATAGTATGAGACTCAAAATCATCCCCGGCGATTATTCGCCAGAATCACCCTGCTCCAGAATATTAATACACCGACGTGTGGATACAACGTCAGCGACCAAAACCGGCGGGGGAAATCCTTTAACCTGAATTTCAGGCAGGAAATCTGAACAGGAAATTCCTGTAGTTTCAGACGCCTGTCTTATTCAGGTAACAGGGACTGTCAGTTGTTCGTCAGTCCGCAAAGCGGCAGTCGCGATCGAAACAGGATGCTGGCAACTGCTCAGTCAGTCAGTTTGGGGCTGATAATTGGTCGACTCAGATCGAAGTTAAACAAGGTGGGACTTCGACTAAATATTTCGACCGGCTCGCCTGGACCGACTCTTCAGCAAGAGGGGGCTCTCTGTGACAGCATCCGTTCTCTCTCGAGACCCGATTGACAAACTCAATCCTCGCACTCCGAGTGAAAAACACTCTACCAGAAAAAAGTGAGCACCACACAATTTTTCTCTAAAAAACAAGTCCGTTTTCCAGATTTTTCTCAAGTCCAAAGAAAGTCGAAAATCCTCTACGCTTTTGTACAGAGCGCTCTTCCTACTGACTACATTGACGATCCTGAGAATGGTGGTTCTCGCCCTCAACCTGCCATACGCGTACATCCAAAATCTGCCCGAAGCGGAGCTCCAGAACTGCATACAACTTCCAGAATTATTCGGACGACCATTCAACTGGGCAACCGGCGTAATCTAAAAAGAAGCCATTCTCCGGTAGGAAAGTCGGTATAAAACAGGTTTTCGCCGCCATTTCACCCTGCAAACGCTCTTCAACAGCCTCAAAACAACCGAAAGGCAGATCGAACGCTTACGGGATTCACAGACAGGAGACATCCTGACAGGCCAGGTTCGTTGAACTCGCGCGGAACGCTGGTATACTATCCGCTCGTAGTGGATATCGAATGAGTTCACCTTATTGTCGACTCGGGCCGAATCATTTTCAGTGGATCGGTCAGGGGCGAACCCTTCCTCTACTGGTTTTGAAGAAATTCCCTCCAGGAAACCTCCCCGACAGCCGAAATCGGCCATCAAGTCGATTCCGGCCTCCCTTCGGGCCCATTGGCTGGCCAGGCCCTCCCACTCGACTCGGTCGATCTGCAATTTTTCGCAAAATGACTCTTCAGGGGATTCGGTTCGCGACGCTTTACCTTGTGGAGATACAATGTTGAGAACACTTATTTGAGTCATCACTGGGAGAAACCTCGCCGAATGTTCACGGAATTGGCGAAGACTTCCCAACCAGCCCTCCCCCGGAGATACTGCAACAGTGCCGATTTGGCTCCTCTGCCTGAGATTCCGTCAGAGTGCTTTGAAGTTGTTTGAAGCGCAAGATACGAATCGGTACTATATTCACTTCGGCGCCAACCCTTCCGTGATCAAAACCTCTACATGCTTACCACTCCACCCGGAATGGAAGACCTCGGTGTTGACCGAGAGGGGTCCTGAAGAACAGAAACTCGGCGCCCCAAATGGCTGCAGGAAGCTGGCTGAACAGACAACACCCCGGCAATGGAAACGCGACTGAATTGAAATCGCATTCCGACAGTCCGAGAAAATCATACACACGATTCGTACATTCCGAACCAGGTTTAATTGTTAAGTTAGAAACATACTCATGAGTGATGGTAAAGAGCCGAAGCCAGACGTCTCCAAAGGTCTAAAGGGAGTCAAAGCCGCAGACAGTTCTGTCTGCTACATCAGTGGTGAAGAAGGAAAACTTCTTTACCGCGGATACAACATTGATGACCTGGCGGAAAACACCAATTTCGAAGAAGTCGCTTATCTGCTCTTCAAAGGGGAACTCCCTAACAAAGAAGAGCTGAAAGAATTCTCCGAGTTGATGGCCACCTACCAGTCGCTGCCACCACAACTGAAAGAGTTCGTCAAATCGCTACCGCAAGATGTCATTCCCATGACCGCTCTGCGTTCGGCCATCTCGATTGCGGGAGTCTACGATTCCGAAGCAGAAGACGAATCAACCGAAGCGAACTTCCGCAAAGCGATTCGTTTGACCTCCCTCATGGCCACACTGGTTGCTGCGATTCGTCGCCACCGCGATGGGAAAGAAATTCTCGATCCCAAACCTGGTCTCAGCTTCGCCGCTAACACCATGTATATGTTGAATGGAGTTGACCCCACCGACGATGAGATCAAAGCGATGGATCTCGTTTTGATTCTCCACGCCGAACATGGATTCAACGCCAGTACTTTCACCGCCCGCGTGATCTCCGCGACGCTCAGTGACATTTACTCTGCCATCACGGGTGCCATAGGAGCCCTGAAAGGGAAACTCCACGGTGGAGCGAATATCGAAGTCATCAAAACGCTGCACGAAATCGGGTCCGCCGACAAAGTCGAAGCGTGGGTTAAAGAAGTCAAAGCGAACAAAGGAAAGTTCATGGGCTTTGGTCACGCCGTCTACCAGGTGGAAGACCCCCGTGCGAAACACATGAAAGAACTTTCCAAACGCCTCGGAAATGAAAAAGGCGAACCTGTCTGGTACGACATTTCCGAGAAAATGGAAGCAACGATCAAACCATTGATCAACAAGAACTGCAATGTCGACTTCTACTCGGCCAGCCTGCAGTACTACATGGGCATTCCGAAAGAGCTCTTCACCTGCATCTTCGCCGCCAGCCGCATCGCCGGTTGGTGTGCCCACGTACTTGAGCAATACGCGGACAACAAAATCATCCGCCCCTCCTCCAACTACACCGGCCCAGACGAACGCACCGTCAAACCGATCGGCGACCGCTAAGTAGCGAAGAAGGTTTGTTCGGCTACGAATCATTGAAAGGAGTTCAGACGGTTAACTGAACTCCTTTTTTTGTTGGGTAAGTGAGTTTAGTCAACGTAGAATAGACGGATCACTTATTTCGTTTTTTAAGGGGACTACTTCGTCGGGACTATCGGTGAAAATCGTTAAAACGGTTGTCTGTTCAGCACTTCGTAACCCTTGCCCCAGCCCTTTTTCCCCGGCCAGACACTTGGCGACGGGGGGTTGTTGGTTGTAAGCTGGATAGAGATGCTGGTTTGGACAAACCGGGATTCGGGCTGAATTGACAGACTGAATCGTCAGACTGAGACTCCCACAGGTCGTCGTCCACTGGCATCGCCCTCCTTCCTTCTACGAATGGGGGAATGTTCTCATCCCCAACGCGGGTTGAGCTGCTTCCTGTTCGCCCTCCTGAATTTACGCCTGCATCTACACTCCATCAACGAATTAATAATGAGGTCTGTTATGCGTTCTTTGCTGTTGGCTCCCGTAGCCCTGTTCCTTTCGCTTTCTCTCGTTGCATCGGCAGCGGACAAAAAAAGCCCTACCTATCTTTCCGCCGAAGAAGCCGGTATCGATTTTCAGATCCAGGGTGAATACGAGGGAATGGCGGGCGACACCAAAATGGGTGCCCAAGTCATCGCTCGTGGCAAAGGAAAATTCGAAGTCCATGTACTGGGGGGGGGATTGCCTGGTGCAGGTTGGACGCTGAAAGATGAAATTGTTCTGGACGGAACACTGACGGATGGCGTCGTTAACCTGAAAGGAAAAATGGCTGAAGGAAAAATCGAAGGAGACACGCTGAGCATTGCTGTGCTGGAAGGGGATTCGTTTTCCTTAACCAAAACTGTCCGTCAGTCACCGACACTAGGTGCTAAAGCTCCTGAGTTCGCGACAGTCCTGTTTGATGGGACCGACCTTGAAGCCTGGAATGGTGGCGAAATCGTGGATGGCCATCTTGGAACATTGGGGAAAGACGGAGCCCCTCGCACCAAACGATCTTTCGAGAACTTCACCTTACACCTCGAGTTCCGCACTCCCTTTATGCCAGAAGCACTGGGACAGGCCCGCGGTAACAGCGGCATGTACCTTACTGACCAATACGAAACCCAGGTCCTCGATTCCTTCGGACTGCCGGGCTACGACAATGAGTGTGGTGGCATTTACAAAATTTCGCGACCAATCTTAAACATGTGTCTTCCCCCGCTTTCTTGGCAAACCTACGACGTCGACTTCCAAGGCGCCAAATTTGATGACGAAGGCAAAAAAGTGGAAGACGGCGTCGTCACAATCAAACTCAACGGAGTGAAAATCCACGACAACCTGAAGTTGCCTCACGCAACCCCGGGCGGTGGGCGCAGCGATGAAAAAGCAGGCCCCCTCTTCCTGCAGAACCATGGTAACCCGGTTCACTTCCGCAATATCTGGATCGTGGAAAAAGACTAGTCAGAGTTAATCTGGCGACAGGTTCACCGGTTGAATTGAAAACAAGCGTGGCCGCGGAGACATCGTTTCTGCGGTCACGTTTTTTTGATACATTCGTTAGAATGATGTTTGAAAACGGTGTTAAGGAATCACGTTTTCTATAAATTCCTCCTCTGTTTATCCAATTCTCCGGAAAGGCAACGGTTCCCTTTTAATCTGCAGTATCTAAAAATAGAAAGGGCTAATGCCATCCGTCTGGTATGATCTCTATCCCCTGATAGACTTCACTCCTTTTCCAAAACTCCATATGGAATCAACATGTCGACTTCTGTTCCAGAATCATTTGCCTCGAAGGGAGTTCCTCCTGAAGAAGCCCGCGTTAAAGAGTTGTTCTGGAAGTTGTGTCAGGTGATCGCCAAACTTCGGTCGCCGGAGGGCTGTCCGTGGGACCGGGAACAAACGCTCGAAACAATCAAACCCTACACGCTCGAAGAGACGCACGAACTACTGGAAGCGATCGACAGTGGAAACGATGAACATATCACCGAAGAGCTTGGAGATGTCCTGTTACAAGTGATGCTCGACTCTCAAATTGGGGCCGATGAGAACCGATTCGATATCTGCCAGGTCATAAAAACGATCACCGAGAAAATGATCCGACGACACCCCCATGTCTTTGGTGAGGTCAAAGTCGAGTCGGCGGGAGACGTTCGGCAACATTGGGAAAAAGCGAAAGCGACCGAGAAGAAACGGGACTCCATCTTCGACGGGTTACCCAAAGCACTCCCGCAACTCGCCCGCGCCGCACGGCTTTCGACGAAGGCGGCGCGTGTGGGTTACGACTTTCCTGATCGGTTGATGCTGTTTGATAAGTTACGGGAAGAGATGGACGAACTCCAGGAGGAACTCTTCCCCAACGGCCCTCCTCCGCCCGTCACTGCGGGAGTCGACAGCGCGCCAGTATCCGATGAACCCATTCTTGACGAAGCGCGTCGAGATCGCGTTGAACAAGAGTTGGGCGACGTTCTATTCGTGTTGGCGAACATTGCTCGCCGCTGGAAAATCAATCCGGAAGAAGCGCTCCGAAAGAGTAATCAAAAGTTCGAAAAACGAGTGCAATATATTGAACGACAACTGGCCAATGAAGGCCGCACAATAGCCGACGCAACACTTCAGGATATGGAGCGACTTTATCAACAGGGAAAACAGGAAGAACGTCGCCAGCCACCAACATCGAACGAATAACATCTATGAATAACTGAAGTCCCGGGAGGGGTAATGAGCGCAAAACGGATTTTTAAATTCCTGGTAATCATCTTCCTGCTTCTTGCAGCAGGCATGGGTGGGGTAATCTGGCTCTCGATGCAAACTCCCCGAGAGTACGCCAAACGAATTGATATCCCCATCGCCGTTCGTCAGGAAAACCTGAAGAAGGTAGAAGAGAAACGAGAGATCCTGCAACAGGATATCGAAACCAAACCGGAGTGGGAGTTCACTCTTTCCGAAGTAGAAGCTAACAGTTGGCTGGCCTCTTCAGAATTTCAGGATCAGGTTGAGATATATCTCCCACAAGAAATTTCGGAGCCACGAGTTCAGCTTAAAGCCGGCGAATTTGTACTCGCCTTTCGAGTCACTCATAACGAATTTCAGGGAGTCGTCACCGCGCCTTTGAAGGTGGTCTCGGTCCAGAAAGACGAAGTGCAGATTCGGATCGAGGAAATCACGACAGGCTTGCTCCCCTTCTCATGGCAGCAGATCATTGAAGAAACGTTAAGCCACCAGCAGAACGAACTGCCCGTCGGAATTGAATGGAGTGAAAACGACGAGGAGTCGGGAACGTTGCTCACCGTTCGGCTTGACCAGCTGGCCGAACTTAATTGGCAACTCGACGAGGTAAGTATTGAAGAGGGCCAATTGCAAATCAAAGGGAGTCGCTCTTTCCAGTCTGACGACATTCCGGCTGCCGCTTCTCCTTCGGAAGACGACCGCATTCAATCCGAGGCGGCCCCCTCAGCGGAAGCGGGTGGCAATTCGGCTCCGGGTGGATAACAGCACCAACGGCCGTCGTTCTCCTGGCGAATCGACATTTTCCCTGTCAGGCGGGGACTGCTCAATTCCAACTCAATACGTCCCTCAGCGGGTACGCTCAGTTCGCACCGACCGGTAGTCCATTGCTGTACGTTGCCTCGATCTCGACTCACTGGACCTTCATAGTCGAGATAGATCAGGCGATGGTCGGGCAGAGGCTCGCAGACGATTTTCAGCGATTGATCCGGTTCCTCGTGCAATCGCCAGGTACGCAATGTCTCCCCATCCTCCACCAGCAAATCCCAGTGCAGAAAGGGGAAGTCGTGAATCAGGATAGTGAAACGTCGATTCATAGAACGGACAGGGCCTGCATATTTTTTAAGCAGTTTTCAGGAGTGATTCGCTTTAGCAATGACAGAATTGATGGAGCCGAGCTATCATGGACTAAACGGACAGCAGGCAAAAGATTCGCTTAACTTATTGCAGAACAATGTGATAGTACGCTGCCTCTAGGTAGACCACGCAGAATCACCTTAGAGATGCACACGATTTAAGCACCCATGTCTTTGAATTGATATATTCGGTATAACAATTGCTTTATTACAGCCACACGCTGAATCGGAAACCGGCTCCATGTTAACCGGACCGTCATTCAGCAGACAACTGAAGAAGCTGATTTCAGCTATTTGTGGATATGACGATGATGACACCAAAAGAAGTACTCGCCCTTTGTCGCGAGCGGGAAATCCGCGCCGTTGACCTCCGTTTCATGGACTTTCCCGGTACGCAGAAGCATTTTACGATTCCGGTCAAAGCTTTGACGGAAGAGAGCTTCGAGGTTGGCTTCGGATTCGATGGTTCGTCGATGTATGGCTGGCAGGCAATTAATGAGAGCGACATGCTAGTCGTTCCGGAAGCGGGAACCGCGTTTGTCGACCCGTTTATGAATCGAACGCTCTGCCTGTTCTGTAATATTCAGGATCCCATCACACGCGAAGACTACGACAAAGATCCACGAAACGTCGCCCGCAAAGCCGAAAAGTACATGCAGTCGACCGGCCTTGCGGACACGGCGAACTTTGGCCCGGAAGCCGAGTTTTTTGTCTTTGACAGCGTGCGGTTTGATCAGAACGAACATGAATCCTACTACCATGTCGACAGCGTGGAAGGCCAATGGAACCGGGGCAAGGCAGAATCCGTTCCTAATGCCGGGTATCGAATTCGGTATAAGGAAGGTTATTTTCCTGTCCCTCCTGCGGACACGCTGCAGGATCTTCGAACGGAGATCATGCTGATATTGATGGAGTGCGGTGTCGACGTTGAAGCGCAGCATCATGAAGTGGCGACTGCCGGGCAATGCGAAATCGATATGAAATACCGTCCGCTACTGGAGACCGCGGACAACATTCTGAAATACAAATACATCGCCAAGAACGTCGCCGTTCAACATGGAAAGACGGCGACCTTCATGCCCAAACCATTATGGAACGACAATGGCTCGGGTCTGCACCTGCATCTTTCACTGTGGAAAGAAGGGGAGTCCCTGTTCGCTGGCTCCGGCTACGGTGGACTTTCCGACATGGCGGTTTACGCGATGGGCGGTATTCTGAAACATGCTCCAGCCCTCCTCGCGTTTTGTTGTCCGACCACCAACAGCTACAAACGATTGATCCCCGGATTCGAAGCGCCTATCAATCTGACTTACAGCTATCGTAATCGGTCTGCCGCCATCCGAATTCCGGTGCATAGCCCGAATCCAAACAACAAACGATTCGAGTTCCGTTGTCCCGACCCATCCGCCAATCCATATCTCGCAATGTCGGCGGTTCTGATGGCAGCATTGGATGGCATACAAAACAAAATCGATCCGGGGGCACCTCTCGATAAAGACATCTACGATCTGGCCGCAGAGGAACTCGATACCGTCGCCAAAGTTCCCCGTTCATTAAATGCTTCCTTGGAAGCGCTACGGGAAGACCATGCGTTCCTGCTGAAGGGAGATGTCTTTACGGAAGACGTCATCGATACCTGGATCTGGTACAAGAGTACTCGAGAAATTGAAGCTCTTCGCCAGCGACCGCACCCATGGGAATTCACTGCTTATTACGATATCTAAATTACGTTAAGCAGGTTTAGCAATTCGATTGACCAGTTCATTCTCGCTGGGACCAGGATCGGCTTTGTAATCCAGATGGAAGGCCCAGAAGAGGGCGATACACAACCACTCTGCGTTCGTGAAGCGTCCACTGTCACCCGCAATCAAGCAGTGAGCCAGCGGCATGATCAAGACCAGCAGCGACCAGAGTTCGGCGTTAGCCAGCCTGCGGTGAATCCTCATACGGATCATCAGAGAGCGTAACGCATCGAACCAGAGTAGCACGTAAATGGCGGTGATGGTTAGAAAACCGAACAGTCCGGCCTCATAAGCTCCCCCCAGGAAATTGTTGTGGACTCGTTTTCGGTCGGGCAGATAGGCACCGACTCCCTTGCCATACATGATGTCATCCTGGGACTCGTAAACCGCCATTTTATAGTTGTTCCAGCGGGAATCACTACCGATCTGCTCAAAGCGACCGATACTAATTTCGTTCACTCCAGAGACGAGTCGATTATCATCCGATGAAAGAATCGCCACCGTAATAAGAGTGCAGACAAGGGCCAGCGTAAAGGCGACTCGCATCACCCCTTTGAATCCGCGGGAGGAATCGACAATCGACTCCGTCACCAGACAGAAAACAGCCGCGGCCAACGCCATTCTTGATCCCAATAGCAGTATAGACGCCAGGAAAAACAGCAACAGCAGAAATCGACCGATTCGCAACATCCGATAGATTGTTGATTTGGTGCGAATTTTAGGCGCCATTCGCGCAACACAAAAGAGGGTAAACAAACCGGCGGCGAACGAATTCTTCGCGACAAGTTTGATGTTATTGATCTCGGCGGCTTCCACACTTTCCGTCTGCATCAATAACGGATTCACCACATGATGCAACAGGTGATCCAAGCTTCCCGTCTTAAGTCCTTCGAATACTTCGAGTGGGAAGTTTTGTCCTTCCAGATGAAATACGAAACAGGCATTCAAAAAGAAGCAGAGAATGGATAGCGGAATCGCCACATAAGCCATGGAAATCGTAAATTGCTGTCTTCTGGTTTTGATGATGGCGGCCACCGTCAATGAAAGCATATATATCAATACATACTTAACTGTAATGGCAATTCCTACGATCTCGTTGGGGGACCACATGATTGACAGAGCGAGAATGAACAGATACCCCACGATACTCAATTGAGTTAACAGCGTTTGCTTGACGATCATCATCAGGGCCTGCACATGCCTTAAGTCTGCCAGGAAGACAATAAAACAGTACAGAGCAGCCACGTGAAATGGTGAGACACTAAAGTCGCCGACCGGAATTCCTGCGCTCCATTGGAACGGAATCGCACCGAATAGCATGCATGGGCCGAGTAACATGAGAAACTCAAAGCCAACACGTGTCGATCTCGCCGCAGCGTAATCTTGCGTGGGAGCCGTATGCCGGAGTTCATAATTCTGAGTGAGGGACATAAGTCATTCCGGCTGGAAACAGGTTCCAGCCCATCAATACCACAGTGGGTTCAAACTGATCGACCGGGGAGCCTGCAATTCGACCATGGCAATGGTCTGGAAGGAGAGACGGCAGGCAACCGTCGGCAGGGAGCTAATTGGAGGAGACACGAAGGTGGAACGCGGAGCCTGCGCGTGGCTCAAACATAGAATCGAGTAATTGCAGAAGAGAGATCCCTCGATCTGCTACCGAATCGTAGCAGTGGTTCCGTTCCATGTCCTCCATGAAAACCAACTGCTGTACTCGCTATTTTCACCCGAACTGCAGGACAGAATGGGCGAACATGAGAACTGGAACGCAAGTGACTCATCACCACGTCGTTTGGAAAGGGAGCCGATCAATTAAGATAATTAACAACTGTCCTTTTACCCATGTAACGCCTTTAGTGTACTCACCCTAGAGGGTAAATCCTACTATTGATTTTCCGAATTTGGCTTTCCTGAACCAACTTGCAAATATCGTTCATTTTCTGCATTGAATCAGTGAATCTCTGCCTGAACATTCGCCACGTTCCAGCCGAATTCTTCAACACGAAACCTGGTTTTCAGCCACTCCGCAGCGTTCTTTAGGTACGGAGCAGCCCAGACATGGAATCTCTTTACTTGTCGGATTTCCGAAAGTGCAGGGAGTACAGATCGGCATCGTTCATCACAAATCGGAGTCGAACGGGCTGGCTGGAAAGCGTCCCTAGATCGCTGCTGCCCTTCCAGCTCACCGTTTTGTCGATACTGTCACCAAAGAGCACGTCACATTCCTGAAGCGAGAATCCGGACAGCGGCTTTCCATTGGCATCCTGCATTTCGACCTGAACGCTACCAACGGCACTGGTCGCCAGATTCAGTGAAAGCTCAGTCCCCGTAAACGTAATCGGCGGCGTCAGCAGTTCGCCCCCTTCTCTGTCTGCTGAGATCGAGACAAACCCGTCTGGTCGCAGCGAGTAACGACGCACTTCACTGCCCGGTTCCGTCCAATAGCTTTCTGTCGAATACAGCGAGAGTTCGCTCAACGAGTCATCGACGGTCGACTTCGTTTCGACCAGATGCCAACCAATATACTGGTGACCGTATTGCCAGGTCCCCTTGCGTTCTCGACCGGGGGGCAGGAAGGCTTCGTTCCAACGTTTGAAATGGGTTCCGTTTCGACTGGCCATAAGCAGCCCTTCCGAAAGGGCCATGCCATAACGATCCGACGATTTCGATCGTAAGTGGCGCTGCTCCGTCTCGGGAAGTTGTTCCATCGCGGGCGACCATCCCCGCTCGACATAGCGTGCGGGGAAACCAAGCAACAAATGAGGGGCCCGGTCGTAAGGTTTAATCTGATTGGTATAAAGTTCTTCGCTGGGTGAATCTTCATAGGTAAGATCTTCGAAAGGCCCCCAGTTCAGAAAATCTTTCGAAGTGGCGGTGCGAATCGCGCGATCGCCGGAAGGTTTCCAGTTATCTCCGTCTGTGACACCGCCAGTAAAAACACGCCAGTAGGCACGATAAACATTCGCCTCCGTATCCCAGAAAGCCAGGTTCTGCGAGTCGAAGGCTCCCTCCGTAATTACAGGTTCATTTTGCATCGGTTCAAAATGAATCCCATCCGCAGAATGAAACGCGAGCAACCCATGCGGTTTGCTGGAGCGAATGATCGCCTTGTATCGAGACTCCGGAGGACAATCGGGATTGGTATCTTTGAAAATGGCGGGGTGACCCGGATCCGCATTCACTTCGGGAAACTGTCCCGGGTACAGAATAATGTTGTTCTCTTTAGAACCGTTGAATTCGCAGATGCCCAAATTCGGTTTTTCCCAGTGAATCCCGTCACGGCTTTCGGCATAACAGCAGTAAAGTGGATGCTTACCGGTATTCAGTCCTTTGTCGGTTACCTCCAGGTGCCACGCTTTGTAATACATTCGGTAGATGTCGCCATCTTTGAAGATACTGTGGTATCCGCTGCCAGACCCTTCCCAGGGAGCGTCGTGCTTGAGGACAATCTCCTGGATTTCTGGCTGATGAAGCTCCTGCTCTGCGGTCCCTTTCAACTCTCCGATCAGAAAGTCGTCGATAAACAGCTCTCTGCGGTTTTCCAGTTCGATTGGTTCCGCTGCAACCATTATTCCGGGTGCCAGGGCCGCCAGGAAAATCAGAGTTAGTGAAACAGTTAACAGTAGTTTTGTTACAGGTGATTTCAGTGAGTTCCGTCGAATAAAGACGCGTTTTCCGAGCAACATGAACAGTTTCCTCACAGGCAAGCCGTATTGAATCGAGTTCCATCTACTGTTTTCTTATCATTCCTATTCACCCTGTTATAACCAATCCCCCTCCCTGTTTCGATCCTGAAGAATAAATTGCCCCCCAGACAGGAGTACGGAATCAGGTCCACCCCTTGCCGCTGGTATCGCCGAAGGCTATTCTCAGAGAATAACGGGAGGGGAACTTTCCCCCTCTGATCACCGGGAATCGCCCGCGAGTAACAGCAGCATGGCTGAAAAATACTGGTCGCTCAATCATTGCGAACTGTTCGAACGGTTAACCAAAGAACAGATCAAGCGGTTGGAAGAGACATCGAAAGTTCGTCCATTCAAACGGGGTGAACTGATTTATCTTCCTACCGATGCGGGTAACTCCGTCCTGATGGTTGCCAGCGGTCGCATCAAAATCTATCACATCACCAGCGAAGGCAAACAAGCCGTCCTCTCGCTGATGGAACCAGGAGAGATTTTCGGTGAACTCGCCGCTCTCGACGACAACCCTCGCGAAGAATTCGCAGAAGCGATGGTCAGTTCGTCTGTCATCATGATTCCGAGCGAAGCACTCCGACAACTGGCTGAAGAGCATGCGTCAGTCTCTCTGGGCGTCACCAAACTTCTCGGACTTCGCCGGCGACGAATCGAACGCCGCTTGAAATCGCTCCTCTTCCGCTCCAATCGGGATCGACTCATACACCTGCTATTGGAATTGACCGAGAAATATGGTCGTCAAACGGCCGATGGAGTGCTGATCACCATCAAACTTGCCCATCAGGATCTCGCCAGCATTATTGGAAGTACCCGAGAGACGGTCACCGTCCTGTTGGGAGAACTTCAGAACGAACGGCAAATCGAAGTCCATTCCCGGCAACTTCTCCTGCGCAATATCGAAAAGCTGGCGCACAGCATTGATGTCCCCGTCCCCAGAGTTCGCTACGAAGAAGACTTGGGAAATCGACTCCTGAGAGAAAGCCGCGGCGGCGCGTAAACAACTTGTCCCTGGCATTTTCAACTGGATTAAACAGTGCTTGTGGTCTTTGGCATTACGGCATCCCATCGTCCGGCCAGAACCGCAGCAATCGGCTTCGTCGAGTCGAACCGCTCAAAAACGATCTTCAGTCCCGCGGTAATGGGTGTCGCCAGGAACATACCGGTGATCCCCCACATCATGCCCCAGAACATCAGGGCGAGCAGGATTACTACCGGGTGCAAGTCGGAGGACGACCCCATAATTTTCGGTTCGACCACGTTCCCGCTGATCACCTGAATCACGGCGATCGCCGCGATGGCGGAGAGCATCCATTCGAGAGAACCGTCCGGACTGAGAATAATAAACGGCAGCGGTAATAACGTCGCTACGATCGGTCCGACGTTGGGAATGAAGTTCAGCAAAAATGTGAGCAACCCGAAAGTCAATGCCATCGGTACGCCGAACAACCAGAGCGTCATCCCAAAGATGCCTCCAGTGATAATCGAAATCGTCGTCTTCAGCGAAAGATAACTGCGAACCTGATTATCGATCTGGCTGAATGAGTCCGAAGTCTTCGACGCCCCGACAGAGCCCAGCAACAGAAAGAAAACATAAATCAACACCACGATACTGGTCGTCACCAGTGCGAATAATTCCGACGACAACTGGGAGAGTATTGTTCGTAACGAACTATCGATCGCTTCCCGCATTTTGTCCATCCGATCATCGGTGCCGGATCCAGAATCAGAAGTTCCCACTGGTATCGCCCCCGCTGGTATCGCCCCCGCTGGTATCGTCCCCGCGGGCCCGTCACTCTCGACCAATGCCATGTCTTCGGGGTTCTCAGCGTCAGTCTTACTTCCAAACGGAGATCTATTGAGTAATCCGTCCAGTTCAACTTGTGCCTTGGTCACCAAATCCCGAACACGTTCCCGGTAGGCTGTCCCTTTTTCGGCCATCTGCAAAACAGACAGCCAGATACAAAGACCCAGCGCGCCCATAACAACCAGCCCCAACAGGAAGGTGATTCCGGCGGCGATGACTCGATTCACACCAAGTCGTTTTTCGAGACCTTCCAGGATTGGCGTAATGCCACTGACGACGAACAGAGCAACCACAAACGGAACCAGTACCGGTCTGAGCCAGAACACCATGTATATCATTACGGCAGCAGCAATCACGGCCAGACAGAACGTCTGAATGCGTGCATAAGAGGGAGTCGATTCCATTTCACCAATCTCAAGCAGACAAAAGGAGGGAACTTGTCACGCTTCTACGGTAACGGAAATCGATGGGCATGTACACAAGAAGGCGATGGCTTCTATTGACGTAGTATGATGCTCACACTTGTGTCGTAAGACGGGAGCAGAGATTCTCACCCAGCTCCGCCCAGCAGAGCCCGCCGGGCGTTTTGATGACCATCTAATTCCTATTGTGAGAAAATGACTTAGTTGATCAATTGAAGCGGAAAGAGAAGACGTCTGCGTTTGTGATGTTGAAGCGGAGTTGGACAATGCCTTCGCTCAGTTGGGGATCCTGTTTCCAACTGACGGCTGCGTCGATCGAGTCGCCAACAATCGGGTTTGAAACACCCACCACGGATCCAGATTGGTCCAGGACTTCGACTTCAAGTGTACCTCCCTCGGGGACCACTGAATTTAAAAGAAGCTTCTTGCCCGTGTACTGTAACGGCTTGGTGAGCAGTTGGCCGCCAGCTTCTCCACCATGCAGAGCGACAAATCCATCCAGGCGAAACACAAAGCGACGAACTCGACTTGGCGTGGACTGAAAATAATTCTCTGTTCCGTAAACCGAGATCTCATTGGGCTGACCTGGTAGTTGAACCATCCCCCATGCCATGTAGTTACTGCGATTCAAATCGCGATCCTTGGGGGCGGAACGAGGAATGACAGCGCCGGTAAGAGGGTGAAATTGGACGCCATCGCGACTGGACATAAAGATGGGCTCAACCTGTTCCGTCTCAGGAAAGAATTTCGTCGGGAAAGCAATGAACAGGTGAGGAGCGCGAAAGTATTTCTGGACAGCACTGGTGTAGAGGTTATTTTGTTCCAACCCCTCCGTGAATGTCACGTTGTGTTCGTTCTCCCAAGTAAGAAAGTCTGGGGAAGTCGCCGTGCGGATCAATCGAAGTTTGCCATCAGGGGAATATCTCCAGTAGGCCCGGTACTCATTTCGATCGGAGTCCCAGAAAACCAGATTTTGCGAATCGAATTTTCCATTCGTGATGATCGGCTTCTCCTGAACTTTCTCCCAATGAATGGCATCGGGTGACTGATATCCCAGTAGACCATGCCCGAGCCCACCAACTCCTTTGTAGCGGGCTTCTGGCAAGGTTGCCGGATTGTTGTCTCGAAACACGGTGAAGTTGTGATACGCGTTCCCCTTGAACCCATCTTCGAAACGAAGAATGTTGTTTTCATCACTTCCTCTCCAGGTGACCATTCCCAGATTGGGATCCGTCCAATGAACGCCATCTTCACTTACCGCACAGACCGCGAACGCCCAGCTGGGATCGGAGGGTTTATCTTTCGTGTATTGCGCCGATCGAAAGTACATACGGTAAGTCTCACCGTCCTGAAATACCGTGTAGTAAGCGCAAATGTTCCCGCCCCAGACTTGATCATGAACATACACGACTTCCTTAGGTTCAGGATTCTGTACGACCTGTTGAATATCTCCCTCAGTGGATTCCACAAGGTGATCATCGACGAACAGCTCCAGTCGACTACCAATCTCGACAGGCTCCGCACTTTGAGAGGTATTGTTAAACCCAACGATAATGACAGTCGCTAAAATCCAGTATCTCATAAGTAGATTGTCTCTTTCTCAGGTCTTCGACTAATAAAAGTGCTCCACCATAATCACAAGAATATTGTAAAACACATTGGATGTGGCAGGCTACAGGCATCAGACCTGTTGACTAACAGGGAAACATTTTATTTTAAGGTTTCCGCGATGGCTCCGTTTGGATAATGATTCTGAACGAGAAGGTAAGTCGCGAGGTAGAAACTTCTAATCGTCGTGCACCGCTTGTCGCTTCGCGACCCGGACAACACTTCGTGATTGTCCGGGCTAACCAGACTTAAGAAGCACTCTCTATCGTGTTGTTTCGTTTCTTTCGTGGTTCTCTTCCAAACACAAAAAAAAGCCCCTATCCAACTAAGTCGGACAGGGGCTTCGTTATTGATTGACGCAGCAAGTTCGCTTATTCGGCGGTCTCTTTGCTGGAGTCTTCGGTTTTATCTTCGCTCGTACCTACCGTGGCAAGTTCGGGCTCATCTTCGAGGGAACCGGTAAATTCGAGGCGTTTCGTGTCGCCCACTTCTACAACGGTGACGTTGATCGCGTTCTTCCCTTCGAAGGTACCGCGGAGCAGTTCTTCGGAGAGCGGATCTTCGATGTAGTTTTCAACCGAACGACGAAGTGGTCGAGCACCGTAGTCGACGTCTCCCCCTTTGTCGATAATGAACTCGCGGGCGTCGTCCGTCATATGCAGATTCAAACCACGTTCGGCCAGACGTTTGAAGACTTTGTCCAGTTCGATATCGACGATCTTCTTGAGGTGATCGCGAGTCAACCGCTGGAAGACGACGACTTCGTCCAGACGTCCGAGGAATTCAGGTTTGAATTCTTTCTCGATGACGTGCATCAGACGTTCTTTCATCTTCTCGTAGCTCGTGTCTTCATCCTGTTTGGCGAATCCGAAGACGTCGCCCTGATGGATTACTTCTGCACCGGCATTCGTCGTCATAATCAGGACGACGTTCTTGAAGTCGATCTTCCGGCCGAAGCTATCCGTCAGGTGACCTTCTTCCATGATCTGCAGGAGCATGTTGAAGACGTCCGGGTGAGCCTTTTCGATTTCGTCGAGCAGGACAACCGCGTAAGGACGACGGCGAATCTTCTCAGTGAGCTGACCACCTTCTTCAAAACCGACGTAGCCCGGAGGAGCACCAATCAGACGGCTGACGTTGTGCTTCTCCATGTACTCGGACATGTCAATCTGAATCAGGGCATCCTCGTCACCGAACATGAAGTCGGCCAGAGTTTTCGCCAGTAAGGTTTTACCAACCCCGGTTGGACCAGAGAACAGGAAGCAACCGGTCGGACGTTTAGGATCTTTCAGACCACTCCGGCTACGGCGAACCGCTTTGGAGATCTGTTTGATCGCTTCGTCCTGACTGATGACTTTCTTGTGCAGCTCGTCTTCCATACGGAGTAGACGGACGGCTTCCTCGCTGGAGAGTCGAGTCAACGGAATACCAGTCATCTTAGCGACAACTTCCGCGACAACCTCGGCGTCAACGACACCATCGGTCTCTTTCGATTTCTCACGCCATTCCTGGGTCAGAGTTTCTTTTTTCTTCTTCAGTTTGTCAGCCTGATCACGCAAGCTGGCTGCTTTTTCGAAGTCCTGGTTGGCGACGGCCTCTTCTTTCGCCTGATTCAGACGTTCGATCTCTTCTTCGAGTTCGTTGAGATCGGGAGGACGGACCATGGATTTGAGGCGAATACGGGCACCCGCTTCGTCGATGACGTCGATCGCCTTGTCCGGGAGACAACGCCCCGTGACGTAACGGCACGAAAGTTCGACCGCTTTTTCCAAGGCGTCGTCAGTAATTTGTACGCGGTGATGTTCCTCGTAGCGGTCACGAAGACCTTTGAGGATTTCCACAGTCTGAACCTCACTCGGAGGATCAACGCTGACTTTCTGGAATCGGCGTTCCAGAGCGTTATCTTTCTCGATGTATTTACGGTACTCGTCGAGCGTCGTCGCACCGATACACTGCAGCTCGCCTCGAGAGAGAGCTGGCTTCAGCACGTTAGAAGCATCGATCGCTCCTTCTGCACCACCGGCACCAACCAGAGTGTGAAGTTCATCGATGAACAGGATCGTGTTTTTGGCACGACGGACTTCGTTCATGACCGCTTTAATACGCTCTTCGAACTGACCGCGGTATTTGGTACCGGCAACCATCATCGCGAGGTCGAGAACCACGATCCGTTTATCCCGCAGGATTTCCGGAACGGAGTTATCGATCACCATCTGGGCGAAGCCTTCGACGATGGCCGTTTTACCGACACCCGCTTCCCCCAGGAGGACCGGGTTATTTTTCTGACGTCGGCAGAGAATCTGAATGACGCGTTCGATTTCATGAGAACGACCAATGACCGGGTCGAGTTTCTGCTGGCGCGCCAGTTCGGTCAGGTCGCGACCAAAGCTGTCGAGTGCCGGAGTTTTGCTCTTACCCGCTTTGCTGGAGGTTCCCTGTGCCGTTCCCCGTTCGCTGGTTTCGGACACTTCGAGTCCGTGTCCCAGCAGGTTGAGAACTTCTTCGCGAACATCTTCGAGTTTCAGGCCAAGGTTCATCAAAACCTGAGCCGCCACCCCTTCCTGTTCCCGTAGCAGACCGAGTAACAGATGTTCGGTTCCGACATAATTATGATTCAGGTTACGGGCCTCTTCCATTGCGTACTCAATTACTTTTTTGGCACGCGGTGTCTGAGGCAGTTTGCCCATGGTGACCATGTCAGGTCCCGACTGGACAATTTTTTCGACTTCCAGCCGAATTTTGCGGAGGTCAGCGTCGAGGTTCTTCAGCACGTTGGCTGCAACCCCGGAACCTTCCTTAACGAGACCCAACAGGATGTGTTCTGTCCCGATGTATTCGTGATTAAAGCGTTGGGCTTCCTGATTTGCCAACTGCATCACTTTTCGGGCTCGATCTGTGAATCGCTCGTACATGCGAGTCTCCCTTGCCGATTTTTTTCCGTCTCTTCCTGAGCAGAAAGTTCCGACAATTTTACTTTTGTGAACTGTGGTATGAAGTCGCCCGAAAATCGGTCTTCATCAAATTATTGAAGGAGGGCCAGTAACGTGGTTATTCCCTCCCGCAGGATGAATCTTATTTTCGGTAGCTCCTGCAAATCAAGTAGGTGCGTCATTTGCACCCGGCAGACGGGCAGGTGTGTATCGATTATGTCGGTCAGAGCAAACAGGACGACACAAAACGGGCGCAACAGGATCGCCCGGATCAGGAAATCGTCCTCAACTCATTTTACGTTCTCTCCTTATGAGGGGTGGTGGATTCTCCGTTTTTCCGAGAATCACCCACCGGAACTTTTCCGCCTCGTCCGGTTACTCCATTATAATCGATTGCCGGTAGGACAAAATCACCGGTTCACCAACCCGAGGCTGGTAAAACTGGCAATCTGGGTCAGGGGCTGATCCGTCCGCGACAACCGAATTTTAGTATTCCGAGGCTGTTGAGGCAACATCGACCCCGACCTGACCTTCTCTCCTGTTCCTGATAATTCCGACAGAATCGCTCGTAATGCCTAATTTTCCATTCACCGAACAGTTTCTTACTGCAGGTGCCCTGCGAACACTCCACTTGGCACAACATCTTGTGTGTCAGCTGAAAGTGGAAATTCTGACGACAGAACAGCTGCTGGCCGCCCTGATTCTGGATGAATCGCGGGCAACAGAAATTCTCAGTCAATATCAGATAACGATTGAGTCTCTTCCCGCTCCTTATCAGCCGTATGCCACCGAGGAAGCGGCCGCCGATTTGTCCGCGAAAGTGTCGAGTGAATCTCCCGAAACAATTGAGCCCGTCGAGCAAAGCGAATCCCTGACTTCCGCCCTGCTCGTCGCCCAACAACGAGCCGCTTTTTTAGGGCGACATGCCGAAATCGGGACCGAACATCTCTTGTGGGGTCTGCTCCATCACCCCGGTTCCGTGAAAGAAATCCTCGACCGGCATGGACTGAAGCCGGAAACGCTCGAACCAGAACTCGACACTCAGTCTGGATTCGAAACAGAACCGCTCGAAGTCGATGTCCAACTCCACGTCGCGGACACCACTCCTTCAGCCCGCACCAGTACTTTTCGCATACTCGACGCCGCCGCCAATCGGGCGCGGGAAGGCATGCGGGTGATCGAAGATTATGTCCGTTTTACTCTGGACGACACTTTTTTATCGCGCGAGTTCAAAGAGCTACGCCATCGATTCACTGCCGCCTGCAGCCAGTTCGATCAACATGAATTGCTCGCCAGCCGCAACACAACGGGCGATGTGGGTACCACAATCTCTACCCCCAGCGAACTTCAACGCGAATCGGGCGAGGCGGTCCTCGCGGCAAACTTCAAACGGCTTCAGGAGTCGCTACGGACATTGGAAGAATGGAGTAAGGTTGTCGCTCGTGAATCGGCGCCCCAGTTCGAGCAAATACGGTATCAGGTTTATCAACAGGAAAAAGTTCTGATGAACCTGTTACACGCTCGCGATGTCCTTCAGGGTACGTCGCTCTACTTGCTGCTGACCGAATCGCTCTGTCATCACGGGTCTGGCCCCGCTGTTCGCGACGCGCTCGAAGCAGGTTTGAAAATCGTCCAGATTCGAGAAAAAGAAATGCCAACCCAGGAACTGATTGAACACGCCAAGCGCGTCCGCGAATGGACACACGCCGCCGGTGCTTTGCTGATCATCAACGACCGTCCCGACATAGCGCTTGCCGTCGACGCCGATGGTGTTCACCTTGGTCAGGATGATTTTCCCGTCGAGGAAGCCCGCAAGATGCTGGGAGCCCGCAAACTGATCGGACTGTCCACCCACAACATCGATCAGGCCCGGCAG
The DNA here is from genome assembly GCF_007750395.1 of Polystyrenella longa. Lineage (GTDB taxonomy): Bacteria > Planctomycetota > Planctomycetia > Planctomycetales > Planctomycetaceae > Polystyrenella > Polystyrenella longa. The sequence continues at coordinate 272,369 of NZ_CP036281.1, read as the reverse complement.
GCCGTCCGGTCAGGCGCCGACTACATCGGCGTCGGTCCGACCTTCTCGACCACGACCAAACAGTTCACCGAGTTCGCCGGGCTCGACTACATTAAAGAAGTCGCCGCAGAAATCACCCTCCCCTGGTTCCCCATCGGCGGCATTAATGCTCAGAACTTGAATCAGGTTCTGGAAGCGGGAGCTACCCGCGCGGCCATCAGTGGAGCGATCTGCGGAGCAGAAAAACCGCACGAGGTCACGCAGAAATTATTGGAGATGTTTGCCAAGAATTCATCACCATCCTAAGCCACACAGGGTGGTCCAGACAATCATGAAGTGCTGTCTGCATGCCGCAGGTACACAAAGCCATGTATCGCCACCCGCGCGAGTTGGTCAGCAAGCTATTTCAGTTGAGCTGTATTCCACACTTTAGTGTTGCTCCGCAACCCAGACGACTCTGGCGAGATCGTCTGGGCCACCCTTGGAATTGGGAACGGTGCTATATCAGCCCTATGCCAAGGGTGCCATTAATTAAAAGCATTCGAGGTTCAAGTCATTCCTCATTCGCGCCAGCATCCATATCCGCTTTGCTCTTCACCTTGTCGCGATGCTTCTTCAATATGTACACAAACGCGAAGAAGTCGTAGAACGTGTGAATCAATACGGGGGGAACCAGGTTAAGTTCTCCTTCCGAACTGAAACCGATGGCGGAGTAACCGAGGTACAGACTGACGCCGAAGACCAGAATAATGTATGTCGGGGAAATGAAATGGCAGAAGGCGAAGAGAATGCTGGAAAGGAGAATCGCGTAGTGCACGTTCATCGTCGTCATCAGAAAGTTCTGAACAATGCCGCGAAAAATCAATTCTTCACCTAAACCAACCAGCAGGGCGAGAAGGAATAATTTTTTAATCGTCGCTGCCCCCACCAAGGGAGCGATTTTGTTGACGAGTAGATCTTCGATCCGCCGCAATCCATCGTAAGGAATATAGTCCAGGGCGAACATGAGTATCGCCAGCGGGATCGTCCCCAGCGTTCCCCACAAGATGGCCTCGATATTCCAGTCAAACAGCTCCCACGGAGGCCGGGCGAGGAATCCTCCAATCGCCAACCCGATGAGGATCATGCCGACCTGAATCCGGTAGGCCGTTCCCAGAAAGTTCCGGCTGGCTTCTTCTGGATCGGGACGGACGGGAGCGATGGGTCGTTCGTGGTGTTCTGCGACCGGTTCGCTTTGTTCCGTTTCCGGTAACAGTTCCGATTCCTCTTCGAGCATCCGTTTGTCCTGTGATGATGAATCCAATTCGCGTGTCCGTTCGCTTACTTGATGCGTTCAAAGATAATGATGTGCTGGCGGGGTAGAACGTCGATTGTCTCTTTCCATTTCAGGCCGAATTCGGGTTGTGCCATTTCTTTCCGGACCTGCTTCACGCTCATTTTGTGAACTTCCAGAATGGGAACCTTGGGGTCTTCCTTCCGGTATTCCACGAAGACCAGTCGGCCCCCCGGTTTCAGCGACTTGGCCAGTGCGAGTGTCATCTCGTAGGGATAACTGAACTCGTGATAGACATCCACCATGAAGGCGACATCAATACTATCCGGTTCGAGGTTGGGATCGTCTTCGGTTCCCAGAATCGGCACCACGTTGTCGATCTTCAACTCTTTCATTTTAATTTCGAGCGCGTCAAGCATCTGTTTCTGAATGTCGAGGGCGAAGACTTTGCCCTCCGGTTGCACCAGAGGTGCCACAGCGCGGGTAATGACTCCCGATCCAGCACCGATGTCGGCGACCATCATGCCCGGTTTGAGCTTGAGGGCCTCGATCATTAACGAGAGACGTTCTTCCTCTTCGCGTTCGTCCCGTTCCAACCAGTCGATTCCGTGCCAGCTCATCACGCGGGCGATTTCTCGCCCTTGATAGAACTTGCCTGAACCGTATTGATCATGTTCTTCCTGGAACGAGTAACGTTCGTTTTCCGCGATCGCTTCTTCCGCGAGCAGATCGGATGGAACCATCAGGAGGCAAGCAAGCAGGCCTGTTAACACGACGAACGATAGTCGGTACATCAGTTTCTCCCAAGGGGAAGCGTTCCAGACAAAAACAAAAAGGGACACACTCTCCATTGTGAGAGTGTGTCCCTCCTGCGTCCAGTTGTGTTCCCTGTTATTCAGGATTTAAGCTCTGCACCGGCTCAAAACGACATTTTGTTTGCCCGGATTGAGCATTCCATTTTACTGTGGAGGATTCTGGCGGCGCAGCAGCATGTATTCAAAACATCTTCGCATCCTGTAGCCGTCACACTTATCTTAGTCAAGAATTGTGGCTGGCCATTGGAGTCTTATTTCTGGTCGAGCTTCGCCATCACCGTTTGCCATTCTTCCGTTTCGAGTTCCCGAGCTTCATCTACCAGCATGACGGGAATATCTTCCAGAATTTCGAACGCCAACCTGCATGACTCATTCCGACAAACCAGACGGCTATCATCATGGATCAGCTTGGAATGACATTTGGGGCAGGCGATAATATCTTTTAACGATTCGAATTGAAAAGCCATGTTTGAAATCCGGGAATTGATAAGAGGACCACGAAAGAGACGAACAGAGACCAGCCAGCAATGCCGTAGTGTTCAAGGACTATCTCGTGGTGAATTTAAATCAGCGAGAAGCTGTGACTTCAAAATTAAAAGCCACGTAGTTCACGGATGTCATTAAAATCTCGCAGGTCGTAGTCGATCCCGACATAATCGAGAACGCTACAGAGTGCCCGCACGGCAACGCCCATACCATCGGGTCCGCTGAATCCGCCGAACTGTCCGCCCCCTTTAAGGTGTGGTTCCGTTTCCAGAAAGAAACCGGGAGCTCCCAGTTTTTTCATTTTGCGATCAAGCTTGGTTACGTGGTCGCGCAAGTCGCGGAGCACTTGCTCGTGACCGGCGTCCCCTTCGTTGGCGGGAACGAAGTTTTTGAGGCGTTCTTCATCGACGGCTCCGTCCCAAGTCAGTTTGGGATCGATTTTGTAGTCTTTGATATGCATCCAGCCCATGTATTTTCGCATGGCGACGTATTCATCGAAGACGACATCGGGTCGTTTGTTCTGAGCCGCCACGTTTCCGCCATCATAAATGCATACGATGTTCGGATGATTGACTTCCCTACACAGTTCGGCCAGCAGTGGACCCGTTTCGCCGATCAGGTTCGGTTCAATTTCCAAACCATAGACGATGCCTTCCGCAGCACACAGGTCGACAATTTTTCGCAGCTGCACAACAGCCAATGGAATGTGATCCCGGGGATCCGTGCCACGAGGATGATAGAATGAGAACCCGCGGATCAATTTACAATCGAGTTCCTTCGCCACTTTAATCGTCGAGGCGACTTCGCCCTTCAGGTATTTGTCGAAAGGAACATAGACATTGTGTGAACCATCGTCGATATCGAGCAATTTGATTTTGCCGACGCGGGCACCAATGCTCGTAACGGACATACCGAACTCGGCGTGCAGCTTTTTGAGTTCCGTCAGCTCTTTCTTGTTGAGCTCGACCACATGTTTGACGTTCCCGTCCCCGAAGACATCGATAAAGCGGGGAGAATAATACTTAAGCCCAATCGCCGAGAGAGCCACCATCTGTTCGATAGCTGTCTTACGATTCGCCGCCTCATCGGCAAAGGCACTGATAATTACTTTGGGTTTGTCAGCCATGATGATGAAATCTATCTCTGAATTTCAGGTTTGATTTGAAAAATGTCTATTTGAATAGAACGTCAGAATTCGCTTCGTAATAGGCAATACCGGACGGCCTTCGCGAAGCAACGGACCTACTCGCCATCTCAGCCGAGCTGTCCTTTTATGAACCGATCGACTCGGCGAGGCGAAGTTCCGCACATTATGCGTGACACGTCGGACCGATGCCAGTGCCAGCGGTTTCTCACCCGGGAATCTAAACTGGTTTTGAACCGAAGTTTCAAAAAGGTCCAGTCCACTCATTCGAGTCGCCGGTTATTGAGTAGCTTTATCAAGCTGGCCCTTGCAATGGCCCTTGATTAGTGTATACACCTAGTCTACACGACCAATAACTTCAACCTACAGGATTTCGAATTATGAGCCCGCAAGCAGATTCCCCGACTTTGAAGGCCGGAATGGTTGGAATGGGGATGATTTTTGACGAAACCTACTGCCCCTTCTTTGAATCCGCCCATCGAGAGGGAATGTTTGATCGTCGATTCGGAGAACTTTCGGTAGAGCTTTCCGCCGTCGCGACTCGAACTGGCAAGCGGGCCGAAAAATACAAAACGGCTGCCGGAGATAAAATCGCCGACTTCCAGAGCTTCGCCGGTGACGGGGCTGTTACCCAGATGCTTGATTCCGGGCTCGACTTCGCCTGCGTTGCCAGTCCGGATGACCGCCACTTTGGAGCCGCCAAAGAAGTCATTGAATCGGGCACGCACGTCATTATCGAAAAGCCTTCGGTTCTGACCATGCAGGAACTGGACGAACTGGTCGAGCTGGCCAAACAGAAAAATGTGCTCGCCAAAGTCGTCTACCATAAACTGTTCGACCCTGACCACAAAAAGATGAGGTCGCTGTACTACGACAATGTATTGAAGCATGTCAACAACGGGTACTGCACCCTGCTCGAACCGAAGCAGATCTCCGGCAGTCAGTTCGCCGAATGGATCGGTGGACGCAACCCGGGAACTTATGTTGCTTGTCACTACATCAAGCTGATTGACTTCTCTTTCCCCGGAAAATTGAAAACCATCTCCGCCACTGGCCAGCGTGGCCTGGTTGGACCGCAGGATGGAAACACGTGGGACAGCACCCAGCTGCGAATGGTGTATGAATACGAGTCGGGCCGTAACGCCACGTTCGACATTCACACGTCCTGGGTAACTCCCGATAACTTCCCCGGATACGTCGAGCAGGAAGTTCAGTTCCGTTTTGACAACGGGCTATGGAATGGGCACTCCCGCAAACGGGGTGTGGAATGTACAGTCGAAGACAAGACCCCCTTCACGATTAAAAACTCAATCAATAATCACTTTAACGGGACCTTCGTCGAACCCTGGGGCGAGCGAAGCCAACGAGGTTATGGGGTTGAAGTGATCGAACGGTTCGCCCGGGAAGTTGCCTACGTGGAACATGGTGGTACCGACGCGGATCGAGGAAAACGGCTCGCCGAAATGCAGGCCCTCGACTACAACGACCTCGCCGCCGACCGGCAGACCGTAGCGACCATCCATGCACTCGAAGCGATTCTGGAACGGGCCGCCGCCGGAGAACCAGACTGCCTCGTGCGGATCAACGACCCCAAAGGAGGCCTGGCCCTCTACCGTCCGGGCGTCGCTGAACCGGAAATCCTTTACGAGGGAACGGTTTAAAACCTCACTCTCAAATCGGAAGATCGCCCCGGATCGAGTTTAATACACCTCTTGCAGGCTTGCGATGCTGGACAATCACCTTCTTGTCGTGTGAAAAATTCTTCAATTACAATGTGAACCCGACAGGAAAGCTGGCGTCCCCCGACTGAATTGGCTATTCTGTATACACTTTGGGGCTTGCCTCCCCATCTCATTCAATTTCACGATTTTGTTCGCGGACAGGTAATTCCAGACAGGTTAAGACTCATGGCTACTCCGATTCAATTTACGGGTGAAGATCGCTCCAATCAGGTTCGACAGACAATTACGCAACAGGAGCCGGTTGCCCTGCGGACTTACACTCCGTCGCAAGCGGTCTTCGCCAAGTCGGCTGGTTGCTTCCACTGGACTCCCGAAGGTCGTCGCCTGTATGACTTTTCCGCCGGTGTACTAGTGGCCAACTTAGGACACAACCCCCGCAGTTGGATGAAACGGTTCAGCGAATACATGGGCTGGAAACCGGAACACCTCACGGGCGAAGGAGAAGGCGAGTACTTCGAAGCGGTTACACTGACTGCTTACAACGCCATTACCGAAGTCGAAGCGGAAGCGGTCAAACGCCTGGTGAGCCATCTCGGCAAAACGGCCGGTGGCGAAAAACTCGATACGATCATGTGGGCCGCCTCTGGTTCCGAAGCGGTTCAGAAAGCACTCTGGGCCTGCCTGCATCGCGACGAAGAACGCGACTTGATCATCGCCACCCGTTACGGATTCCACGGTAAAAAAGGACTCGCTGGGGCGGTCACCGGTTCAGAAAGCGACACTGATCGTGACCCTCGCGTGAAGTTTGTCAGCTTCCCCCGCGAAGAATGTGACGACACGTCCAAATACGGTGAGCCACTCGATGTCTCTTCCTACCGAGCCGAACTTGATGCTCTGTATGAAGAATTCGGTTCACGACTGAACTGCTTGATCACCGAGCCTTATCTCGGTGGTGGCGGTAGTTATCACCCCCCTGCAGAATACCTGCAGATGCTGGTTGAGTGGTGTAACGAGAAGGACGTGATGTTCATCCTCGACGAAGTTCAAGCCAACTTCGGTCGTACGGGCAAAATCTTTGCGTTTGAGAAATACGGCATCACCCCTGACTTCGTCTGCATGGGCAAAGGCCTCGGAAACGGGATTCCGGTAGCAGCTGTTGCCGGTCGTGGCGATATCATGGCGAGCCTGAAATACGGCGAAGCCTCCGACACCTGGTCCGCTTCCCCCATCGCCTGCGCCGCCGTACTGGCCACGCTCGATGAGTTCGAACTGGGGACCGTCATGGAAAACACCCAGGTCATTTCGAAACTTTTGTTTGCAGGTCTCGAAAAACTGAAAGAGACGGGCATCATCGCCAAGGTCCGCGGCGAAGGCCTAGTCTTTGGAATCGAATGTGCCGACGTGGGCGATCTCTCTTCGAAAGAAGTCGCCGTGGCAGTCGTCAAGAAATGTTACCAAGGTAAGGAAGGTAGCGACGGCATCCATCTGCTCGGCCCTCTCGCCGGCAATGTCCTCCGCGTCAGTCCTCCGCAGACGATCACCACGGAAGAAGCCAACACTTCCATCGCCCTCCTGCATTCACTGCTTGAGGAACTCGCCGAAGAACTGAAAGGTTCCACCGTCTCCGCGAAGGCCTAGAGGATATCGATACTACTTCTAAGGCCACCCTATCTCGCTCTTAGTCGCGGGCTTTCCAGCCACTGGCGGGTTGGACGTTGCTGTCCACCGTGCGGGTAAAGCTGGGAGCCGATTCGGGAACTGAGGGTGGTGCTGGAGGTGGAGTCAGACGACGTTGGTTGACGATTCGAGGTGCTGCCTGTGCGCCCGCTTTTTTCCATGAATTCGTGGATTGGTTACTTCTTGTCGGGGCTTTACGAGCGACCGGTGCATCTGCATCGGGTACAGGGACGGGCATTGGAGCCGGGCGGACTGGTTGTGGTTCCGCTTTTTCCTGTCTGGATTCCGGTCGATGCACATCCAACAGGGGAGGTTCGGGGCCGATGAATTCCATCGGTTCCGAATGCAACAACCCGAGATCGTCGTCCCATCCATGCGCCCGGGCAATTTCACGTCGTTCTGATTGTGCGTAGGCTTCTTTCTTCCAGTCCCCTTCAATCATCGTGATGTTGTTCTCCTTAAGGAGAATTCCCTGACGATGATGAACTTCCGCGATCGCCTGGTTGTATTGCACCACCGACTGGAAGAAGGAGACTTCTGCTTCAACCAGCCCTAACCTTGCTCGCAGCAACTGGTCGAGCGATGTCCGACTGAATTTAAAGTTCTCTTCTTCAGCTTCCAGGAAATCGGCAGAGGCTTTGCGACTGGCAAAGTTGGTTTTCGCGCGAACATAGAAGCCTTCCATCTGACTGATGGACGAAGCGAGTTCATCGCAGATTTCCTTCTCTTGAATCGACAGGACCGCTTTTGCTTTACGGAGGGTGAACTCCAGGTTTTGTACGCGAGCATGCGCAGTACGTTGCCCGATTGGTACGGATGCTTCGAATCCTAAATTCCATCCGGTCTGTTCACCAGCCGTCAATGATTCCATCGCACTATCAAAACCCTGACCAGTCACACCGTCATTATCATTCGCGCTTCTCAAATGATCGCCGAAGGAGTTGACGTTGTAGCTGGAGACAAAATCGATACGCGGCTTGAGCAAACTTTTGGCCGCTTTGTGCTGCAATTCCAGACTCTGAATTTCCCATTTGGTTTGCCGCAACTCCGGTCGCTGGGATAACGCATTCAATCGCGCCAGATCCCAGTCGGGAATAAACTCGGCGAGCTGAGCTTCTGTCGACGGGCGAATCAAACGACCATCATTGGCAGGCAACCCGAGCATTCGGCGAAGTCGAAGTTCGGCGTCGTACAAGTCGTTGAGCGCGGTCTGAGCCCGTTCCCGTGCGGAGTAGTAGTCGGCACGAGCCTGAGATACCTGAGCGTATCCGCCACCGTCAAAACTTTCGCCTTGCCGTGCTGCGATTTGCCGCCAGATTTGATGAGAGAAATTCTCCGACATCTTCTGACTGTCATAGACGCGATAGGCCAGCGCCAGGTTCCAGTATAAGTCTTCAACATCAAGCATCATGTTGTTCAAGGCAGTTTGTAATCGCGAGATAACAATGTCGTTGTTGATACGCGAGATCACGACACCCTGATTCACTCCCGAGACGCCGGCCAGATTATTTCCAATCGGCCCCGCGATACGGGTGAACTCGGCTCCGCGTCCTGCCATCAAAGGTTGCCGGAATTCAGCCTGAACGGAACCAGTGTAAGCAGACGGGAACAAGCGGCTGGGTGCGTTGGAGCCAAGGTAGTTGAGATTATTCGAGACAGCGAATGATCCCCCCTGGGCCAGTTGTTTTTGCAATCGTGTATTGAAGGCAGCGGTTTCCTGTGTCAAAACAGAACCGGCCGGTAAACCACCCGAGCTGAAGATACTGTTCTGGACTTCTTCGTTTCGGCCCCACAATGCTGAAGTCGTTACGGTCGCATCGAAATCGGCGAGTGCCGCTTCCACTCCTCGGTTCCCAATCAGAACACCTGTTTCTTGAATAGCCGGATCGAAGATTGAGTCGGCGCCCAGCGGATTGTTCAACAGCGGGTTTTGAGGTGAGAGAAACTGAGCCGACTGCTTGATAACTTCGCTATTTGCCATTGCGATATGAATCGTTTCGGCAATGGACAGATCCCACAAATCGGTATCAGAGAGTTGCTTGATCGAGCGTGGAGGCAGAGAGGCAACGGCTTCCGGATTCGTCTCGGTATAAACCGAGGGATATTCCACTTCAGCGACAGCATCTTTGTAGTAGTTATGCTTGGGCTTGTTGAAGTAGATCAGTTTTTTGCCGCCGGACATGCAACCGAGCAGAGCCAGCGATACAAGCAGCAACAATCCCACGCGCACATTGGCTAACCTGCGCGTTCGAGCGGCGTTATCGCCGGGATGTTTGTATTTACTTGGGGAGATTTTGCTCACAAGGAACTCTCAAGATCAGTCGCCCCCCCCAGAGCCAAAGCTTAAGTCGAAGTGGACTCACCACTTCTTCAAATCAAGTTGTAACTTTTTCAATCGTCTTTTTATCTGCTTCCGAATTCAGTCGAAAAGTCCAAACGTAGACTCTCCCCTGGCACCGAAAAACAAATCGCCACTATCGTTATCGTCTGCACAACCGGATAACTTTTGCTTATCTACCTATTTCCTTGCATTCGTTCTGGAGGATAGTCTCGGAAAAGTGAAAACCTGCATGGTTCTGGGTATCTGGGAGGAGAGAGTTGCATTTCGTTCGGGCGTGAGACAACAATAGATCAGCTGATTTTGATCCATCACATGCATATAAGTAACCTGCATCGGCCAGAACCAGTCATTCCACCTGATTACTCCCCACTTTGACTTACAAGACTTTCGATAATTGCCTACTGGAGAATAGTTTATGTCCCACCACTCATCGTCCATCCTTAAATCGGTCTTGGCGTTGGCAAGCGTCTTTCTGATCGCCTGTACGACTTCATTGCCAGCTGCAGAGCCCGAATTCATCTCGATTTTCGATGGTAAAACCTTGGACGGCTGGGATGGAAACCCGGAATTCTGGAGTGTCGAAGATGGCTCGATCACCGGAGAAACGACTAAAGAGAATCCAACCGAAGGGAACACCTTCATCATCTGGCGTGGCGGCGAACCGGGCGATTTTGAACTGGAACTCGATTACAAAATCGTGGGTCACAACTCCGGGATTCAGTATCGCAGCTTCGAAGTTCCCGACCAGAAATGGGTTGTGGGCGGATACCAGGCCGACATGGAAGTGGGCGATATGTACTCCGGCATCAACTACGGCGAACGATTTCGCGGGATCCTTGCCTTGCGGGGTCAGGCTACGGTGATCGGCGATGATCATAAACCAACCGTCGTTGAAGAATTCGCCAAGACAGAAGACCTGCAGAAAGAGATCAAAAAAGAAGACTGGAACCACTACCGCATTGTGGCGAAAGATTTCAACTTCGTGCACTACATCAACGGTGTCCGCATGAGCGAAGTGACGGACAACGATGTCGAACAACGTCGCGAGAAAGGTGTCCTTGCTCTGCAGTTGCACGCTGGCCCCCCGATGAAGGTGCAGTTTAAGAACATCAAACTGAAAAAACTCCCTAAGGTAAAAACGACCGCGAAAGAAAACAAAAAAATCGTCTTTGTGGCCGGCACGAAAAGCCATGGTTACGGAGCCCACGAACATAAAGCAGGTTGCATGCTGCTGGCTGAAGCGATCGAAGATAACATGTCCGGTTACGAGACAACGGTCGTCACTGAGGGCTGGCCAACTGACGTTTCCGTGTTTGATGGTGCCGACAGCATTGTGGTCTACTGTGATGGCGGCGAACGCCACCCGATCAATCAACATCTGGAAGAAGTCGATTCCTTGATGAAAAAAGGCGTCGGCCTGGTTTTGATTCACTACGCTGTTGAAGTTCCTAAGGACCCTTCCGGAAAAAAGTTTCTGGAGTGGATCGGTGGTTTCTTTGAAATGGACTGGTCTGTGAATCCCCACTGGACTGCTAACTTCACACAGTTCCCCGAACACCCAATCGCCAGCGGTGTGAAACCATTTCAGATCCATGACGAGTGGTATTATCACATGCGGTTTGTAGAAGGAATGAACAACGTCACCCCCATCCTGACGGACATCCCCCCCAAAAGTTCGCTCAGCCGTCCCGATGGTCCTCACAGTGGTAACCCCTACGTTCGTGCCGAAGCAGGCAAACCGCAGCACGTCGCCTGGGCACGAGAGCGTAAAGATGGTGGACGTGGATTTGGTTTCACTGGAGGACACGACCACTGGAACTGGGGAAACGACGGCCATCGTAAAGTTGTATTAAACGCAATCGTCTGGACAGCCGGCGGCGAAGTTCCTGAAGCAGGAGTGGCCTCCGCGACACCAACTGTTGAAGAACTGGAAGCGAACCAGGACTATCCCAAACCAGACAACTACAACCCCGCTCGCATTCAAAAGATGCTATCCGAATGGAAAACGGCACTCGCAAACTAAGCTCGCTTCCCCGTTGACAGGGTCCGCCGCTCGCACACTCTCATTGAATTGAATCGCCCATTAACGCGATCAGGTTCAATCACCTGCGATTCACCCGGAACACGTGATTACCTATTAATCAGACGAGAATCCGAATGAAGTCATTTCCCACGCTACTATTCTCGATAACCCTCTGTTGCATTTCGAGTTTTTCCACATCCTTACGGGCCGAGAAGGAACCGGACCGTCTAGCAAAGAATGCCATCGAAGGCCTGGAGATTGCTGACGGATTGGAGGCGTCACTGTTCGTCTCAGAACCGGAGATGTTGAGCCCGACGAACATCGACATCGACGCATACGGTCGCGTATGGGTGTGCGAAGTGGTTAACTATCGTCGACGGAATGGGGAGCGTCCCGAGGGGGACCGCATTCTGATCTTCGAAGACGAAGATGGCGACGGAAAAGCAGATTCAAAAAAAGTGTTCTATCAAGGCCGAGACATCGATACGGCAATGGGAATCTGCGTGTTGGGTAACCGGGTTATTGTCTCGGTGGCGCCTTATGTGTTCATTCTGATTGATGACGATGGCGACGACAAAGCCGATCGTAAACAGGTTCTTTTTTCCCAAACAGGGCAACCGCAGCACGACCATTCGAATCATGCATTCCTGTTTGGCCCAGATGGCAAACTATATTGGAACTTCGGCAACACAGGACAGGCCGTGCACGACGCCGAAGGAAACCCGGTGATCAGTAAAGAGGGTCACGCTGTCGTTGATAACAGACAACCGTATATCGGAGGGATGGTTTTCCGCTGCGATCTGGATGGTAGTAATTTCGAGGTAGTGGGACATAACTTCCGTAATAACTATGAGGTGACTGTCGACTCGTTCGGCACCCTCTGGCAGTCGGACAATGACGACGATGGCAATCAAGGTGTTCGAATTAACTATGTGATGCAGCATGGCAACTTTGGTTATCGCGACGAGATCACCGGCGCGGGCTGGCGCGATCCCAGAGTGGGCATGGCTGAAGAAGTCCCTCTGCGACATTGGCACTTGAATGATCCCGGTGTTGTTCCGAATCTGCTGCAAACGGGTGGTGGATCCCCTACGGGAATTTGCTTCTACGAAGGTAAGTTACTGCCGGAAGTCTTCCAGAACGAAATCATTCATACAGACGCCGGACCGAACATCGTCCGCGCATACCCCGTTGAAAATGATGGCGCCGGTTATTCCGCTGAGATCGTGAACATCATGGAGGGGACACGCGACAAATGGTTCCGGCCCTCCGATGTCTGCGTCGCTCCAGATGGCTCGTTGATTGTCGCCGATTGGTACGATCCGGGCGTGGGTGGACACCACATGGGCGACATCGCCAAAGGGCGTCTGTTCCGCATCGCTCCTCCCGAATCACCTTATCATTCGTCCGAGTTCGATGTTTCCACTCCCGAGGGAGCGACCGAAGCGCTAAAATCACCTAACGCAGCCAGGCGTTACCTGGCCTGGACCGCCCTGCATGAAATGCAGCGAGATGCGGAAACAACTCTGGTCGCCCTCAGTCAGGATGAGAACCCCCGTTTTCAGGCTCGGGCTTACTGGTTACTGGCCAAGATCGATGGTCGGGCGCAACAAACCATTGACGAAATGAGCCAGGAAGAAAACAGCGATCTCCGCGTGCAATCCCTGCGAGTTGCTCTACAGACTGACGTCGATGTGGTGGCGCTGATCGGACAACTGATCAACGATCCGTCACCGCAGGTTCGACGCGAATGTGCTCTTAGTCTGCGCGACATTCCTCAAAACGTGAAAGCTCCCCTGTGGGCAAAGCTTGCCCTGCAACACGATGGTGAAGATCGCTGGTATCTGGAAGCATTAGGCATCGGTGCCGCCGATAGTTGGGACGCTTGCCTCTCGGCCTGGTTGGAGGAAGTGGGCGACAAATGGAACAGTCCCTCGAATCGAGATATCGTCTGGCGTTCGCGTGCCCAACAAACTGCTGGAATGCTGGCGAAGCTGCTCCGAGATGCGGACGTTCCTAACGAAACTGTTCCCCGTTACCTGCGTGCCTTTGATTTCCTGCCACAGGAAGATAAATCCGAAGTCCTGCTCGATCTGGCACTCAGTTCCAACCCGGAAGATCGTTCGGCCCGCACGAACCTGATTGTACAAGAAGCTCTCTCCCGTTTGCCTTCTTACGATCTGGTACGAGAACAGAACAAAGAAGTAGAGTTCAGCGAGGCCTTGAATCGTCTGCGAGGAAGTGCAGCCTATGTCGAACTGGTCAGCCGCTACGGACTCAAGGATCGTTACCCAGAGTTGATTGAGATCGCGACTGCGGATCCACAATCCTCTTTATCAGTTAAGGCAATTCTGACGTTACTCGAAGCGAAGCAGAATGAAGTGATTCGCGAAGCCCTGTATTCCATGGAGCCGGAACAAGCAGAGAAACTGATTCAAGTGATCGGGAACTCTCAGCATGGTGGCTCCGTGGCGGTCTTCAACAAGTACATCGAAGATGATGAGGTCGACCTCTCCCTGCGACGCCTGGCGACAGGACAGCTGGGCAAATCGAAGTACGGTGCGGAACAGTTGCTGAAACGCATTAACGAGAAAAAACTCTCGAAGAAGCTGATGGTCTCTGCCGAGGCGGCCCTATTGCGTTCGGCGGACCAGAACATTCGAAACGCAGCGATTAAATTGTTCCCGCAAGCCCCCTCCCGTAACAACAAACCATTGCCACCCATTCAGGAACTGGTGAAACGAGAAGGAAACGTCGCCAAAGGGCGTCTGGTCTTCAACGATGTCGGCACCTGTATCAAATGCCATCAGGTCCATGGCTTTGGTAAAGAAGTCGGCCCCGCCTTGACGGAAATCGGATCCAAGTTGAGCCGCGAAGCGATGTATGAAGCAATCCTCTTTCCCAGTGCGGGAATCAGCCACAACTACGAGTCGTACACCATCATTGATGATGACGGCAACATCTACAGTGGTGTGTTGACCAGTATCACGGATGAAGAGATCACGTTCAAAAATGTCGACGGAATCTCCAGAACGATCAAGCAGGAAAACATAGACGAGCTTATCAAACAGGATATCTCATTGATGCCGGCAGACATGCAGAAGATTATGACCGAGGAAGAACTCGTCGATCTAGTTGAATACATGAGCACCTTGAAGAAAGAGCAATAAGCTATGCTGGTGCGGAGGCATCGGTGTGAAATTCGGACCAGCGACGCCAAGCGTAGGTCCACTCCATCCACATTCGCATCAGCGACCAGAGAACCCGCATTCGCGCGAGATGTTCGGGAGGAAGTTTGGCCTGCTGTGCTGTTGACAGACGTGCTGCTTCCGTCAACCCGGCTCGTACTGCCAGTTGCCGACAAATTTCGTCGGCCGAGAGTGAGCCTGTTTCCTCATCAACCAACCCGGCTGCCTCTGCTTTCACAAACAGGGCAAACAGCTTGCCTCTTTGAGGTTCAATCTCCAGAGGGACGTTCTCCGACTGGGCATGGCGGGTCAGCTTTTCCAGCTCGTCCAGGGTGGTGGCGATTAAGGCCTGTTCCGAGACGGATAAGGTCATGAGAGCACTTTCTACGTGGATAAAGTATTACTTAAGGACTGCATTTCTTTGACACTGCTCTTTGAAACTGCGAACGATGTCGACCCTGGTGCAGGATAGACTTTTCCAAAGGCTCTTATTGCACGAGTTGGGCCCATTTTAATCAATTGCGTTCCGGATTACAGGGTACCTCAATCAAGAATCAGCTCAAACCGTTGCTCAGCAGTGTAAAACAGAGAGACAGACCGTAGCCGTGTGGTACAATTGGGGCGAATTCCTATATCTCAGCAGTTTCTTCTTCGGGGTGATTCTTCGAAATTTCTCCTCCCTTGTTGGCCGCACGCCGGGTGATTCATGTCTCCCTTTGTCAATTCTATTATCGTGATCTCGCTGGCAGGCTGGATGGCTTTGCTACTGTGGAGGGATCTGTATAAATCGTATACGGGGTCGTTCGTCTGGCTGGTTATTATCAGCCATATCGCCACGATTCTGTTTATGATCTTCGCGATGTACGTCGGAAACAAACTGGGTCAGCTCTACTACCGGGTCGATTACAGCGTGCAGGACCTGATGGAGTTGTACGGAAACTCCCGAATTGTTGCCGGTATTGGTGCCTGGCTGGTGGTAAGCGCCTTTATGGGCCTGTTTCTGAGTGCCAAACAGGACGAACGAGACTTTCTGGCCCGGACGGAAGAGCTCGAAAGCCTGATGGAAAAACGAGAACGGGAGGAAGCCAGCGCCTTCGACGCACCGGTCACTTCTGTGAAAAATCCGGAAGATCAGACTAAAAAGTCGAGCGAATCCTAGGATTTCCCCAACAGATTGCCGGTTCGAATTCCGCTTTCAGGCAGTAAAAACAGATTTACTGCATTGTAAGACAGGTGGTTGCCTGACAGACTGAATGAATACGGGTTTCTCCCCAGCTGCTCTCCCGTCACCTATCTCCCATCGAGAGCCTTGTTCTTATGTTAACATCCGAACCAGATTCCGCTGCACAGCCGGACACCCCACCTGCGAAGACATCCCCGCGCTACAGGTACCTCAAGTACTCGCTGCTCGTCCTGTTATTGATCGTGGTCTTCCTCTTCTGGAAATGGGACGATCTGTTGCTGGCGATGACACCTGGTTTGGATGCGGAAGCGCAGCAGAAGATTGTTGCGGAACTGGAGCCACTCGGAATTAAGTCCGAACAAGATGCCGAGACGGGCGAAATTGTTAAAGTCTTCTTTCCACCTCAACGCACCTTCACTGACGACATTCTCCTGAAACTCGCAGGATTCGACAGTCTGAAGGAACTCCAAATTGAGGACGGGCCTTTCACCAATCAGGGGCTAAAAGTCGTGCGAACGATGCCCAATCTAGAGCGTGTGTTTGCCGGCGGAACGGCCATCACGGATAGTGGATTGGCCGACTTGACCCGTTGCCCGAAACTTCGCATTCTGAATCTCGACAGATGTACGGAAATCAGCAAAGAAGGTTGGACGCAACTGAAGCACTTCCCCAACTTGCAGTCTCTAAGCGTTCACGATTGTGAGTTTGGAGAAGAAGGGGCGGAAGCGATTGCCAAACATGGGGCATTGCTGGAAGTTCGTTTATCAGGTGCTCAGCATATCAACAAACAGGCGATGTCTCACATTGCCTCGATCCCTGGCCTCCAGGTTTTCACACTCTATTCATCACGAATGAAAGATGAATCTTTCGTTGAACTGGCAGCGGCTACGCAGTTGCGCATGTTGGAAATCGATTACTGTTCCAACTTAACAGACAAGTCGATGGAAGCAATCGGCCAGTTAAAGAAACTGCAATTGCTCAACATGATGGGTTGCCAGAAAATTAGCGATGATGGACTGGCGATGATTTCAGGCCTTGAGGACATGGAAAGTTTAAACATCTATCTCACGGGCACTACGAGTAGTGGGCTCAAACATCTACAAAACATGCACCAGATCAAACGAATCCGATTCAATGCTTTAAACGCAACAGACGAAGACATCGAACCACTCGCCAATTTTCTCCACCTGGAGGGACTCTATCTACCCGGCGCCGATATCTCTGATGAAGCCTTGAAACCGTTGCAGAGTTTAAAAGAACTAAACACGATTTCTCTGGGTGGAAACCAGCAGTTTACCGGAGAAGGCCTGAAGTACCTGACGGGCTCTAAGGGGGTCGACAAGGTCGTTCTGGCCAACATACCAGTCGGTAATGATGCTATCCTGATATTGCAGGAATTCCCTGAATTGAAACAATTAGTATTAAGAGACGTACTCGTTGATGACCAAGCGATTCCTCAACTAGCTAAATTGGAATCTCTGGAGCAAATTCAATTAATTTTTACCGGGATTACCCGAGATGAGGCAAAGCGTTTGGACGAATTGCTGCCAAACTGCAATGTTGCCTTCTTCCAGAAGCAAAATCCTTGATCATCGCAGGGGTCACCATTTTTTTATATGGGTCGATTCCATTACGGAAGTTACCGCCACACATGAGCTTCCATGGCAACTCCCTCGCAAATAACGTGTAATAGAAATCTTCCCATTTCCCGAGAGGAACTCTGTTTCTATAATTGAGACAGCCTCTTTGTTTTGGAATTCGACAATACTATTTGCCCCCTGCAGCAAAGAGAAATATATGCATGTCGATTCTG
This sequence comes from Polystyrenella longa, assembly GCF_007750395.1. GTDB lineage: Bacteria > Planctomycetota > Planctomycetia > Planctomycetales > Planctomycetaceae > Polystyrenella > Polystyrenella longa. The sequence continues at coordinate 254,765 of NZ_CP036281.1, read as the reverse complement.
AAGAACGGCCTGTTTCGTCGCCCGGTTCCTTTCCGGACGGCACAATTTGTAATAGTCGTTAGTGTGTAATGACGGTTAGCTCAATACCACAGGCTGCCTTACATTCAACGTCTAAGTCGAGTCTTCAATCGTTACCGAGGATAGGATGACAGAATCACTTAAAGGTAAATATCTGATCGCCAGTCGTCAATTGCGGGATCCCAACTTCTATAAAAGCGTCGTCCTGATTGTTGAAGACGATGACGAAGAAGGCACGATGGGGCTGATCATCAATCACCCCTCTGCTCTGCGGGTCTCCCAAGCGGTCGAAGGTTTCTTTTATCTTCCTGAAACCGAAGAAAGACTGTTCATCGGCGGACCGGTTGAACCGACGGCGCTCTTTCTGCTGCACAGCTTCACCGAGTACAAAGATGGCGAACCCAACATTTTGCCTGGTATCTTTCTGGGCAGCAGTGCCGAGACATTCGAGCAAGTTATAGAAACGCTCGGTATGGGTGGCTCCGGTCGCTGGTTTCGAATTTTCTCCGGATGCGCTGGTTGGGCTCCAAATCAGTTACAGTCCGAAGTCGCACGCGGCGACTGGATCGTTCATCCGGCTGAAACAGAAGATCTTCTGGGCGCGGAACCGTACGATTTCTGGGAACGCATGTCTCGCGAAGCGACTCCATACCAGGGCCTGATGCCCAAGGTATCCGGCAATCCCGAGTTCAATTAGAGCCCGGCAACAACCAGGGTTAGAGAACCACAGCAACAACCATTGCTGGATTAACCTTCGACACCCTCGAACGGCAACTCGACCGTGAAAGTCGTTCCTTTGCCAATCTCGGTTTTCACATCGATCATGCCTTTGTGCTTCTGAATGATTCCATAAGCGATCGATAACCCAAGGCCTGTCCCCTTCCCGACCGGTTTGGTGGTAAAGAAGGGTGTGAACAACTGCGGAAGATGCTCCGGTTCGATTCCGTGACCATCATCCCGAATACTGACGAGGATCTGTTTGTCGTCTGCTTTCGTTGTGACGACGATCGTTCCCCGTTCCTGAATGGCATGGGCCGCATTTACCAGGAGATTCATGAAGACATGATTCAACTGGCCGGGGTAACAACGTAGCGGTGGCAAGTCGCCGTAATTCTGGACCAGTTCGCAATTGTACTTGATCTCGTTCCAGATCACTTTTAGCGTGGCATCGAGGCAGTCGTTGATATTCGCCTCTTTGGTTTCGGCGTCATCGACGCGGGCGAATGTTTTGAGGTTCTGTACGATCTCTTTGACCCGAATCAGCCCTTCGGTGGACTCGCTGATCAAGTCGTCGATATCGCCTTTGAGATATTCGTAGTCCTCTTTTTGTTTGTACTGTTCAATTTTTTTCAGTTGAGCTGACAGCAAGGAATCGTCAGCTGAACCGACTCCTTCCAACGCTTCTGTCTGAAGAGTGATTACCTCTTTGAAGACTTCAATGTATTCTACGAGTGTGGCGACATTACTGGTCACAAACCCGACGGGGTTATTGATTTCATGCGCGACACCTGCGGCCAAATGTCCGAGCGAAGCCATTTTCTCTGACTGAATCAATTGGGATTCGAGATCGCATCGTTTGGAAATATCGCAGGCAAAACCAGCGATGAGGTGGGTCGTCTCCAATTCAACGACATTGAGCGATAAGGTAATGGGAACCTCATGCCCATCTTTTTTTAGTGCCGTCGATTCGAATTTCCGTAACGACTCACTCAATCGAGGAGACTTCTTAAACAGCAATAACGCCTCAGCCACCTGCTGGCGATAACGTTCGGGAACGATTGTTTCCGTGATATTTTTTCCCACGATTTCTTGAGTTTGAAACCCAAAGATTTTCTCCGCAGAGACATTCCAGTCCACGATAGTTCCATCACCATCTATTGAGACAAATGCTTCTGCAGCAGTATCAAGAATAAGCCGCGTTCGTTGTTCGAATTGATTCAGTTCTCCCTCCAGGTTCGACAGAATCTGATTGGCACGTGAATTCGCTAAAGCTCTCTGGGCGGCAGACCGAAGACGATCTTCCAGCCGATCATCTTTCACCAGATAATCCAGGGCTCCTCGTTTCATTACCTCCACAGCGGTCTCAGTATTGACATTGTTCGTCAGGACAACAAACGGAATCTTCCACCGCTGCACACTCTCAATTCTCTCGATGAGTTGCAGGGCCTCAATTCCCTCGATGAGCTGCAGGGCGAGACCCGCTGTCGCTTGGTGGTCTTCGTTCGAATGATCGTCAATGACCAGCAAATCAATATGGTGAGCTACGATTTGTTCTCGAACCTCGGACAGTTGAGCAGACAGGAGAACCTCCACTTGGCTACTTTGTAACCAGGTTTTGATTCTGATTTGCTCGGCTGTTCGCGGACTCAGAATGAGAACCGTGGCCTGTTTGAAAAAAGGGCGACCGGTAGTCGCTTCCGAAGAATTGGCGGCATTCACAACAGGTGACATATCGACCCCACGGTTAAACGCAATCGACTCCCGGCGGTATGATCCGGCCGAGAGTCTGCGTTTGATTCATTGGGAAATAACGGACATTCCGTTAAACATGGGCCCCTTGAGGGCTTTCCATCAGCTGGTTGATCGTGGCCAGCAACTCGTCATTATCAAAGGGTTTGGACATGACGGCATCGGCTCCAGCGAGAGAGGCTTGTGTCAACTCTTCTTCGCCCAGACCGGATAGCACCAGGATGCGTGTATCGCATAATTCTTTGGTTGCACGGACAAACGTCAGCACATCGAAGCCACTCAGACCCGGCATTTGCAGGTCGAGAGTCATCACGCGGGGCTGAAAGGTTTTCAAGTATGCCCCTGCCCGAAATCCATCCGTGGCGACAACAGCTTCATACTTCGTGCCATGCAGCACGCGTTCAATGCAGCGAGCCATGCGGGGCTCATCTTCGACGATCAGAATTTTATTATTTACTTCTTCTCCCAACTCGGCGGGAATCGGCATTTCATGTTCTGCCAGGAAGTCGAGAAAGTCTTCAATTCGTATTCGGTTGTCACCTCGTCCGGGTAACTTGTAAGCGTTTAAGTCGCCTCGTTCGATCCATCGTAAAACTGTGCGAAAATGTACGGAACAATAGCGGGCAACTTCCCCGGTCGTCAAAACAGCTTTACGTTTCATGATGAACACTCCCAGTTGATAAATCAGTAGATGTAAATTCGTGTTGGTAAATTCAATGGTGAGGGGGTGGGAGTCCATCTCCGTAGGAGCTCTTGGGAACCTGCACTCGCCAGCCCAATTTCATCAGGCCGATGGGTTCAGGTTCCCTCTAAACCTAGGTCACAGGAATAAGCTGTCAAATCGGTCTTATTACGATCTCAATCAATTTCTGGCTTTTGTTCGGCCTCGCATCGACCATTCATACCTAATCACCCGATCAAAGCACCGGTTCAGCGCTGCGACAACAAGCCATCAGGACCGATACAATCAGACTTTCCTTGCGCGATTCAAGCCTATTTACAGCCGGAACGGGACCAACAATCGAACTGGGGGGATTCACGCTGCTGGCATCGCGACCAGGCCGGTGGTGGGGTTTCGTTAGCGTGAAGAACTTGCTGTTCCGAGTGTCGTAAATTGTCTTCTTTAGGGGATTTACTGCAAATCGCCATCCATAGCTGATCTGAGAAAAGGTTCCCGCCCTGCAAAGGAAATACTAGGAATAAGCAGAGCGGTCGGTTAAAGTGTGGAGTATTCCGAAATTGCCTCTTTCCCAGAATTGATCGTGGGTCCTAAGAGGTAGATGTTCGTCCCTGCTGGACGAACATCACAAAGAGGAGCCATCCACTCGGCCTGGCTGGGGCGTGTTATTGGTCGAGATTTCTATCAGGAGTAGCTGGACTCATGATGTGTCCGTTCTGCAGGCAGGGGGAGACGAAAGTGATCGACTCCCGCGGCAATCAGGAGTTTTCTATTCGCCGACGTCGCGAATGTCTCCACTGCGGACGTCGGTTCACGACGTATGAAAAAATCGAAGAAGTCCCGCTAAAGGTCGTTAAAAAAGATGGCCTGCGTGTCCCTTTCGATCGGGAGCGAATCCGCGCCGGTCTCGAAAAGGCTTGCTACAAGCGCCCTATCAGCGCCGAAGACATTGAACACATCATTCAGTCAGTCGAAGTCAATATCTACGAGAACTTCGAACGAGAAGTCGACAGCCGCTACATTGGAGAACAAGTCTTCGAAGCCCTCCGCAATGTCGATCAGGTTGCCTTCGTCCGCTTCGCCTCGGTCTACCGGGAATTCAAAGACGTAAGAGACTTCGTCGTCGAACTCAATCCGATTTTACGTTCAGACGGGTAATCTTTCTCCTGGTCTCCCACTGACCGTCGTTCCTATCTTGAAGCGATTTTCCCGCTGCTTGCTCGAAACGCAATGCGAATTGCGTTATTTGGCCGCGCATGCGCCTGGTCTCCACTCGAATTCCTCCGACTCGGGACTGGTAATTTTTATACAAAATAAAAGGAATTCTCGTAATTACAGCGGTCCGAACCGGATCTATTTTCGTCAGTATAGAGGGTGTATTTATATTCTCAGTACGCCCCCAGGCTTGTGGTCGAAATTCCCTCACACGAGAATAGATTGACGGAAGGCAGAACTGGATGCTGTTCACGCAGGGCCAAGTCCCGGATAGAAGCCTCTCAAAACAAGCCACTCCCTTCAGGATTTGGCGAGCGACGTATCCTGCCCTACTCTCCCTTGGATTCCTGCTCCTCTGGGGAACAAGTTCTCTCTGTATTTCAACAGCATCTGCAGCTGATGGGACGGACAACCCGTCAGACCGCCTGACTCCGGCACAGTGGCAGAAGATCGATACTGCCGTCGATCGAGGGCTCAAATACATCTCCGCAAATCAACAGGCGGATGGCTCCTTTATGGCGCCCCGTTCCGGGCAACCGGGCATCACGTCCTTGTGCATCATGGCATTCCTGTCCCGGGGGCACATCCCACAACATGGTCCCTATGGAAGGCAGTTGGACAAAGCGATCAACTTTGTTCTTGTATCGCAACAGTCCTCAGGCATCATTTCCCTTGGGGGTTCCCGTCCGAACTACCATCATGCCATCTCCGGCTTGATGCTGGGTGAAGCCTACGGGCAAACGAGCGGTCCAATGTCTGCTCGAATCAAAAAGGGGATCGATGATGCACTCGCTTATTCCCGGATGCGACAGACTCTTCCTAAGAGGAACCCACAAGACAAAGGAGGCTGGCGATATCATCGCCCTTACGGTCCTAACGATTCCGACCTGACCGCTTCCGCCTGGAACCTGATGTTTTATCGCTCCGCAAAGAACGCTGGGTTCGAGGTTCCTCAGGAATACGTTGAGGATGCGATGGGGTACATCAAACGCTCCTTCGATCCGCAAATCGGTGGTTTTGTCTATACACTTAACAAAAGCTGGACTGAAGAGTATTACGCCAGCGGTGCCACCGTTGCGGGAGGAGTCGTATCACTGGCGATGGCGGGAGATCACAATACTCCTATGGCACGCGCCGCGGGCGACTGGATTCTGAAAAACCCGTTCGACACTTACAACCGCCGCCGACATCCTGATGACCGTTACCACTACAGCGCGTACTACTGCAGTCAGGCAATGTTTCTGCTGGGCGGCGATTATTGGGATCAGTTTTTCCCGACTTATCTGGAAACAATCACCAGCAATCAACGCTCGACCGGTGCCTGGGATCGTGAATCGCGACACGAGTCTCAGATGGGCGACGTCTACACAACCTCGTTGATGGTACTTTCGCTCACTCCTCCTTATCAGATGCTACCGATCTATCAACGTTAACCAACCGCCAATCCAAACACTCGATCTGTCTATCACCTTTTCTCAAACTGACGAGTCCCCTATGAGTTCCGAACCTGAAGTCACTCCCGAAGAACTGGCCGCTGTTAAAAAACTGCACGAGCAATACCAGCAACTGATTGAGCAGATGCAGGGAATCATCGTCGGGCTGGACGATGTGATGGAGCAGATGCTCATTGCTATTCTTTGTCGCAGCCACTGCATTTTGCAGGGAATGCCGGGGCTGGCAAAAACATTGTTGGTCTCGACCTTATCCCAATTGCTGCACCTTGATTTCAAACGAATTCAGTTCACCCCGGACCTGATGCCGGCCGACATCACGGGAACGGACGTACTTGAAGAGGACCGCACGACCGGCAAACGGGCCTTTCGTTTTGTGAAAGGGCCCCTGTTCGGCAACATCATTCTGGCGGATGAGATCAACCGAACACCGCCGAAAACCCAAAGTGCATTACTTGAAGCAATGCAGGAACGGCAACTGACCGTGGGTGATGAAACCTACATGCTTCCCGATCCTTTTTTCGTCCTGGCGACACAGAACCCAATCGAGCAGGAAGGAACCTATTCATTACCCGAAGCCCAGCTCGACCGGTTCATGTTCAAGCTACACCTGGGTTACCCCGACTTTGCCAATGAAATTGAAATCTGCCGTCGCGCCACCACCGAATATTTGTGTGACCTGAGCCCCGTCATTACTGGTGAAGATCTTCTACAGATGCAAAAGGTTGTCCGCAGAGTCCCTGTGGCGGATCATGTCTACGAATTCGCCGTGCAACTGGCCCGCATGACTCGCCCTGAAGAGGGATTACTTCCCGATGGAATGGGAGAGATGGTTCAATGGGGAGCGGGACCCCGGGCGAGTATTTATCTACTGATGGCGGCGAAAGCTCGCGCCATTCTGCATGAACGATATCATGCCACCACCGCCGACGTCGAAGCAGTCGCGCTGCCTATCTTGCGACATCGAATCATCCCCACCTTCAACGCCGAAGCAGCGGGAGTCAGCACCGATCATGTGATTGAAGCGATTATCACGACCCTCAAACAGCAAGGCCGCACACGGGCGAATGGTCAACCGGCGCGAGTGTAAGATCGCCTTCAGTGAAGCGTCTCATGACTTAAAGAGTCGTTGTTTCATTTGAAACACAAAGTCACGAAGGAACGAAGAAAAACACGAAGAAGACAATTCCTGTTAAGAAATAAGAATTCGTCCACTAACTTCATGAGTAAACAGACATCAATAAATCCTTCGTGACTTCGAGCCTTAGTGTTGAAAGAGAATTATGATCACAAAAGAACCCTATATCCAAGACATTGACAAATAACACAACCATATCGTGGTCCAAACAAAGATCACTATTTAGAGTCACGATAAATACGCTCATTTATTTACCTCAGAGAATTACCTCCGTATGAAACTTTCCGTTCTGAAAAAGGCGTCTTGGATCAAGCGTTCTAATGACGCGGAGCCGCAACCGAAGAGCAAGAAACATACTTTGCTCGATCCGGATGTTCTGCGGCAGATAGGGCACCTGGAGTTACTGACACAGCGGGTGGTGGATGGTTTTCTGACGGGCAAACATCGCTCCACGCACAAAGGGGGCTGCTTCGAATTCGCCCAGCACCGTCCCTACACAGCGGGGGATGAAATTCGGCTGATCGACTGGCATGTCTTTGCGAAATCGGATCGATATTACATTAAACAGTTTGAGGAAGAGACGAACTTACAGGCAATGATGGTCGTTGATGCCAGTGGTTCGATGAAATACAGCGGCTCCACCATCAGCAAATTCGACTACGCCCGGCTGGCTGCCGCCTGTCTCTCACGACTGGTTCTGCGGCAACGCGATTCAGTTGGGCTCACCTTAATCGATCAATCCATTCGAAAGTTCATTCCGCCCCGCTCCAGCGCGACACATTTGCAGTCGCTACTCAGCACCTTACTCAACGAAGAGACTTCCGGAATGACCTCCCTCTCGACTTCCCTGCATGAACTGGGACGGCGAATGAAACGGAAAGGAATGATCCTGCTCTTTTCCGATTGTTTTGAAGAACTCGAACCGCTTACTCAGGCACTGCACCATCTTCGATTACGCGGTCATGAAATCCTGATTTTCCAGACGATTGCCCCCGAAGAGCTAACATTCAAATTCGACAAAATGTCCAAGTTCGAATGTCTGGAAGAGGACAACCTCATTCTCGACGTCGATCCTCATGCAGTCCGCAAAGGGTACTTGAAGCGGCTGAATGAATTCCAAACACAATTGCAAAGACGTGCTGTGGAAATGGGTTGCGAATACTTTCAATTAAACACTGGCTCCGAGTTGGGAACTGTTCTCGCTCAATACCTTTCCCGCCGTAATGCTGGCATCAAAGTCTAGGAGTCGCGTGTGAGTTTTCTCGGTTCTCTTTTTCTCTGGGCTTTGCCGTTGGCCGCTATTCCGGTGGTCATACATCTGCTGCGACGTCGCCAGCGCGAAGTTGTCAGTTGGGGAGCGATGCAGTTCCTGGCCCCGGAGATCATTCATCAGCGCCGTATGAAACGGATCGACGAGCTGATACTCATGATTCTCCGTACGCTGGTCATTCTGGGTATCATTCTTGCGATCGCACAACCCATGGTCTCCAGCGGTCTATTCGGCTTCGGGACGGTTCAAGAAGAAGTCGTACTGATCATTGATGTTTCCCTCTCTACCGACTTGGAGCAGCAAAACCAAACACTCTTCGATGAACTGAAAATAGCTGTCAACGAAGAATTGGACGAACTGAATGACGGAACACAACTCCGTGTGTTGCTTGCCGGGGAGCGGCCCGATTGGCTATATCCTGCGGCACTGGAACTTTCCAGCGATACACGCTCTCGGCTCAAACAGGATCTCAACAAGCTGGAACCGACGATGGCCAGTGCCAACCTGGGCGCTACGTTAATGTTGTCAATGGAGACCGAACCAGAACAGGACGTTTACCTGCGGAAAATCAAATTATTCACCGATGGTTTTGCGGAAGGCTGGGAGGCCGATTCGAATACGCTCTGGCAGAAGATTCGTCACCAGCAGGAACGCGCTGCCATCAGTACGTCGATTCAGGTCTGGACTCCCTCTGTCACTCCGGGAAATACATATCAGAATATTTCGCTGGAAGAAATTCGTAGTCTTCGCACACATGTCTCACTCGACGAGTTGGTTACCTTCACTGCTGTTGTACGGAATCGCGGAACACAACCGATCAAGAATGTGTCGCTCGAATGGAAGGCGAATGAAACCGACATCGGTGGGTCCAGCATTCCCAGCATTGAACCAGGCGAAACTGCCGAGGTTGATTTTGATTACGCCGCCACGGAGACGGGGATCGTGCGTGTCGAATGCAGTACCCCAGTAAAAGATGATTTAAAACTCGACAACCGTAGCGAAAGAATACTCTCCGTAGTGGAGCGAATCCCACTCCTTATTGTCAGCAGCGCCGAGAATGTTGAACCTCCTTCTGGAGGCGTACGGTTGATTCTTGCTGCTCTGGGCCAATCTTCCATCGCGCGGGAAATCGATCATTGGAAATCAGTATTTGAACCCAGATTGATCCGTTGGGAAGACCTGGAAGGCGAAAACCTGGACCCCTACGCCTGTCTGCTGTTAACGGAAGTCCCCGCTGTTTCGGAAGCAGTAATGCAGAATCTCACCCGATTCGTTCGCAATGGAGGTGGTCTCTGGATCATCCCAGGACCAGAAACGAACCTGGACAGTTTCAACGCGTCCTTTCATCGCGGCGGCGCCGGACTGGCACCTTTGCCGCTGGAAGGTCTTCGGAGTGATACTCCAACGGAACAACCATATGACGTGCTGATTCCCCCCGAACGAACACACTCGGCGTTAAACATTATCGGCGACCTGGAACGTCTCGACATCCACGAAGTCCGCTTGACGGAATACATTCGACAAGCCGCTCCTGATAATTTTCCCAGCAATCGAATCTGGCTGGAAACTGCGTCAGGCAGTCCCCTCGTTGTAGAAAACTTCCTCGGTCGGGGTCGCGTTGTTGTGCAATCGATTCCGTTCGACCTCGATTGGTCGAACCTGCCGATCTGCCGATTGTACGTGGCGATGATTCAGGAATGGTTGCTCTATCTGGCGCAGCCTTCTGCAGCCCAGCTTAATCTGGAACCGGGAGAAACATTCCGATTCAGTACGAACAGTCAGATCGAAACGAACCTGTTGGAAGTGAAGACACCACTTTCCCAAACCAAGCGACCGGCGGTTCTTCACCAAGAAGGAGAAAACCGTGTCTTCTTCGCCGACACCAGTTGGCCCGGTTCATATCAGCTTGAATTAAAATCAGAGGAGGCAGATCCCCAATTGCTGACTCCATTTTATGTCTCCCGCAACCGGGAGGAATCGACGCTGACGCCCTTAAGTGAAGCGCTGCAACAGCAGTTAATCGAACAGGGTGGACTTCAATTTGGAGAACAACAGCCTGAAGACATTAGTCGTTACGAGCAGGCTGAACCACCCCCGACCCCTTTCTGGACATACTTGCTATTAATCGCTTTGTTCTGTTTTGCTGCGGAAATGTTGTTAACCCTGTTCATCGCTCGCCGCCGTTATTCCGGAAGTTTAACTACGGAATAATAAGCCGTTTCCATTTTTAGATTTTCAGCGTCCTAAGATTACTCCGTTCTTTGTAGAGACCTCATGCCAGACGATCAGGTACAAGTCATTCAGGAAGCCGCTTTCGAGGGGCCGTTTTCGCCAACGCAGATTCTGTTGATCGGCCTGGCGATCGTTGCGCTGTTCACAGTGACGCTTTATACGGAATACCGACGGTCGGGCCGAAAGATTGTCTGGCTCTTCTGGGGATTTCGGTTCCTGGGACTCGCAGCACTATTATGGATGCTATTGGGGCCGACCTTACGTACCACCATCCGGCAGGAAACACGTCGTACCATCGCGGTTGTTGCTGACGTAAGCGAGAGTATGCAGACTATCGATCCACTCAATCCCACCCAGGATGAACGGTGGGAAGTCGCCGCCAAAGAGACAACAACTCCAACGACGGTGACCTTGCTCGACCGTTTACAACTCGACCTGAAAGCATTGCAAACAGAATTCTCGTCAACCATTCAGGCGATGCAGCAGGCGGAACCAGCTGACAAGATCCAGGAGCGTTTAAAACGGCTCCCCAACATTATTGAACGGACACAGACTCAGCTAACGGCATTACAGACTCGGCCTGATTTGCCGAACAATGCGGACCTCAGCGACCTGGATCGAATGCTAAATAATCAATTGACACCCCATCTGAAAGAAATGCAAGCCGCGTACGCTGCGGCAGACACGGTCGTCGATTACGCCCAAATCAGTCTGTTTGCCGATCTGAAGTCGGAGGTAGAAAAGGAATTGCGTGTAGTCAACCAGTTGGCTTATGACATGATTCCCGCAACGGTGGATGCCACCATTCCTGGTTCACAAAGTTCACGACTCGAAAAAGTAGAAGCCGCATTGAATTCCGCAGAGCAGGATTGGCTGAAGGATCTGACCAATCAGGTTAATGTCAAACGATACGTCTTCGACAGTTCACCAGCCGCGTTAACCCAACCGACCTGGGGGGAACAGTTGACGCTGGCGACAAGTTCGCAAACCGCTAAAGAGGCGTCTTCTAAATCAAATGCGGCCAGTGCGACTAACCTTTCAGCGATGCTCGATCTTCTCAATCAGGAAGCAGGACAACAATCGCTTTCGGCTGTCATCTTACTAACAGATGGAAAACAGACCGTCGCTACAGACCGCACCCCCGAACGGGTTGCCAATGGGCTTGGTAAACTTCCCATCTATCCGGTTCCTATTGGTAACGTTCGGAAAATCCGGGATGTCATTCTGCACGCTCCGGAAGTGCCAGCAGCCGTGATGAAGGAAGATAACATCACCTTTGAAACGATGATTGACACCATCGATTGTGAAGCTGAACTGCTCGTCGTGCGGCTGATGAAGGGAGACCAGGTTATCGACAGTCAGACGATAGACGTTCTCTCCGACCGCTCGCATCATCGCCTTAGTTTCGTTGCTCCCAAACAGGAACTTGGCCGACATGAATTCACTTTAACCGTGGAAGCGATTGAGAACGAAGCGCGAGAGGATAATAACGAGGTCACCGTTTCGGTCGATGTCGTGGATGATGAGATGCACATTCTGCTGGCGGACCAGGTTTGGCGTTGGGAATATCGATACCTCGTTAATCTGTTTGATCGCGACGAGAAAGTGACTTTCGATCAACTGGTTTTCGATCCGGAGATCACGGCAACGGGTCCTCCTTCGTTAACCTCCAGTCTTCCTCAGACGGTGGATGAATGGGCTCGTTACCGCGTGGTCATTCTGGGCGATATCGAGCCGAGTAAGTTCTCGCAGCAATCCCAGGATTCCCTGTATGAATATGTGACTCGCCGTGGAGGTAATGTGATTATCATCGCGGGGACCGAATCGATGCCGCAGCGGTACATCAATGGACCGATTGGTGAAATCCTGCCGGTCGAGACTTCCCCCTTCCCCGTGAACAACAACAAAGGTTATGCATTACAACTGACTCCTGCAGGCCAGAACATGGGTGCCCTCAATCTGACGGGTAATTCGGGCGGCAATAATCAGAAGCTTTGGGAAGAAACCAGTCGGACGATGCCGATCTATTACCTTTCACCCTTTTCGATTCCCAAACCAACCAGTCACAATCTGATTTCCGTTGCCAGTCTGTCTGGTTCCAATTTTCTGCAGCAGCAGGGCGAGACCCCTTCGTTCCTCTGTTGGCATTTGGTCGGTAAAGGATCCGTCACCTATATTTCCTCGCCGGCGACCTATCATTTGCGTGCCCGTAAGGGAGATCTCTACCATCACCGCTTCTGGGGACAACTGCTTCGTAGTGTCGTCGCACGAGATATTTCGAGCGGTTCCCAATACGTAAAGATTCGCACGGATAAAGAGAATTACAATAGTGGGGAACCGGTTGAAGTCGAGGTCACCTTATCCGACCCTCAACAACGACCCGTTACCGATGGCATCCTTACTGCCAGTGTCCAACAAGAGGGTCAAACGAAATCACAAGTTGAGCTCCGTGCGGATCAGCAGATCCCCGGAAGGTACCGGGGACAGTTTGCTCCTCTCAGTCCCGGCGATTACGAAATCCAGGTTGAAGGTGCGAAAGTGAGCGAATTACTCGCTCAGGAAGAATTCGAAGGAACTCCGTCTGTTCCCATTCGATTCGATTCACCCGTAACGGGAGAGTTGGTAGATACCCGTTGCGACCTGACGACGTTAGAACAACTCGCGCAATTGACGGGCGGAATTGTAATTCCTCCCACCTCGATGAGCGAGGTCGCTTTTTTGACGGACTTGAAACCGTTGGTGACTGAAGAAATCCAGCGACAGGCGACCTGGCCAAGCTGGTCGATTCTGGGGTTACTTTGTGGATGTCTGATTATCGAATGGACCATCCGCAAACGGGTCGGTCTGGCGTAATATTTTCTGCTGGCAAACAAGATCTCCTTTTAATAACACATTCCCTCGGTATGAGGATCTGAACGATGGCGAGCAACCTGACAGCCAATATGCTTCCTGCGGAAATCAACCAGAAGTTGAACGCAGTTGAGCACCGGACCATGCTGACTCGAATTCAAACCGGGCTATTGAAAACAGCAGCCTGTTTTCTGGCCCTGCTGCTGCTTAGCATGCTGATCGATGGTTCGCTGGTGTTGTTCCATACATCCGTCCGTTTAATCCTTACACTCACAGTTCTCGGTCTGACAGGAGTAGTTCTCTGTCTGAAAGTAATCCAACCCTACCTCAAACGGGATTCACTGGATCAGGTTGCAAGGCAGGTGGATCTTTCCGTTCCCGAACTGGAAGAACGGTGGTCGACCATCCTGAATCTGAGCGGGCGACATACTTCAGGAACAAGCACAGCCGTTATGCTAGATCAGGTCCGTAGTGAGGCCCAGGATCGTGGCCGGTTTGTGAATCCGGAACAAATTGTTGACCGACAAGAATTACTCCAGTGGCGTAATATTTTGCTCGCACTCGCCGCCGCCTTGCTGATTCCGTTTTTATTCGCGCCGATGCAGATGTTGGTTCTGCTCTCGCGTTTCTGGTTACCGTTTGCGGATATCAGCCTCGTCAAACTCGATTCTCAAAATAAGAACCTCATCGTCCCTATCGAGGAGAGCCTGACCCTCTCAACCTTGTTGACTTCAGGCGACGCCAACGAAGCGATGCTTTTCATCACTCCCGATGGAGAGGGAGAGCAACAGATTTCGCTTTCTCTGGTGACCGAGGGAGTCGAAAGCCCTCGTTATCTGCATCAAATCAAATCGGTCGCACAACCTTTCACCTATCGATGGCGGGCGGGTGACGGGCAAACGGAATTATACCGAGTCGACATCGCCGAACGTCCCGAATTCGAACAGATCAAATTCAAACTGACGCCTCCCGCGTATACGGAACTGCCCAAAGAGAACTTAAACGAACTTCCCCCACGCGTTCGGGCAGTAAAAGGAAGCCAGTTGTCCATCGAGTTCCGGATCTCTCAACCGCTAGACACGATGACATTGGACATGGCGAATAGTGATAAAGTAATACTGAATGCCATCTCTGATCGAACATTCGAGTACAACGTCGCCCTGGAGAAGTCCTTCTCCTTCTCACCACATCTGATGAACGAGTACGGACTAGCCAATCGCAAGCCTCCGCTTTGCCGCATCACCGTTTATGAAGACCGGGCCCCGGCTGTGACGATCGTCACTCCTGACGATGAGATCTCTGTCCCCGGTGACGATGTGATTGATATCGAATTCATGGCTCGCGACGACTTCGCTATCACCAAGGCGGAACTCGTTCTATATAAGGAAAACCCACTCGATCCCAATGGCCCCCCTGTTGAATCGAAAGTCATCGACATTCCTCTCGGAGAACAGCAAGACAAGTCGTATCTCAGTGCGTCCACCACACTCGACTTGAACGAACTTGATCTCCAGAACGACGACGTTCTGTCTTACGCCGTTCGTGTATACGACTCCAAGGAAAACGTCTCTAACCCGGAATCGAACGCAGACTTCAGCCCGGCTCAAACTCCGTTGCCGTCACAGAATCAACCGAATGGTCATCAACAAACCGGAGACCAAAACGGGAACAGCAAGAATAACCCGAGCACAGACCAACAAAACAATAAGGGCGCGAACTCGAACGGCAGTAAACCGAGCGACTCCGCCCAAGCGAGCTCCGAAGACTCGAAAAACTCTTCTTCTGAAAACTCACCATCTGCGAGTTCTCAACAACAAGGTTCTCAACCGCAGGGATCGCAGCAGAAGAGTTCAGAACAGACTGGTAGTCCCTCCGGTCCATCTTCGCCCCAAGATCCTTCACAGCAGAATGCAGCGGGAGAGGCGACCAACCCCTCCGAAATCAATCCGCAAGGATCAAACTCACCCTCTTCGAATACTGGGGAAGGTAAGTCGAGCAGTCCGTCAGGATCCCCGAGCCAGCAAAGTGGTGGAGCCAGTTCCGGGTCGAGTTCTGAAGGAGAGTCTCAACAGAAACCTGAACAGGAAACGCGCCAGATTAGGATTGGCGAAGAGCAGGACAATGCCGAACAAAATGTATCAGACAAATCTCAGCAGAATGGCAATGCCAACTCGCAGCAAGCGGGAAATCCATCCGGCGAGAATATGCCCAGCCCCAGCAGCCGGAACGTCCCTCAGACGAATGAAACATCGGATTCACCAGCATCGAGTCCGACTACCAACGATCAAGGCGACTTTGAACCTCTGCCGTTCTCGCCAGAAGAGAAAGAGGGGCAAGATGCCAACAAGCGTCCATCCCCTGAAGAGGTCGAACCGGGAGCGACGCCTCCGCCGAACGACATGGGTCGCCGGATGCTTGATGTGGAACAGCAGAATTCGACTTCTTCCAAACAGCGAATTATGATTGACGAATTCGCGAGTCGCTTCGAGGGACAGCGGCGAAAGAAATATCAGATGGCAATCGATCCTATTCTCAAAAAACTCAAAGAACTCCTGACCAGCGCGCAGAAGAACTCCGATCTGTACAACGAATATCTCCAGTCCAGCACAGAGACGGCCGTTGCGATTCCGCAATCGTACAAATTGACAGCCCAGCAACTGAAACAGTCGATTAGTGCGATCCAGGAACTCAAACAGAAAAGTTCAGCAACCCCCTACGCCTTCATCGGTTTACAGGTCGACTCGATCCAGGTCTCCCATGTCGAACCCGCTGCAGATTTGTGGGGCGATTTACTTAAGCTGGAAACGAAAGAAGAGCGGCAACCGCTCGTTGATAAAACGATTTTCCATATTGAACGCGCACTCGTTTTGCTGGAACAACTCACTCGCAAGTACGAGAACGTCAAGCGGGATGAAGAAATTGCCGACAAAGTGGAACGCATCGATAAACTGTATCAAGTTTATCTCGAAGACTCTTTGACGATGCTGGGCAATGAAAAGCCGGTCAACAATGTCACTGAGGGAAAACCGTTCGACACGGAATTCAGCGATGAATACTTACAGAAGCTGGAAGAGATCCTGAAAAAACGACAGGAAATCTACGCCGAGTTGGCCAAGATTCTGGCGGAAGATCCACGTTTGTTAAAACGATTTATGGATTCAGTGGAAAACCAGACGACTCTCCTCCGAGAGCAACTTTCCGAGATGAATCTGGCACAGCAACGGATCACCCGGGAAGGTGAATACTGGATCGAATATCAAAAACGGGTGAAAGCGGCGGATGAAGCATCCGCTGAAGAGGGAAGCGAGAAAACGGATCGCCCCTTCCCCAAAGCTCTACTCGAACGACACCAGCAACAGGTCTATAGTCTGGTAGAATCTTCAGGCGCAATTCATGACAAATTCGTCACTTGGCTTCCTAAACAAATCGACGGGGCCGAAGCGGATATCAAGAAGTTCAACGACCGAGCCGCGGCCTTGACCACTCAGGCCAATGAACTCATTGAGACTGAAAATTCAGAACAGGCGGCGCGGGCAAAAGAATTGATCGCTGCTTATGAAGAGTTCCAGAACGAAATCAATGAAATTTATCCTAATGCGAGCAATGAACTCAAAGAGCACTTAGGCAACCGTGTCGCGCAGATTGATGAACTCAATCAGGATCTGGAAAGTTGGGTTGAGTCCGCTGAAGCTTATGGTAAAGGGGATTATTTAGGCGCAGCCGAAATCGATCAGTTCAATCTGCTTGATGAAACATTCGTCTTCGTCAGTAAGTTTCAGGCATTGGAGCCTCAACTGGCCGGATTTCCTTCGGAGGTTCGAAAGATGGCAGCAGACCTGAAACGAAAACTGCAAATCGATGCCGCAGCCGCGATGACCAGTAGCGAAACGGCTCTCTTTCAGGACAAACTTGAAGAATCACTCGAACATCAACAGCAGGCACACATAGAACTCGATGCGGCCGAAAAGCTGTTTGACGCCATGCTCGACCGGATGATGGAAGAGATAAATAAACAGGAATCCGGCACACCAGATCCGGATGATTTAGAGGTCGGTTTCACGTTAGAAGACTTACTGGCGATGTTGGAGCGTGAAAGACTCTCCCAGGAAAGAACACTCCTGGCAATTCTACGGCGCCCTTCCAATCTGCAATTGATCATGGACTGGATGAACCCTTCTGCCGGCGGTGCAGGTGGTGGAATGGGGGGAATCGTGAGTGCTCAATTTCAGCAGCAGCGACTCAACCGACTGCAGAGTGATTTACTCAAGAATGCGCAGGCACAACGGAATCAATCGGGAGCTCGCCAGACTGACTGGAACAAACTCATCTCCACCCTCGAAGAAGGAATGAAGCAAAACCAGGGCAAGCTGACTCCCGAACAATACCGTGCTGCTATCGACCAGTACTTTGAAGTCCTCGCCCGCGAACTGGCAGAAGAACGGTAGCCGTTCTGTAAATCTCCCTGAAACCCTCTGTCGGGTCAAACAGCCCTTTATTTGACACCCTCGCACAGGGCCTCAACCGAGTCCAGGATAGGTTCTACTCCAGAACGAACTCGGCTGTTGACTCTTCACCGGCAGAGTTCAGTTTAATGATCACCTGCGGTCGTTTGTTTTCAGAAGAGGCAGTCGGCGATGTAATGACTTCTTTTCCGTTAATGGTAAGAAGTGATTTCAGGAAATCGGGCGTTAAAGTTGTTTTGGAAATGGTCTGCACCGAGCCATCTGACATTCCGACTAACACACTCGGTTGGCCATTGCTCTGATAGGGAGCCGCGAAGCCATCTTTCGAATCGATCTCCGGTACATTCTGATAAATGAATACGTCCCTGGGTTCGGACCATTTGATTTGATCTGCGGGCGAGATAGAAGCAGCCATCAACGTGTTTGTCGTTCCATCGATGACATCGGCCAGACTTACGCCCTGCTTGAGCGCCGTCTCGAATCCGTCCCGGGTGCCGTCGTACTCTACGCCTCGCATCAAGGTTTCGTCACCGATACCGACTCCGTAATGCGCATATCTGTCCGGATTCTTGCCATACAAAGGGTCACTGTAGATGATCATGTTGATCTCGGAAATGCCTTGGTTCGCCGGGCTGTCCCACGGTTGAGTCACATCGTACAGATCATAAACGGTCTGTTGGTTTAAATAGGGCAGCAATAATGTCCGCCAGCTGTGCCATGGTTTGCCATCGGGGCCATAGATCACTCCCGGAGGGAAGCAACCATGCTCATTGGAGTAAGTGTGCATCGCGATGGCGATATCTCTGAGATTCTTTTTCGACTGCATTAGCACCGCTTCGATACGAGCCTCGTCCAGAGTCTGGTCCGACACGGGTTCGTCGGAAGGCGTCGGATCACTTAACGGGATAGTCGCCCGAAACTGTTCCACAAATTCGTTAGAAACATTGTCGGGACGGAAGGCGAGTAAGACGTGGTCGGTCGTTAATTTATCCAAACCCTGATTCAACTTAATTTTCACGTCGCCCTCGTCCGGTAACTGTATGAACTTCCCTGTGGTCAGGTACCCTTCGTCACCCTGTCGCTGGCGAAACATGATGAAGTAGTTCGACTCGCGATTGATCTCGGACGAATGACTGTCCCAGCTACTGAGAACGACCTCCCCTTCCTCGGAAATCGCTCCCACCTTTCCATCGCCGATTGCCCCCATCTCCTGCTGAGGAATACGCAACAGACCGCTGTCAACCTGCTCACTTGTGGTTACTTTTGGTCGGGCTGCTGGACTGTCCCCCAAATCTTCTTCCGTAGAACTACAACCGACGACGGACATCACCAGGACCAGCAAACCCAATCGAACGAAAAAAGAAGGCATAGGAAACAACCTGATTGAAGAGAGGTAGCTGAAAGGAATTATTCCCAAACTCGTTTAAAGCTGGCTGTCGAGTTTTCGCCATCGGCAGTAATCGTGAGATAGGTCACCGGATGTTTATCTTTGGGAACATCCTGAATAATCTCACCACCGCCCGCGGAGACATAGGCCGCCAGGCGTTCTTTGCCAAGTTCATAGCCATCAAACACTCGTACAGAACCATCGCAGAAGAGAGCGATCAGTCGTTCTGTTCCATTGATGTCGATCGTCGAAAATCCATCTTTTGAGTTTAATTCGGGCACATTGGGATTCACGAATACGTCCTGTGGTTTCGTCCAGGGAATTTCCGCTTCCGAAGCGACCGAAGCGACTAGCAACGTATTCGAAGTTCCGTCGGTCATATTCTGGATTTTGGTTCCTTCGAATAATGCCTTTTCAAAGCCTTCTTTAGTTCCATCGAACTCAATCCCATTCAAGGCTCCTTTTTCACCAACAGTGGAAATATAGTGGGTGTAGTTATCCGGGTTTTCACCACGTAACGGATCCGAATAAACCGGAACTATAACGTCCAGAACTTTCATGTTCGTTTCGCTATCCCAGGGCTGCGTGATATCGTACGTGTCATACAGATTCTGTTGTTCCAGGAAGGGAAGCAGCAGCGTTCGCCAACTGTGCCAGGGTTTCCCATCGGGACCATAAAGTACGCCGGGAGGAAAGCAACCGTATAGGTCATGGTAATTGTGAAACGCCAACCCAATCTGCTTCAAGTTATTGCGTGACTGAGATACCTGTGCCTGGGTTCGAGCGGCTTCAATTGGATCTGCATCACCAGAGTCTTCTTTATTGGGATCGTTCAACGGCACCATTCCTGAAAACTGCTTCATGAACTCTGGCGTCGCGGCTTTGGGATTGAATACGATCACCGGCGCGTTTTCGAGGAACTCGGAGTAACCTTTATCCAGTTTTAATGTTGCTGAACCTTCTTCGGGCAGTTGCGTGAAATGTCCTTTGGTTAGATAACCGGGCGATTCGCGATTGATGGAGAGCAGGAAGTATTCAGCTTCCAGTTCAGGAGAGAATTTTGCGTCTCGAGTTTCCCAGTTGTTCACTTTCAATTCGCCCTCTTCGCTGAGTGATACGAGCATGCCTGCTCCCAACGGCTGCATCTCTTCGGACGATTCAGGAATGGTCAGCGTCATCACGTCGCCGTCCGTTTTCATCTCGCTCGTTTTCACTGGTGCTTTTGAACTGGGTTCCACAGCAGCAGCCGGGCCTTTCTCCGGCAGCATCTCTTCTGGTTCAATTACGACTTCCGGTAAAGGGTCAGTTTGGACGGACGATTCCTGAGATTCAGTTGTAGTAGGTGTATCAGGCTCTGTACTGCATCCGATGAAAAACAACATAGCGAACGCACACATGGAACAACGGTAGAGATGGAACATGGTCGTCTCCCTGAAAAAGAACTTGAACGTGGATCGAAAGTGAGGTGCGACAAAAGCTATTCTATTAGCATACGGAACGGGAGGCTATCTCAACGATTGGCTTTTCTCATAATTGACTAAAAAAGCGAAACCGGTTGAGAACCGATTTCGCCTGTCAGAAACTCTGTATTTAATCGTGAGCACCTATTAAACAGTAATCACGTCGCCCACTTCCATCACTTTCGCCTTGGCATCCGTCTCGCCGCCAACACGGATCGCCCAGTCGTGCGGGTTCTGTTCGATAGGAGGCCACGTGTTGTAATGACAGGGGATGACGAGTTTGGGATCAAGGAACCGGATCGCCTGTAACGAATCATCTGGTCCCATCGTGAAGTTATCGCCGATAGGCAGAATCGCCAGATCGAGTTCCGCTTCGCCGATCAGTTTCATGTCGGAGAAGAGTGCCGTGTCACCAGCAACATAGATTGTTTTCCCGGGGAGTTTGAATAACAAACCACATGGACTTCCGCCGTTTGAGCCATCGGGCAACATGGAACCGTGATGTGCGACCGTCAGTTTCAAGTATCCGAAAGGATGCTGGAAGCCGCCTCCCTGATGTTGAGCATGCACGTTTTTGACGCCTTGAGCAGTGAGCCATTCGGCAATCTCATAATTCGCGATCACCAGTGCACCGGTTCGTTTGGCAATTTCCACCGTGTCACCGACATGATCTCCATGACCATGCGTTATTACGATGACGGTCGGATTCATCTCTTCCGCTGTCTTCTTCGCTTGCGGATTACCGGTTAAGAAGGGGTCGATTAAAATTCGGTGTTCTCCTGACCGAATTTCAAACGTACTGTGCCCCAGGAATTCAATTTGAACACTCATGATGTCACTCTTTATTTGGATCTCATATGACGGGTTAAGAAGCAATCAGACAAACGAGAGCCGGATTATTTGCCGTACAGAATTTCGCCCATGTTCTGTTTGTAGGCTTCCACGCCCGGTTGCCCGTAGGGATTAATGCCAATCAGCCGCCCTTCGACGACAGTCGCCAACATCATCATTTGCAGTGCCTGGCCGAGTGCATAAGCGTCGAGCTTCGGAAAGACCAGATCAGCGGTGGGACGATTCACTTCGGCGTAAGCTTTGTTGGTCCCTTTGATCGCTGCGTCCATCAGTTCCGGCATCGCTTTACCCTGCAGTCGATTCAGCTGATCCTGATCGCGATCTTCGCCCACCTGCGGTACAGAAACAGGTGCCGTGGAGGGTTCTTCCACAATCACATTCGTAATTAATTTATCACGAACCCCTTCCTGATGCTGCTGTCCGCGACTGTGCAAGTCGCGAGTGTTCACGACGGTTAACGGCAAGGCCCCTTTTTCTTCTTTGCCAATACTCTCGGCCAACAGTTGATCGTACCAGAGACCGAAAGCTTCCAGCCGAGAACCCCAAGTGGAAAGAATGCGGGTCGACAGACCTTTGTTCTTTTCGAGTAGATGACAGACGCCCGTGTAATCGAGCACGGGATTTTCACCGATGGGGGCCGTGCGGAAGCGCTCGGTCATATCCGCTGCGCCCTGTAAAAGCGCATCGATATCGACACCCATTACTGCTGCGGGGAAGAGACCAACCGCCGTGAAAACGGAAAACCGTCCGCCGACGCCATCTGGTATTGGGAAGATCGCCGGGTAACCAGTGGCGTTGGCAAGATCACGGAGCTTGCCAGACTCCCCCGTGATGGGCACGACCAGCTCGGTCACCTCTTTCGATTCTGCACCATAGGTTTTTTCCAGAGCATCACGGAACAGACGAAAGGCGACTGCCGTCTCTAATGTTCCTCCCGATTTACTGATGACCGTCATCCCCCAGCGATTTTCAATCGGGGAATTGTTCGAACTGGCCTGCAGGACTTCCAGCAGACCGGCGGTCTCATCATTATCGATGTTATTCCCTGCGAAATATAATCGAGGAATGCCACCTCGAGCGGATCGGGAGAGTTCATTGTGGTACGGGTGACAGAGCCCTTCAAACAGGGCTCGCATTCCCATATAGGAACCACCAATTCCCAGGACAAGGAAACGATCGATCATGGGCTGCAAACCCTTAGCAACCGCTTTGATCTGTCCGAGCAGACTTTGTTCCCCTTGGGACTTCTGCTCTTCCAGCAGATTCGTCGGCAGCATGATGAAACCGGCATCAAGCGGTTGTTTGTCTGCTGGAACTTTTTCTCCCGATGTGAGCAGGTCGACATCGGCGAGCGTTTCCTGGCGGGCCGCGTCCAGTTGGGGTTTCAGGTTCTCCCAATCGGCGGCGGGAATTTGTGAAAACGCGGGTTCAACTTTGTATTCGAGCGGCGTGCTCATCAATTCGATCCAGTTCTGCTGTTAGACAAGATGGAATAGCCAGACAGAAATTCTGCTTGAGTAGCTGGTATTCATCTTACAGAAGTTGGATACAGGGATGAAGGTACGCCCGATGGGAAATTCGGCGTGATTGGGCAGACGGTCAATCGGAAGTCGGACCGGATGTCCGCAGGCGAACATACGTATCACGAGCATTGAGCAATCCGGAGCGGCACCGCTTACGGAGATAGTCGCGTCCGTATCGCCGTAACAGCTGATCCCATACGAGCACCATCATGAATCCGATGGCGATGCCCATTAAATTTGCAATCATGTCGTACGGGTCGCAGGTCCGATTGGGAACGAAAAGTTGCAACAGCTCTGTAATAATTGCAAAAGAGATCGCTCCTTTGACTCCGTTCGCCCGCTGCGCCGGTGAACACAAACTTAGTATAAAAAACGAAACCATGCTGAAAACAGACAGGTGAATAATCAAGTCGCCCCTGAGAGTCTGATCCTGCAATTCATCCAGACTTTGCGGTGGATTAGGCGTTAACAGGCACCAGGCAACCATCAGGAGCAACAGGGCACAACAGACACGAGCCCATGGCGCGCGAAGTTCTGGCAGGGGAATGTTTTGCTCCATGGGATCCTCAATTCGTGTAAAAGCGGGGCATTCAGGCAACTAGGACTTACTCGGCAATATGCAAAAAGCTTGCCGAAAAGAGAAACTATTTCGTCTGCCCCGGTCGTCCTGCCTCAATCCGCTCCGTTTCCCGGTTTGAACAATTCAGCGCAGGTCCTCCTTGCCGAGAATAACAGACAGCGAGATCGTCTGTGGACAAAATATGTCCTTCGCGCACTGAGAACAGCCGAGAAGTGTTCGCCCGAGCACAATTCTAACGGTCACATCAAGTTTGCCAGAGACTCGTATTGCCTGACGCTGGAATGACTACACGAACATCATGCTGACGAGCATCTCGTTCGACATGAAATCCCCCATAAAGAATGGAGCTATGTGGGATGTCCACCCTTTCCGAAGAGACAACCTTTCCTATGGATGAGAACGATGTCCTGTTAGTTCTGATGCCTGTAGATCAAACCGCCGACTGGCCCGCACTGGCCATTCGTCACGGCGTCTCCACCATCGGTCGTACAGATGACAATACGCTCGTACTCCAAGCCGAAGGTGTAGAGGCGTATCACTGCTCGATTTCCGTGATTGACTCCCGCGTCGAAATTGATGCCCACGGTTCGTCGATACAGATCAATCAGAACAGTGTTGAAAAAGCGGAATTAAAGCCAGGCGATCTTCTCACCTTGGGAACAGTCGAATTTACAGTTGTCTCCACAGATGCGTTCCTGGAAAAGGGCGATCTCTCCTCTCTGGTCATCAACTCTCCTACCGAGTCTGCTCACTCGTCAGCCTCCTCTGCCGAAGAAAAGTCATCGACCGATATGAATATTGACGATCTACTGAGTCCTGAGGAACTCTTCGGTGACGGAGATGATTCTACGGAACCGAAAGACTTCTCCGAACCCGAACTGGCTTCTCCGGAAGAATTTGTCAACCTCGACGGTGCTGAAGACGAGCTGGAAGTAGATGAAGATCTGCTCGCCAGCATTATGTCTGCGCCCGACGTGGAAGAGACCGAAGTCCCCGAGATCGAAGAAGTTGCCGACCTGGATCAGGACGCACAACTGCAGGACAATTTGGAGCAAATTGAAACAGTATCTTCAATTGAGCCGACAGAAGAAGTAGCGGAAGAAACAGCAGAACTGGAATCCGTAGACGAAACAGATATTTCTGTCGAATCGTTATTGGAAGAAGAGGCTGCGACGTCCGAAGAAGCTAGCAGTGAGTCTGATCTCGTCGAGGATAGCCTACCCATCTCGGAAGAAAGCCTGATCGAAGAGAGTGTTCCTGCAGAGGAAGAAAGTGAAGAAGACGAAGTTGCCGAAATCGTCGAAGAGGAAGTCGTAGCTTCGCTCGAGTCCGAGAAAGTTCTGGAGGAACAAGTCGGCGAAGAAAATGAAACAGAGCTCAACGGAGACATGGCCGCCCTGCTCGCTTCAATCGAAGGACAGAACACTCCACCCGCTGATGTAGAGCCTGCAGACGATGCAGTGACTGTAGACGACATCCACCAGCTATATGTCAATAAAGAAGAGCAGGAGAAGGCCACCCTGGATACAAGCAGCGAAGAGCCCTCCTCGACCACTCCAAGCGACGAGACGACATTGGAATCGACGGACGAACCTGAAGCGACCAACGATGAAGCTAGTGAGGATGATATCGACGAGGTTCTGTCTGAATCGAATACCGCTCTGGAATTGTCCCTGGACCTGAGAGAAGAATCGATTCGCGATCAAGCCGAAAACAATCTATTGGAACAAACCTCCTCACTCCGTTCGGAAATGGATACGGCGCTGGAACCTGAGAGCGGAGCCGACGAACTGGCTGAACTTGAAGAAACAGAAGAAATGCCCGAACCCGAAATGGCAATGGCATCACTGCCCGAAGAAGACCTGACCGCCGAAGCAGATACGGACTCGCTCGAAGCGACCTCATTACTCGATGCGCTGAATGAAAACGAACAGGCAATCGACAGCGACGATGCTGGCGAGGAAGCAACGATGGACACGTCGATGCTGGCGGAGAAAGATCACTCCAATTCACCACAGACTGAGACGCTTGAGAAACCCTCTGAGCTGTCGAGCAGTCAGGATCAAGCTCTTGTTTCACATCAGTCTGAACGGAGTATGCCATCTGCTTCGCAATCGCATGACTCGTCTTCTGAATCAATCAATCAACTGAAACAGGATCTGGAACGCCAGTTGACCTCTTTGCAGGGCCAACTTCAGGCGCAGCAGTCGAAGATCGAAGAGAACCTGAATCAGCAGTCGGAACAGGTTAATAAAGTCGCTCTTTGGCAACAGCGTTCGGCAGAAGCGATTGCTCGTGTCCATGAAGCGGACGAAAAAGAGAAATTCATCCAGGACCAACTGGCTGCATTACAGGAAGAAGCGACACGCGCTATTGAACGCCGATTAGAGATCGACCGCGAAATCCAGAAAGAACGGGATCAGCTGGCCCGCAGTCGCAATCAGGCAACGATGGAGGAGGCGTTGACGAGAGAAAGCCTTGAGAAATTGCATACTGAAGATTTGCGACTGCAATCGTTTCAGAAAGAGATTCAAGCGACTCAGAAATCGATTCAGTTACAACAACAGCGGGCGGAACAGTTGCAGAGCACGCTCAAAGAACGCGAACAGGATCTGACGACCCGACGTTCCGAAATCGAACAATTTCAACAGGACCTGAAAGCACGCGAGCAGGATTTACTCGATCAGGAAGCTGCCCTGAAATCGCAGCATGACGAATACGAACAGGCTCGCGCCCGCTGGGAAGCGGAGCGTCACCAGAAAAACGAAGAAATCAAAGCCCGTATGCAGGGAGCGGCGCACTGGGAACAGGCATTGTCCGCACGGGAAGAAGAAATCGAAACCCGTTCGGATCGAATCAGCGATTACGTCGTCGCGGAAAAAGATCGTTTGCAGACAACCCGTGAAGAACTGAAACGGTTGAAAGGAGAAGTGCGTGAACTGGAATCTCAGAAAGATAATTTGACCAGCCGGGAAGCCAATCTTCAGACGCAAGCGGCGGAATGGGAGCAACGAACTCAGGATCTCTCTGCGGAGGAGTCGCGACTCAACAAACAGGAAGACGACCTGCACCTGCGAGAAGAAGAGCTAACGCGTTCGTTGAAATCACTGGAAGAACAACAGGCCAAGTTTAAAGACAAGACCAGCTTGGAATCAGAGCGACTAGATCATCAGCGCGATGAATTGCTGTCGCTGGAAAAACAGATCAAAGAACAGAAAACGGAACTGAACTCGCTTCAGGACCGTTTAGCGGACGAACGCAAACAGCTTGAGCAGGACCGCGCCACGCTTGAAGCCGAGCAGGATCTGTTTGAAGAAGAAAAACTGGATTTGGATGGTGAACGGAAGCGGCTCCAGAAATGGGAAGCCTCCATTGATACCCATATCGCTGATGAATTGACCCGTCGTCTTGCTACAGATCGGGAATCGCTCGAACAGGAGCGATCTCTATACAATGAGACGACCAGCGAACTTACCGATAAAGAACATCAGATTGCAGCAGCGGAGCGTAAACTTTCTGAAGCGATGGTCCGTTTGGATAAACTGGAAAAGGACAATACTCACCTTCAGAAAGAGAAGTCCCGCTTAGAGAAAGAACTCGAAGCATCCGAAAGCCGACGCGATCAGGTGCAATCGATGCTCGATCAGAACCTCGATCAACTCGATGAATTGAAAGAAAAGATCGAGCTGGAGCGATCGGCGTTACTCGAAGCAGAAATGAAACAGATGGAAAGCGAGAACCAGCATTCTGAAGCGCTGGAACAACTTTCCGAAAGCCTGGAAACAGCCCGCCAGCAGTTGGCCGAACTCGAAGATCGTCACGAGGACTTACAGGAGCAGCATCAACAACTGACCAATGAAAAAGAGTCCGTACAGCTGAACCGCGAAGAACTGCTGCAGCAACAGGAACAACTCGTTGACCGGTTGCAGACATTGGAAGCGGAACATGATGAGCTGAAATCGACTCAATCAGCAGACGCACAGGCCCAGCAGGCACTCGATCAGTCGGCCCACGCCGAACTGGAAGCGGTTCGTGCCGAGCTGGAAACGTTCCGCGACAATCTACTTAACGAACGAGGACAGTTGGAAGAGCAACAAAACTCTCTCGTCGATGAACGACATCAGTTGGAACTGGAACGGGATCAGGTGACGGGAAACCGCGTCGACCTGGATGCAGAACGAGAAGAGCTGGAAGAGCTCCGGGCAAAACTGGCCGAACAGAAACAGGAGATCGAAGAACTGGAATCCGCCGCACGACAACGTTTGGCAGAAGCAGCCGCCCAGCCCCTGGCAACGATTCCAACGGAAATAGAAGACTCTGGCGCCGAGTTAACAAACGAAGAATTCTCGGAAGACGAGAACCAGCAGACAGACGAGGAGGCTTATGCTCTTATGTCAGAGCCGGAAGTCGATGACTTCACCGACCCCGCTGTTGAAGCAACAGGAGTAGATCACGAATTTGACGACGTGCAGAATGAGCTGGATTCATTGTCGCCTGATTTTCTGGATGAAGTGCAGGAATTAGAGACAATTTCTGCCGCCGACTTTTCAGAGGATGATGATTCAGAAGAACTCGTAGACGAAACGTTTGTTTCCGAAGATGAACCACGCGAAGCTCCCGCTGTGAGCAAAGCCTCAGACGGACAAATGACTTCTCTGCGATCGCAACTCGCCAATTTGTTTGACATGCATGAGAACGAGGCGCAACTGGGCACTACTCAGCCGACGGAAGCCGATGAAGAAATAATGTCGGCAGAAATGCCTTCGTCACTCGGATTTGATCCAACTGATTTCGCTGATCCAGATCAATCGTTCGACTCTTTTGCTGAGCCAGAAGAGACTCCGCAGGATTCGTTCGCAGCCGAGGAAGAACAGGTCGAATCAGAACACTCCTACGCTGAAGAAAGTGCAGAAGAGCCGGAAGTCGAGAAAGCCGATGACTCTATCGAAGCGTATATGCAACGTCTTATTGAAAGAACGAAACGAGGGTCGGCGGGTGATGAGTTTGAGGAGTCTAAGAAAAAAGAGTCGCTCCTGAACAAACCATTGAAACCGAAACCAGGAACCACTTCAGGAATAACCGCACCGGTAGACGGTCCTCAAACGGAGACCGCTATTGAGGTAGAGACCAAGCAGATTAAAGAGCGGACCAAGGCTAACCCGGATGAGCTTCGTGCCAACTTGCGAACCTTGCGAGAAGTGGCCAATGCCAACGCGAGAACTGCACTGGCAACTCACTCCTCAAAAAAACTCCGAGAAACCTTGATGCTCAACCTGATCATCAGTGTAGTGGCAGTTATCATCACGGCAATCTTTGCTCTCAGCAGTTTCTGGAGTGAGGAAAGTTACACGTGGCAGACGATCGCCGCTGCAACAGTCGCATGCGGTTCATTGTTCATCTACTTCCGTTCATTCATGAAAATCAAACAGGCGGAATCGTACAGCGTAATCAAAGACAGGATGGGCGAAGGTCGTGATATGACCATCGAACAGCCAGCCGAGCTAAACATGGAGAGCGAAGACGAGATCGATACCGAACCTGTAGCCATGAATCATGAGCAGGGCCAGGAAGACGACTTTAACCCGCAGGCTTAAAAATATTAACCGGACGACCGCTGCTTTAATCAGAAGAATGGCTCAGCAGTGCCGGATACCGGTCGTAGACCATCTCGCATTCTGGAAGAGACTCGACAAAGAGGCGTCCATAGTGTCGACTGCGGACACGGGGATCGAGAATTACGACCTGACCGGTATCCTGCTGGGTCCGAATCAAACGGCCAAAACCCTGCTTGAGTTTGATAATCGCCTCGGGCACTTGGTACTCCATGAACGGGTTTTGTCCGTTCGCTTTCAGCGATTCAATCCGCGCCTCCAGCAAGGGATGGTCGGGCACGCTAAATGGGAGTTTGGTGATAATCACATTCTGAAGTGCGTCACCCGGCACGTCGACACCTTGCCAGAAGCTGTCCGTACCGAACAGAACGGCACGAGGATCCTTTTTGAATTTCTCCAGCATGGCGGAACGAGGCAGTCCGTCTCCCTGACAGTATAGAGTCAACCGATTGTCGATCAGAAATTTTTGAACCTGCCGAGCGCAGCGCTGCAGCATCCGATAGCTGGTAAACAGGACAAATGCTCGCCCCTCTGTCTGCGGTACATAATGCTCGATACAGCGTGAGACAGCCGTCTCGTACTCTCGTGAATTGGGATCGGGCATGTCATCGAGCAAGATTAATTTCGCCTGTTCTCGATAGTTGAACGGACTGCCCAGTTTTTTCTCGATGGCGGAGGTTAATCCCAATCGACCTTTGACGTAATTGAAATCGTTCTCTCCGACGGCAATCGTCGCACTGGTCAGGATGATGCTGCTTTGCTGATTAAAAAGTTCGTCTCGTAATTGTGGCCCGACATTGACGGGGGCACTAACGAGGCGTGTATTTTGCTGACGACTGCCGCTCCGCTCCATCCAGTAAACTGCCTCGTCGAGCTTTTGTGTCATCCAGGTTTCCAGCGCTTCCGCCTGCCCTTCACACCGTTCCGCAGCCGCCATGATCTCGATACGATCTTCGTCTTCCAGATGGTCTGTCTGGAGGACCAGTTTGCCTGCTAACTGAAACAGGTACCGGCTCAGTTCTTCCTGAATGGGAGGAACCCCGTGGACACGTCCGTTTTCTTTGCCCGTCTGTTCCTGCCATATTCGCAGGTCGTAAAAGAATTCGCGCGCCTGCAGTCGCAAGGCGCCTACCAGCTGTTTCAGTTCCTGCAAGTTGAACTGTTCGAGCAACCCTTTCTGAGTACGTTCGTTATAAAGCCGATTCAGCAGGTACTCGACCTGACCACTCGAAAAGGTGACTCCTAGATATTCACTGGCGACGGATTCTATGGTGTGCGCTTCGTCAAAAATTACAACATCATAATCGGGCAGCAGACTTGCCCCTTCACGCCGGATGGCGAGATCCGAAAAGAATAACGCGTGATTCACCACCAGTAAATCGGCGTTCCAGATTCGGCGTCGATCTTTGTAGTAGAAACATTGATCGTAGGTCGGGCATTTTTTACCCAGGCAATTACCGTGCTCACTCTGCACTTCCGCCCAGACCTGCTGCTGAGGAGCAAACGGTAAATCGGATCGACTGCCATCATTAGTTTCGTATGACCAATCCAGGATGCTTTGTAGGTCGCGCAGTTGCTCGGCTTCATTGAACATCGACGATGCCTTTTCCACGGCCCCCTTGAGCCGACGGAGAGACATGTAGTTCGTTCGTCCTTTCACCAGTACCGCCGAAAATTCCAGTGGAAGCACCGCGTTCAGGAAAGGCAGGTCGCGCTGAATCAGTTGTTCCTGCAGACTGATCGTATGTGTCGAAACGATAATCCGTTTCCGCTTGCTCCCTTCGTTCCGACGACCGTAGGCCGCCAGGATTGCCGGGACGAGATAGGCAAAACTTTTCCCGACCCCCGTACCTGCTTCGACCAGTGCGTGACGTTGCTCGGCAATCGCGCGGGCGACTTCGTCCGCCATTTCGAGTTGTTCAGGACGTACTTCGTACTGTTTCAACCGTCGCGCAATCGGCCCGGATTCACCCAGTACTTCTCGTGGAGTCATTTCCACTCTCGTTCATCTTCCTTTGATAACTAGAGACCCTCACACACATGAGTGTCTTTCAATTGATATAGACGTCCTGTTCACACTCAAACTGTTCGCACTCAAAAACTGCCCCAGTTATCCTGGCCAACATCTAAGTTTCCCGATGCAAGGCAACCAGACACATATCGTCACTCTGATCCATCTGATGCGCGAAGGCATCGACATCCTGCACGACCTGCTTAATTAGTTGGTCCATATTCTGAAACGACCGATGCAACGATGCAAACAGCCGGTGTGTCCCGAATAATTCTCGATCCGGGTTCATCGATTCCGTAATGCCATCCGTGTAAAGCACCAGAGAATCCCCTTTCTGCAATTCAAATTCCAGCTCCCGGAATTTCTGATCCGGATTTACGCCCAACGGCATACCAGAAATTTCCTTGCCTAGAGCACGAATTTCTCCTTTGGCATCGATCAGCAAGGGAGGCATATGCCCCGCGTTGACGAGAGAGATTTTATTCGTTTTCAGATCCAGCACCAGCATGACGAGGGTAATAAATCGAAAGCCGAGGTCACTGGCCGACAATTCGGCGTTCATTGCTTCTATCGTTGCCGAGGCGGATATTTCGGTCATCAGGTGATTTCTCGTCGAAGAAAGGAGTCTCGCCATGAACAGCGCCGCTGGCACCCCTTTCCCGGCTACATCGCCCAGAACAATCGCCAGTCGCTCATTGGGAAGATGAATGTAGTCAAAGTAGTCCCCCCCCACATGTTTGGCTGCTTCGTAGTAATCACAGAATTCGTAACCGTCGACCTTAGGACGTTCGGACGGCAGAAAACCCAACTGAACCCGCATTGCAAATTCGAGTTCGCGTTCTAGTTCATGTTGTTTAAGCAACAATTCATGCTGATACGCGTTCTGAATGGCCAGACTGACTTGCGAACCGACACTCAGGAGGACATCAAGGTCTTCGTCGGTATAGGTTTCGCGCAGGTCGCTGGTCGTCAGTTGTAAAGCGCCCAGAACGGTTCCCGAGGCCTCGACGAGTGGTACGCAGATTGTGGAACTCGCGTCCATATCCTGCATCGATTCGCTGGAGGTGAACCGACTGTCTTCCAGCGAGTTCTGGCTCAGGACGGCTTCGCGAGAGTTCATTGCCAACTCGACCATTGTTTTACTTGCCCGGGCTGTTTTGGGATCAATATGACTTTGATGTTTACTCGCGGGAATAGTGAGTTCACCCGTTTGGCGATCTTTCATAATTAAAAACACAGAATCTGTTTGCGGGAATAAAGCAAACGCCTGTCTCATAATCGTCTGCATCACCGGTTGCAGTTTTAAGGTTGCGCCCAACGCTTTGCTGATTTCCAGAATCGCTTTCAGCTTGGTTTCGGCACGCGCGGGATCCATCACCGGGTTTGCACCCGGACGTTTCATCTTCAAGGTTTGAATGACGGCGGTATCATTCTCAAACTTTCCTTCATTCAGCAGGGCCTCCTGAATTATTTTGGAAGACGAACCCTCGCCATCCACTGCGGTGCGGGAATCAAGCCGCATCGTTTCCTGACTGTCATGTCCACCAACGGGGGACAATAGCGTCGAACTCGACTCCGATCGCCGAAACCGGAACGAGAATCCACAGATTTTGATACAGTCTTTGTTGCGAAGACGCAGCTTTCCCTGAATTGCCTGACCATTGACGAGCGTTTGATTCCGGCTGTGGAGATCTTCGATGAAATATTGCTCGTTCTGCTTGACGATCCGGGCATGCTGACGGCTAACGGCGATATCGTTCAAGCGAATTGCACAGTCGGGGTGCCGCCCCAGCAGAATCAAATCGGAATCGAGCTCGATCATTTCCTGATCGGGTGATCCCTCTTCCAAAATCAGATACGGCACCTTACACCTCCAACCCGCAGGCTTTTTGTCATGAGCTACTTGAAATCACCGTGAGATCGCGTGAAAACCTATTCTGTAAACAGGTCCCGGTCTGCAGTTTCAACGCTGCTTTTATGTCTATTATCACGTCTCGATGAGGAAAAAGCGGAGTGACTTCCAAGAAGCTTTTACGTATTCACATTATCGAGACTTCTGATCGACTTTGAAGGGACTCCCCTGTCAGATTCCGCCTGTTTTCCTCTTTCAGAGGATTTCGGCCACCCATTCCTATCAACGGAACATCCATTCCGCCCTTTCAGCTTCTGAGTTCTTCCCGTCAGGATCTAGGAACCGCCAGCAGCATGGAGTATGATAACATACCTGTCAGTCGACTGGCTTCATCGGAGCCAATCCACCTGATGGGTTTCGATTGATCGCACTGTAGTGACTCCATCCCGACTTCTCCGCTGCCAGACAAGCACTCATCCGTGGTGAAACAATCTCCGCCAAATAATCCTTCGCAGACCTCCGCCAGTCGATTGATTGGCCTGGAGCTGGGTGATTTTCATTTATTGCGACACCTGGGAACAGGGGGCATGTCCTCTGTTTTTCTGGCGCAACAGAAATCACTCCACCGCCAGGTCGCGCTTAAACTTCTGAAGCCGGAACTACTGGAGAATGAGGAAGATGAGACGTACCTGAAACGTTTCTCGCAGGAAGCGGCCGCAGCCGCGGCGCTGAACCACCCGAATATCGTACAGGTATACAGCATTGGTGAGGAGCAGGGGTATCACTACATTGCTCAGGAATATGTCCAGGGTGTCAACTTACGACAGTACATCGATAAACATGGGCCGCTCGACCTGAAACTGACGATCTCACTCCTGCGTCAAATCGCCTCTGCCCTGCAGAAAGCGGGCGAAATTGGCATCGTGCACCGTGACATCAAGCCGGACAACATCTTGCTCAATCGGAAAGGGCAAGTGAAAGTGGCTGACTTCGGGCTGGCGAGAATTGTACGGCAAGAAGACAAAGGAAATCTGACGCAAGCCGGAACCACTTTGGGAACGCCGCTTTACATGAGCCCCGAACAGGTTCATGGTCATGAACTGGACCAACGCTCCGACATCTATTCTCTCGGGGTGACCTGCTACTGCATGTTGTCCGGCAAACCTCCCTTCCAGGGAACGAACGCCGTCACGATTGCCATGAAGCACATCAACGAAAAACCGGTTCCGTTGAGTAAACATCGCCCTGATCTACCGGCAGAACTGGGGCGCGTTGTCGAAAAGATGATGGCCAAAGACCGTCGTAAACGATACAGCGATTGTCAGGAGATTCTAAACGAGCTTAAACGCCTCTTCCCAAAATCGGTTCCCTCGACAGAACCTGTTGTCAACGACTGGGAGACCAACCTCGAGATTCCTACGGCCACTCCTTTCAATTGGACCATAGGCAAAACGATCGGCGTGATGGTCGCGAGCGCTCTACTCGTCGCGGGCATCTCTGGCGGAATTGCTTTCAGCCAGCGACCGGGTGATCTCTTCAAGCTGCCAGAAACCCCTCCAACAAATCTGAAGCAGACTCCGTCCGATCAATACCTGTACGCTCTCAATCAGGAAGAACGGGCCGAAGAGGCGTTGCGGGCGCTCATCAACAATCCGGCAGAATTTCAGGGACAGGAAACGGAGTATCGCAAATACCAGAAATTTGCTCAGCTGCGTCTGGCTCATCTTTATCTGGTCAAAGGCTTATATACCGAAGCCATGGATTTGTTCGAAGAAGTCAAAGACACGACCAACAGACAAGAGGAAATGGTTTTTTTCAGCCAGTCCCGTGCGGGTGAAATTATTACCTTGGGATTGACGGAAAATTACACAGAGATCGATCGTTTACAAAACGCATATGAATTACCCAAACTACTAAACCGCCTCAGTGCGGACGAAATTGACCTGCTTTCCACCAGCCTGGAAAAAACCGCCATCGCTCTTAAAAAACAGGGTTATTACGCAGATCGCTACCCGAGCCTGGGCCTCGTTCTGGAATAAGAGTTGAGCTAGAAGACTTTTTCGATGCTCTTGCCAACCGGTTTAAAAAAGTTCTTGTGCCTGCCCTGTCGCGGTCGCCACAATTACCTCTGTCGCTTCCAGGGGGAATGGGGTAACTGAATCCCCTCGGACTCTGACCCAACCGCAAAGTCACCCCAGGCAACAGAGTCGAACCCTACCCCCAGGTCCACCTCTACCGACTGATCCGCACCCTTATCGAAAAAATCAACCTGGAATGGATTTCCAGACTTTTTTCATGCGGGAGCCAACAGACATGACGCTAGACTCCTGGGTTCAGTAACAAATACGAATCGGCTCCGCTTTCTTAGTAGAAACGGTTTTGATCCCGGTCGATTTACTTTCTACAGATCGACGTATCTCGAATCACGTCGATTTTAACCAGAGTTGATGGCCCCCTGTTGAACTCGCTTATGAACGATTGGTGGAACCGATGGCGCACGTTCCTTCCATTTTTCAAACACTCTTGATGATGGCATTGTTGTTTGGTTGCTCCCCTCTCGTAATGGGTCAGAGCAACGGACCGACACTGTTACCTCCCAGCATTTCGGCGCCTGTTCCGGAGAACCCAACGTCCTCGGTGACTCCAACCGTCCCGCTGCCTCAATACAATCCGGCTGCTTCCGAAGACGCACCTACCCCGACCTTCATCAAGGGAACGGAAGAAGCAGCCCCCGATATTCTGGTGACTCCCCGCATCCAGATTCCGTCATATCGCCCCACCCCCACGACTGGAAATCCATCACAACAGCCACGTACAACTTCGCCACCACAGATCAATAATCGCGTCCTCAAACCGACCACGCCGCGCACCTACGGCCAGCCGGGATCCCCTGCTCCCCGAATCCAGGCCGACCCTTTGCCACCGCAGCAAGCGCCTGCTCCCACCACGCGTCTGAATGCCTCGTCTACCGGCCCTGCCAAAGAAGCGGAGGGAGGCACCTGGCGCGAAGCGGACTACTGGATTGTCAGTAGCCGGAGCTTGCCTCAGTCTCCCCGGGAAGAATGGAAACTGAATGGCCAACCGCCGATGCTCGACTACGTTCATTTTGATCGGGACCGCACATTCCGTCGTTACCCGCGTGAAAAGTACGAGGAATGGTTCAAACCCGGCACCCCCGTCTGCATCATGGTGCATGGAAGTTTTACCTCCTGGGAAAGCCTTCGATTTGAGAGTGGGCATCTCTATCACTGGTTGAAGAAATCGGCTGACGAGGAACCCTTACAGATTGTCTTCTTTACCTGGCCCAGTTCCTCACAGCTAACCGGTCTGCTGGTCACCGATGTCGAACGACTGGGCAGTCGTTCTTCTTACAACGCTCGTTACCTACAGGATGCGGTACTCTCACTTCCTGAGAAATCTCCCGTCACATTGCTCGGTCATTCACATGGAGCCCGAATGTGTGCCCAGACGTTACACGATCTGGATCACTCTCAGAAATGGAAAGACCGCCAGGATCAAGCGGATATTCAGGCGATCTTCATCGCGGCCGCGTTTGATCACTTCTGGTTGCAACCGGGGCAGCGGAATGACCGAGTCGTTCACGTCACCGACCGCATTCTGAACATGAAAAACAGCAACGATCTTGCGCTCGCATTTTATTCCGTACAAGGTTCCACTGGTGCGGAACCGCTGGGACGCGTTGGTTTCACTCCGCAAGACCGGTCGTTCATCGGACCAAGCATGACTAAAATCAAAGAGTTCGATCTGGCTCCTTTCATCGGGACAGCGCACTTGTGGTCGAGTTTTTATCAGCGGGCCGACGTGGGCAAATACGTAACCGACTTCGTATTTCTTCCAACCACAGAGCCTGCCTCGTCTGAATCAGAGAGAACCGACTCGCCACAGAATGTCGCTTCTCCCGATCCTCTACTCCGTTCTCAGATCACAGATGTGATGCGACCACAGTCGGGTCCGGTCCAGGTCACTCCTTCTCGGACCACTCCGATTCAATCCCATCCGGGCTCCTATCCGGCGGCGCGATCCCGCATGCAACCTTTCGCGGCAGGGCTTCCATTGATTCGGGGCCGTAGACCAATCCCTCCGACAGCGGCACCACATCTTCCACGGAAATGGTAACCCATGAACCGCCCCGCCCATGCGAACACCTCTTCGCCCGGTAGGGATCGGTTCCTGCTCATCGTCAGTCTGATGTTGCTCTCCT
The DNA here is from genome assembly GCF_007750395.1 of Polystyrenella longa. GTDB lineage: Bacteria > Planctomycetota > Planctomycetia > Planctomycetales > Planctomycetaceae > Polystyrenella > Polystyrenella longa. The sequence continues at coordinate 217,481 of NZ_CP036281.1, read as the reverse complement.
GGTTAAGCATGATGATTGTCCACGAACTGGGGCATATTCTGCTGGCTTTCGGAACCGGAGGTAACGTCGTTGAAGTCGTACTCCATCCACTGACGATTTCCCGAACCGATGTCAGGCCGAACCCATCTCCGCTCTGGGTCGTCTGGGGTGGTCCGCTAGTGGGAGTGCTGCTACCAGTGCTGGGATGGCAAATTTCTCAGTGGCTCATCCCAACTGTCGCATACCTCTGGCGGTTCTTCGCCGGGTTCTGCCTGATTTCCAACGGAACCTACCTCGGTCTCGCTCCCCTGGAGGCCGTGGGAGACACGCGTGAACTGCTGAGATTGGGAACACCTCTTTGGCTGCTGGTTTTGTTCGGTATTGTCTGTACGGTGTCCGGATTTTTGCTTTGGAATGGCCAAGGCTCCGAATTTGGGCTTGGAAAATCTCCCCGTCCCGTGAACAGACGTCATATATGGGGAGTGGTTACACTCACGGTTATCGTGATCGTCGCTGAAACTGTATTATCGGCAAGAAGTTAAGACGATTCTATTCTGTACGGCGAGCGACTTCTCTTTATTTCCCCTCCCCTCCTGACGTATGATAGGGCCGATCAGACTTACGGAACTGATCGCCCTGAAAACGGTCTCGCTTTGCGAAAGACCGGCTCTATAATGAGAGAACGACGAATTCCTTATCGCCTTCCCTCCTCTTCCCCCAGCCTTCTCCAGCGCGGAGCTATTGCAGACACATGGGACTCGAAAATCGTGGCTACATGCAGGACGAACCCTCCTTCTTTGGAGGTCCCTCTTCCGGTTCAGCAGATCGACTCATCATCACAATAATTATCATTAATGTGGTGGTATTCCTCCTGCAGAATATGTCCGTCACCGTGGGGGAACAGGTGACCTACTGGCTGATGCTCCGTAATCAGGAGTTGTTTCAAGGCCAGATCTGGAGGGTCGTGACGTATGGTTTCTGCCACGGCGGATTCTTCCACATTCTGTTCAATATGTTCAACCTGTATATCTTCGGGCGGTTGCTCAGCCAGTCGATGAAGACTTCTGAATTTCTGGCTTTCTATCTGGTGGCGATTGTCGTCGGGGGTTTGGCCCAAGTTGTGGTCAACTTCGGGTTTGATGCCATCGTGATTGGTGCTTCTGCAGGAGTTTCAGGTCTGCTCCTCCTCGCAGCAATGAAGTTCCCCCGTATGAAGCTGCTGCTCATGGGGATCATCCCCATTGAACTTCGCTGGCTCGCCATCGGGTTTTTCGTGCTCTCCCTGCTCAGCGCCGGCAATACGGCATCTGGCACGGCTCATGCCGCGCACCTGGGGGGAGCGGTCTTCGGTATTGCTTATCAATACTTTCATTGGAACCTGTCCAGTCTGTTTGAAGGGCGCGAATCGGTCAGCAAGCTGAAAGGTATCTTCAGTCGTAAACCAAAACTGAAAATACATACCCCCACAGGCCCTTCGAAAAAGCAGGTGCAACTGAACGAAGAAGTCGACCGCATTCTGGCGAAAATTCACGAAGAGGGCGAAGCCTCGCTGACCAGCAAGGAACGTAAAACGCTGGAAAAAGCGAGTAAACAGTACCGCCAACTGAACAAGTAATCGATACTGAATTAGTTCGATTTATTTCGGCGCTTTCACGTTCGTCCAACTGCGCGTTTGTACGGAATCCTGCTTTTTCTGGTCGGGACGAGAAGGACAACGTTCGAGAAAGCTAACCGCTTCCTCCACCGAATCGGTAACGTAAAAGCGGTGATAGTCTTCCTCGTCAATCGTCGCCGCCTCTACCATGTCTTCCCGCACGAACTTGAGCAGAGGCTCCCAGTAATCGGTTCCCATAAAGATAATGGGGAAGTCGTATACTTTGCCGGTTTGAATAAGCGTGCTTGCTTCAAAGGCTTCGTCAAGAGTCCCAAAGCCGCCCGGAAGAATGAAAAAAGCCTGCGAGTATTTCACCAGCATGACTTTGCGGACGAAGAAGTAATTGAAGTCGACCACCTTATCGATGTAGGGATTCGGATCCTGCTCGTGCGGCAGAATAATGTTACATCCCACTGAACGTCCGCCGACTTCAAATGCGCCCCGGTTGGCCGCTTCCATGATCCCTGGTCCACCGCCCGTCAAAACAGTGAATCCCTCGTTCGCCACGGCTGCACCCACATCTCGTGCCAGCTGGTAGTATCGATGATCTTCTGTGAAACGAGCCGAGCCGAAGACGGTCACACAAGGCCCCAGAAAGTGGAGTGCCCGAAACCCGCGAATGAACTCTCGCATGATTCGTAACACTCGAAAGAATTCGCCTGTTCGCGAACGGGGACCTTCCAGAAAGGTTAGATCGGGTGTTGGTTGACTCGCCAATTCTTCGGGCGGAATCTTTTCTTTGAATTCATCACTCATTGCGGGGACCTGTTCGCCAATGGGTTTTGTGCCGCCAAACGCGTAAAATTGGCTTTGGCTGCGGATATGAGATGCGCTCTATCGGACAGGGATCAACCTGTAGATTTCATCCTCCACAGGCTATACTGACGTCAGAAAACTGTCGTATCTTAACAATTCATCGCCTGAGCCAAACCCGAATCTTCACATATGACCTCTTCCGAATCGAGCAGCAGCACTCCCAAAGCCGTTCAACAGACGGTTGAAATCGATGGCGTAACCCTGTACCTGGGGCATCCGGACGAATCGAAAACCGAATGGATCGGCCAAACTGAGATCCTGAAACAGCTCTTGGCCTGTTGGATTATGGTCGATCCCCGCGACCTGGCCCTCTCGCCACGCTTGGTCGGTTCCCCCGGTATTGGTAAGACGACACTGGCCATTTCGGCTGCCAAACAACGCAAACAGGACTTGTACGTCTACCAGTGCACGGCCGATACCCGCCCGGAAGATTTGCTGATCACTCCCGTATTAGGGGACCAGGGCCGGATTCTGTATCACGCTTCGCCGCTGGTAACCGCCATGCTTCGTGGAGGCATTTGTCTGCTGGACGAAGGGAACAGGATGAATGAAAAGTCTTGGGCCAGCCTGGCTCCCCTCCTCGACCATCGGCGTTATGTCGAATCGATCATTGCCGGAATCACTATCCACGCGCATCCCGACTTTCGTTGTGCCGTAACGATGAATGAAGATGAATCGACGTTTGAGATTCCCGACTACATTCTCAGCCGTCTGCAACCCACATTGACGCTCGCCCATCCCGAACGTGATGATGAAATGGCGATCCTCAAGTATCATCTCCCCTTCGTCGACTCGGAACTGCTCGATCTGACGGTAGAGTTTCTGCAGAAAGCCCACGAGCTTAAACTCGATTTCTCGACGCGCGATGGAATCAATATGCTCCGCTATGCCCAGAAACGGATTGCGTCCGATCCAGACCACGCCCTGAGTCAGGATGATGCGTGGCATGAGGCACTCGAACGCTGCCTGGGACCTGAAGCACTCGATCTTGAATCGATGTCTGACCAGCGCAAGCAGAACTTAGGCGGTAATTTTCTTCCGATGGGCCTCGGCGACTTCTTCTTCAACAGTAACGATCCGCTGCACCCCGACTTCAATGAAGAAGACGACGATGATGAAGATGAAGAAGACGACAGCAAATATTAAGCGAGATGGATTCATCGCTTTGAAGCCGTGCGTCTAATGACGTTCATGCGGATGAGGCTCCAAGTGGACCAGGACATCCCTTAATGAACTGAAGTCCTGCAAAAGTCGGTCCTTGACTTGATGACCGATCAAATGGCCTTCCGCCACGGTGAGACGGGCGTCGACCTCGATATGAATGTCGACGAAAAACTCCAGTCCCGATTTGCGCACCCAGAGCGTCTCGACTTCCTGCACGCCTTCGACCTCTTCTGCTCGCTGTTTGATTTGTTCGATGAATCCATCGTCTGCTTGCACGTCCATCAATTCGCTGGCGCTTTTCTGAAACAGATGAAAACCATTCCACAGAATGACCAGCGAAACGAGGATCGCCGCACACTCGTCAATCCACAGGTAAGCCGGACCTCCCCAGCGAATGATGCTTAAACCGGCGAAGACCGCCAGTGAACAGAGGGCGTCGCTACGATGATCCCAGGCGTTCGCTAGAATGGCCGTTGATCCCGTTTTCTGTCCGACCTTCAGCTTGTAGCGATACAAACCTTCTTTGATGAAGACGTTTAATCCCGCGACCCATAGTGTCCATACTGGAGGGATTTCATGGGGCTCGGAAAACCGTTGAATTGCCCCCCAGGCAACATAGAACGCGGATAGAATAATGACTAACGCGACATTGGAGGCCGCAATCGCTTCGGCTCGTGTATGTCCATAAGGATGCTCTCGATCTGCCGGACGTTGGGAGAAGAAGAGAGCGAAAGTAACCACCAAGGAAGTCAGCGAATCTCCGATAGAGTTCACCGCATCAGAAATCAGTGCGTAGGAACCGCCCACAATCCCCGAGATCAATTTAACGATTCCCAGCAGTACGTTCACAATCAGACCAAACACAGAAGCGCGGATCGCCTCCCGATAAAGATCTGATCGACGATTACTCACTGATAGTCTCTCCTACGATGCCAGCTCAGCCACTCGATGTTAAATCGTCCCCAACAGACTGAGATTCTTTTTGATCCCTGAATCATACCGTCCAGAGTGAAACTCTTCGAGGCCTGTATCCTCAGACGAAAATCAGTCCATACCGATTTCGGGAAGAGATCTCATCTCGGATGCGTATTTACTTTTTACTTGGCCCTCTTCCTGCTGGCGACGTAAGATGGCGGAAGTGACCCTACTCAACCGAATCCCTCAATCGGAAGAATCAACATGGATCTCGCAACATTTGAACGCGTCCTCCTCCCGCAGTCTGGAGAATCTTTTCTAACTGAAGCCGGGCTGGAAACCGATTTCATTTTCAATCATGGGATCGATATCCCCCATTTCTGCACCGCAGTCCTGCTGGATGATCCGGCCAACCGCAGCCGATTGAAACAGTACTATCGGGAGTTTGTTGCGCTCGCTCAACAATACAAATGCGGCGTGGTATTGGAGACGCCGACCTGGCGTATGAATCGGGATTGGGCGGAACGACTCGGTTACAATGCGGCTGATCGCCGTCGGTTAAACATTGCCGCCGTTCATCTGTTGCAGGACCTGCGACAGGAAACGAACCTGACTTCGGGTCGGTTCATTGTCAGCGGGAACCTGGGTCCCCGAGCGGACGGATACAAAGTCGCTCAGGTGATGACGATTGACGAATCCGCCGAGTACCATCGCGAACAGGTAGAGACATTACGCGACGCGGGAGCAGATTGCATCTGCGCAATGACGATCACGACCGCAGAAGAAGCCACCGGAATCGCGAAAACTGCTCAGTCAGCAGAGATGCCTGCTGTAATCTCCTTTACCGTAGAAACGGACGGCTCGCTCCCTTCGGGAATGAAATTGAACGAAGCCATCGCCTATGTCGATCAGGAAGCGCCAGACGCTGTGAGTTATTTCGGGATTAATTGTGCTCATCCCACGCATTTCGACAGCCAACTCGACACTCAGGATTCATGGACTGCAAGAATCGGTACGATTCGCGCCAATGCCTCCACTATGAGCCATGCGGAACTTGATAACTCCACAGTACTGGACGCAGGTGACCCACAGGATTTCGGGGACCGCTATTTGCAGCTAAGAAATCGACTGCCCGAACTGCGTGTCTTTGGGGGTTGCTGCGGAACAGATATTGCCCATATCGTCAGCATCTGTGAACGTTGTCTCAAGTAGCCATAACCATAAACTGTAAGCTAAATCACAGATATTCAGTGACGAACGTCTAATCATTGTAGAAACAGATATTTCATTCCTTCTGTGAGTTCCCCATCTCACGATCAGGGATAGGACTGGTTCTTTTGGAAATGGCTAATTCCAACCCACTCTAAAATGTAATTGTCCGAAACTGGTTACAGTTCATCGTGATTCGCAATTGAGATTCATACATGTTGAAAATAGATTTGTTCGTGCGATCCATCCCCACGGTTTGCCTGGTCCTGATTTCGACGTTTGGTATCGCTGAGGAGCCGACGTCTTTAGTTCCGAAGGACTACCCTCCGGGCAATCTTGGAAAAGTGGTTCGTCTTGGAGAAGAGATTGTCTTCGAGACAAAGGAACATCCGCTGTCGAAAAAGTACGTTGGAAATGCGCTTAACTGCACCTCCTGTCATCTCGATGGAGGACAGCATCCGCAAGCAGCCAGCTTCATCGGTATTGCAACTGCCTATCCTGCGTGGTCTCCCCGGGAGGAAAGAGCAATTACACTGGAGGACCGGGTCCTCAATTGTTTCATGCGAAGTCAAAACGGTGTTCGCCCCCCTCTGGGAAGCGAAGTCTCTGTGGCGATCACGACCTATATCACCTGGCTCTCAACGGGTCAGTCCATCGCTCAGAATCCAAACAAACCTCTCGGTCCTCGGCACGTTCCCTCTCTGGATATTAAAAACTTCAAACCCGATCCCGTTCGAGGTAAAGAGTTATACGTCGAACGATGTGCTGACTGCCACGGCAACACTGGAGAGGGCCTGGAAAGTGGACCACCTGTCTGGGGTGCCGATTCTTTTAACGACGGTGCCGGATTAAGTCACAACGACAAGCTCGCCAGTTGGCTGAAAGTCGCCATGCCATTGGATGATGAAACCTTAACGACGCAGGAGGCGTTCGACATTGCCGCATTCGTTAATCAACATGAACGTCCTAAGTTCAACTTGCAGGAGCACCTTCCCGATGCGGACAAATTGGGCGAGTACAACGGAAAACAAGACTAATTTCGGCTCGATCATCAGTTCACTTTTGGAAACGTTATAGACGATTAGATCGTCTATAAGAACGAATCACTTCCGGTGGTTGCGGATGCAGGAACAGGCTCGCCACACATTTCGCAGTTGGCCGCTTTCGAGTTCACAATAGGTTCGCCGCATGCCGAACAAGTCACGCTCAGATTATCATAGATCGCAAACTTTTCTTGCTGCATCGACTGAACTTGCCGAACGATGTTGATCCAGAGGTAGCACAGACATAAATCCATTCCCAACGCCACAATCGTAAGCGTGGTCTGTGTCGATATTGCCAGGTTTTCATTTGCTGATACTTGATTCACTACGCTAGTCAGAATCCATAAAGCCCACCAGAGATTGATCGTCTGGTTTGAGTCATCTGAACCTTCTCTACTGATATCTGGGGAACTGTTACTCCAAATAGCCGCCATCACACGCGGTGGCTTAAAGATGTTGGCAATCGGTACAAAATACCATCCTACAGCCCAACCGGGACTGAATCGGACCGGATGATTAAGAGAGAGGGCATGAGCATTTTTGCAAACGCGGTATATCCAAACTAAATACACTAAAAAGTTGAGCAACAACAGTAATAAAACGCAAAGCGCACTCACTACCACTAGATTCTCAACGACGAGAGTCCGTGAATCTAGTTGCCCCTTATTCTCGACCAGCATAAGATGGTAAACCGAGAGGCTGGACATGACCAATACCCCTACTGCACGAATCAAGATTGTGACTACGGTGAAGGTCGTGAGCTTCGATATATCGTTGTAAGTGTAATTGCGAGGATTGGCCATTATGAATCCTTGAATCAGACCCGCTGCAGAGAGTGGTATTGTTAAGCAGTTGTGAAACGTGTTGATATTTCACCATACAAATCAATCCCAACGCAATAAATAGAGGCGAGATTCTACACATGAATCACGTTTTTTAACGTTAACGAATGGTCTCATCGAATTTCGCCAGGACGTAAAAAAACTGCCGCACTTCTGCAGTGCGGCAGTTCAATTATTTTAATACTGATTTTTGAACACAGTCTTTCAAGCTAAACAGATCATTATCTGCTCTGGAAATAATGAAGTTATTAGTCCAATAGACCGCCGCCTACTTCTGCGAACACACTATCTGTGGCTGCAGGAACTGCTACGGAGGAAGCGATTTCATCGAGTCGAAAATTGCCAAAGCTCGTTTCGGCTCCTTTGGCTCCCAAACCGGTATCGCCACCATTAACAGCGTTGTCAAACTCAGCAGAAGCCATCAGGCTCCCACCGACAAACAACTCGACTTCCGCTCCATACACTCGAAGTTCAATCGAGTATTCTTCATCGGTTTCTATACTCGCATCTACGGAAGTGATTGGAGTGTCGAAATCACCCAGGTAGTGACCGATGATCCATTTACCGGCTTCGGGAAGGAAACCTGCATATTTGAAATCGGTTTCGTCGACATAGTCGAAGATGACAAACCCGTTGTACTCGCGGTCAACCACTTCTCCAATTCCCGGTGAATGCGAAACCAGTGTCGTACCGATCGAGAAGTTTTCAGGTAGTTCATACGGTGTGCGTTGAATCAGCACCCCTAATTCTCCCGTGACTGTTCCATCAACCGTGTTGTAGTAATCGCCACCAATTCGTTGTTTTTCCCAGAGTTGCTCGTTGTAGTGATCAAATTGGCCAGCGAGTGTCACACGAAAGTCTTCGCGATAGTCGGGAGAAAAGTCAACGACCTTTTCGATGGCCTCATCAAGTTGGAAATTATCAAACAGAGTACTTCCGTTGCTGACTGCTAAGCCGACCGTCCCTTTATATGCAGGGGAGTCGAAGTCTGCCGTAACTAGAGTTTCTCCGTTGACAGTCAGTTCAGCTGTATTACCGTTGACTGCCAAATGAAATGTATATTTCTGTCCTTGATCGACAAAGCGGGCTTCATTCGAAAAGAGATAGCTTTCCACTTCATTGTTCACGCCATCAACGCTTTCACCAATGACCCATACTTGATCTGTCTTAAGTCCGGCGTATTTGTAATTCAGTTCGTCAACGAAATCAAATACGATGAAGCCATCCATTTGGGCAACAGAACCCGATTCAAAAACCAAGTCGGCAGAAACATTAAATTTGTGGGGAAGCGGAGTTCCTACCGGAAGAATGGCGAATTCTGTACCCGAAGTGCTCGCATTATCCAGCTTTAAGACTTGGCTGTCATCGTAAGTGGAAACAGTCCCTGTAGTAGTGCCTACAGGGGTCAGTTCACCCGTAGTCCCCGATTCGAAGTCTTCAGAGATCGGAATATTCGCGTAAGCGCCAATGATCACATCTTGAACACGGAAACTTTTGAACCAAGTATTCGCGTTGAAAGAAGCGAGCCCAATATCCCCACCGTTCAGATTCTCTGCAAATTCGGCGGTGCCAATCAGCTCCTGACCGACTCGCATGGTTACTGAATTATCATTGATGTCGAGAAAGATTTCGTAGGAAGTTCCCACATCGATTGTTTTTCCAAGATCGTCCCAATCGACGACCAGCTCTCGATTGCCCCAGTTGCCTTCATAGTGACCAATCGCCCATTGATTCTGACCGTGAAAAGCACCCGCATATTTAAAGTCTGTATCGCTGACGTAATCGAAAATCACGAATCCGTCATGCCATTTTCCTGGCGAGCTTACCGACATCATCTCGGCGGAGATATCAAAGTTGAGTGGAAGCGGTGCAGACATTTCTAACGATGCGAGACCCAAACCTCCACCGACAGTTGAATCGAGTTTCAGGTAGCCTTCCGAATCGGAAGTGATGACAGATACTTTTTCAGGAGTGTTCGAGGCAAGAGCAGTAGCTTCTCCATAATCGAATCCCTCAAAATGAGGGAAGTCGGCTCCACTGGGGACGGCAACATTCAGGTTATCAAAACGAGTCAATGCGAAGTATGACGCAAGTCCTACGGGGTTTTGATTCAGTTCTTCGCCGAAGTCATAGGTGGCAACCGACTCGCCATCGACAGATAGCTCCACTGACGAACCAAATACCAGGATTTCCATATGGTATTCATGATTTGCTCGAATGTGGCGATCGTCATCATCCCAATCGACAGTGACCCGTCGGTCCTGAAAGTTCTGTTCGCTATACTGGCCGATAACCCATTCATTTTGCCCGACAAATGTTCCAGCAAATTTGAAGTCCGTTTCGCTTTTATAATCAAAGATAATGAAAGCGTCCGTCCAGCGTCCTGCCCCAGAAACAGCTTCAAATTCAGTGGAAACAAGAAATGTTTCCGGCAATTCTGAAGCCAGATCGACAGTCGCTAACGAGAGTCCCGTTCGCCCAATATCATTGAACTGCAAACTGTGGTCACCCAGTTTTTCAAAGACGCTGGTAGTTGCGGGCGTCACAATTTGGATGCCATCGGTATTCTCTTCAAAGTTCTGTTGATATGACACATCTGTGTCGGGACTGGTACCCACCGGGCCCGTACCGGATAGCATCTGCCGTGTTTCTAAGGCTTCAATTCCTGAGGAAACAAGATCATTTTTATGTGAGTGAAAACTTGCTGATTTACGTCGTTGATTCGTCATGGAGTGGAAAAGTGCGCGCACAACCACCGCAATGGTTCGCTGGAACATCATTGAGTTGTCCTTATGGCGGGGGAAAAGTAATAAACGGACAACCTGCGTTGCTGCAGGTTTGGCTTAGGTGGGATAAAGCCCGGGAAGGAAAATTTAAGCGTCTATTTTGAATTACGCGGGTTCAAATCAGAATCAACAAAATAGATCTGATTATTTGATTATTCTTGCAATCGAGTCGTATCCTGTTAAGTCTTCTTAACAGACAAATCGACATGGGCTTATTGAAGCTTGTATGCCATCATCATTAGCACATCATTCCAAGTCTCTATAATTAGGCACAGATAAGAGGAGAGTCGCAATCAAATAGATTTCAAACATCATTCCAACTAAAGAACGAACTGGCGTAACGTGATTTAGTCAGCAAAGCCTCTTTTTCAAAACGATAGCCATTGGATCTGTGGTTTCGTGCTGGAGATTTATTAACGACCTAGCTTATAAATGTAAAACATTGAGCAGGGAGTATTTTTATTTTCACACAAATCTAACAGTGAATTATTTAATGTTCCACGATCTTGAAATCGTATCATTGCCGATCTTCATTGCCAGGAATTGTTCATCTTTAAACGATTCTGAAACTCTCTGGTGAGTCAAGTCTGCCTTGTTGTGTGTCCATTGAGTAGGACCATTCAACGAGAGGCCTTTTCCGTTTGGGTTTCACCTCTCGGTTCCGTGCTCACCGTGAATCTGGACCTCAATTAACGACTTGCTTAATTGTCAGATCGTGTAACCTTTTCTAGTGTACTGGCCGCCCCTTAATAGACGCGTTGATTGAAATCCCTGAATTCAGCTCTTGAAGGAATTTCTCCTCTTGCCCTAACAAGTTCATCGAATTTATAATTCTGGAACAGTACCGTCGAAGCAGCTTCAGTTCCGACGATTTCTAAGACGTCCTCTCCCTCTGAACTGAGCTCATCGCTTGTTACACGCTCAAGTCCAATCGAATCTCGCCAAAGGCTCCGGCCCCTTCCGGGAAAGCCGTTGTGCGCACTCGGGCTTTAATTCGTTTCGCATCTTGCGGGCTCTGGTATTGCTGCTGGCAATCTCATTGATGCCCGCCGCCATGGTCCCATCCCAGGCGTCCCCGACCGATTTGGGCATTGCTCCCCTCAATCAATTGGGAGATCAAGCTTGCCTCTGTATTCTTCCCACGGAAGAAACGTCTCTTCTACGGTCGATGGAATCGGGAACAAACCACGATCCGGTCGAATTGTCGACCTCGTTGCTGCCGCTGATTCTGGCCCCCCTCCCCAGCCAACGCTTTTTCGCATATGGCCCCCACGGGGTTCCTGTTGGTTCAGGGCCTTCGTTGCGAATGCTGCAGGTGTTATCGCTGCGATGAACCTCGTTAGATGAATCAATAACTCATTTATTCGATGTTCAATCTTCATCACCTTTTTCCAAGAGAGTCTGCGCGCTTTCTGTCGCCCGAGAGGTATCCGGCAACAGGAGATTAATGCGGCAGTTCTTCTCTCCGCAGCGAGCTATATCATGAATAACCATTCTCACAATAGATTATCATCTCATCAGACTTCACCGAATCTTATCCAGCGAGTCTCCGCTTTGTCCGAAGCCGGGCGACATAAAGAGGCTTTCCATCTTCTTGACGGAGAGAATACTGCGCTTCCTGAAATCCGCAACGCACGTGGCGTCTGCCTCATGCGGATGGAGAGACATCGCGAAGCTCTTAGCCTGTTTCGGGCACTCGTCATTCCTCTCAGTTGCACTTGGATGCGGCCCGAACTTCCGGTTATCTACCGTGCGAATCTAGTAACGGCCCTCATGCTGGCGAAGCTTCCACAAGGAGCACAGAACGCACTTCAGGAAATCAAGGAGCAGGATCATCCTTCCGTCATCCGATTGCGTGACGCGATGCACCATTGGGCGTCGCAATTGAGTTGGGGTCGCTGGCTCCATTGGAAAAGCGGGCTCGATATGACCGATGAAATTCCACTCCACTTTCCCGCAGGAAATTTCTTTGATCCATCAATGGTGGACCTACTCCGAACTCAGGTCCATGAAAACCAACTCCTGACTTCAGCTTAACGAGCGCTGTCGGAATGAGGTTACAATGAAGGCGGTTCCTAAATGCAGAGATTTCACATCATGTTCACCACTCGGAACCGCCTTCGTTTTTATAGCTTTTCATAACCTTGAACTCCTCACGTCCTCGGGATCACCGAGAATTTTGAGCAACTCAATAAAGAACTCAGAGAGGGAATCGAGCCCCGGCCGCACTGGCAAACCGGTTGCTAACGGCAGCCCGTCACTTGTTCAGCCTGTTCTGAAGGCGTACAGTTGAGGCCGATACTCTACAATTCACGTCAAGTTGCCCTCACCTTGGAGTTCAGACGGCTAATGAAATCCTTCTTTCTTGTCACAGCTTCACTGTATTTCACCTTAACGATTGCTCTGTGCGTGGCCGAGGAAGTGTCAGAAAAACAGGCTCTGAATATCGGTGGTGACAAACAGTTGCTGATTGACGACCTGTTCTTTGAACAGAGTGAAAACATTCATCTCGCAATGCATCCCGCTCATAAAACGGGTGAACATAACCTTGTTCGAGATCGACCGTGGGAAAACGCCACTCTGAATTGGTTTAGTTTTCTTGAGGACGATGGCGTGTATCGAATGTGGTATGAGTGCTACGACGTCGAAGGCTGGCCCACCATTAACGACACCTCTTTTTGTTATTGCGAATCTAAAGATGGTATTCACTGGACCAAGCCTGAACTGGGGCTGTTTGAATACCAGGGCAGCAAGGCGAACAACGTATTGTTCAGGCAAATTGGTCCGGAAGGGGCGCATTCGCGCGTTCATGGAGCGTGCGTGTTTATCGATTCCTCGGCGCCTCCGGAATCTCGCTACAAAGCGATCTCTCAGGGAATGTTTCCTACTCCACCCGATTACAGAATCGCCGGTATGTATTCGCCGGACGGAATTAAGTGGACTAGATATCCCAAACCGATCTGCAACTTATTCGCGGACAGCCAATTCTCTGGTTTCTGGGACGACAGCAAAAAGAAATACTCCATTTACGGTCGAGTTCCCCATCGGGGGCGCGCGTTGGGCCGCGCCGAAAGTGAAGACTTCGAACACTTCCCCGATCTTTCGTTGGTTCTAGCCCCGGATGACAATGATCCGCCAGAAAGTGATCTTTATAATTCCGCCGCAACCAAGTACCAGTTCGCGGACGGCGTTTATTTCATGTTCCCCAGCCTGTTCCAGCATGATACGCAAACACTCGATATTCGACTGGCAGTGAGCCGCGACGGAATTAAGTGGACTTATCCTGACCAGAAAACGCCGTTTATTCCACTGGGAAAAGAAGGCGAATTCGACAGTGGTTCGCTCTATATGGGCCAGGGAATGATTCGGCACGAAGACGAACTGTATCTCTATTATGGGGGTTCGCAGCTGAATCATGCGGAAGGTCAATTGGAGAATCTCACGCAACCCACGGGCAGCAGAATCTTCAGCCGCGTGACTGTTCCATTGGATCGCTTCGTGTCTGCCGAGGCTGATGCCAAGGGGGGATATTTCATAACTCCGCCCCTGATCTTTGAAGGCAACACTCTGGAGTTGAACTCAGAGATACATGATGACGGCTACGTTCGTGTTGCCGTTCTGGACATTGAAGGTCAGCCATTCAAAAACCGTCGTGCTGAGGACTGCTTACCAGTCTCCGGTCGCAAGAATGTGAAACAAGTCTTCTGGAAAACTGATGGTGATGTTTCCGCTTATGCTGGGAAACCCGTCCGTTTACGAATCGAACTTTCCAACGCAAATCTGTATTCACTGCAATTCAAACAGGGATACCCGTATCAAGTGAAGTAAAGACGACAATCGAACCCTCAAGCAGAGAAAAAGTCGAACCCCACTCGCAAGTCATCTTCTGACCCAAAACAGTCGTTAAGGGCAATGCAGCGTGAAATCTGAAGTTAACGCTACCGTGGATCGGACATGCAATTCGAACCTGAGATCTTCCTATCAGGAGTGAACTCGAGAAAGTTAGCCGATGCTGGCGATCCTTGGTGAATAAGAAGAGGGGCGTACTAGTACTGATTGCTTTGCGTAGCATGACTTGCTTCATTCTCAGCTAGTAGGTTCCGGCGGACGGATCAGAGCACGGGCCAAGAGATGAGTTGGATTCTGGTCTCCTCTGTCTACTCCGCAATAGGAGGCTGATGTGAGTCAAACGCAGTGGAGTGATGCCGTCCGGAACTATTTCGTTTCAGGTTGTTCATCGGGTAACGAAGTTGCAAATTCGTTAAACTGACGTTCCCATTCTTCGCCAAAGCTAAGTGTTTGCAGGTAACCGAAATCATGTTTGTGGCCCTTGATATTCCGCGTGGCATTCGCTGGCGTCTTTGCGAAAGCCAATAGCTGCCCCGATTTCATCCATTCCATTTGTCGTAGCATTGGATAAGAAATCTGGTGCAATTGTATTCTTCCTTGAAGGCTATAGAAGGATAATGTGCTGTTCAGACCGGAAATCAGTAATGTTTTGTCATCTGGGGAGAGAGCCAGCGAGGATACAGAAGAATCATGACGCACGATGAACTCAGCTGAGTCGGATTTCTGGAAATCCCAGACATGTAGTGCGCGTGTGCCATCTGCTATGTAGAGGCGAGGCGAAGTTGGTGAATAAGCTATACAGTTAACCCCACTTTCGATTCCCGCATTTAATTGATGAATGACCTCTCCCGAATTGGCACTGCAAACATACACCACATCATTGTCAACGAACGCAAATGTCATTTCGTCCGGAGCTAAAATGGTATGAAAGCCTCGATGTTTAGAGATCTGCACGAGTTCGGCAGGGACTTTCCCTGACGGTGGAAGAAGTAATTTATATAAATAAATATCATGCTTCTCGTTATCTACCAACATGCTCCCGCATTTATCAGAATAATTGATGTAGGTCGGTCTCCCCTCGAAGGGCAGTTTCCATCTTGCGAACTCCCTATAGCTCCTGCCGTTTAACCTCCAGTGGTTTGCGAGCACTTCTCCTGTTCCATAAGCCGTAATTAGTACGTCGCTGCCCTTCGCGTAACATGCGGCCGACACTCCATTTCTGACAACCCTCCATATGCGAGTGATTTTCCCCTCCCGGTTTTCAAATCCATGTACCACCTTCCCGTCATTCAGAATAACAACTAATCGCTCACTTTCTGGCGAATGGGCATAGGTTGTAATCGCACGATATTCACTGATTTTCGAGTTTACATTTTTTGCCACAAGTTCCACACCTTTTACACACCCATCTTCTCCCACGCTTAATAACTTTGAACCATCGATGGTCAGACAAGCTGCATAAATTCGTCCGGTGTGGACTTGGCGTGAATCAAGAGGAGTTAACCGTAACGCCTGATTGGGAAGAGTGTCTGAGCCTACATTCCAGATTTTGACCGCTCCACTTCGGTCGCAGGCGAATACTTCTTGTTGATAGTTCGAGTAGCAGACGAAACTTACAGGATCCTTATGGACTCCTATTATTCGCAGAGTGTCCTGTCGCCATTCCCACTGGCATACTCCGGCATTCTTGGTGCCTACAACGACCGCCTTTCCATCCAGGGAAAACGAGACCGACTGGATACTTAGGTTTGTTGTTCCGTCTACCTCAGGAATACCCACAATATTTATCTCTTTCTGGGACTCCATTTCCCACATCCTAACTGTCCTGTCAAAGCTGCCCGTAACGAGATATTTTCCGTCGCGGGAAATATCAAATGCTCGCGTATCATCATCATGTCCGACAAACTCGCCAACTTGTTCTCCTGATGGGATGGACCATTTTTTCAACTTTTTATCGTTTGCTGAGGAAATCAGAAATTGGTTGTCGGGTGTGTATTTCACTCCCACGGCAATGTACTTAACCCCGCCGGGTTCCGGATCGGGATAGGTCGTAATCGTCTGGAGCAGTTCCTTGGTTTGCACGTCCCAGATTCGAAGAGTGCGGTCGTCGCCGGCTGAAACGATGTGAGTTCCGTCGCTGGAAAAGTCCAGGCTGTTCACTTCGGTCTGTTCCGTGTCGAGTGTGTCGATAACCTGCATGCTGGCCACATCCACGAAATGGATAATGGAAGCGGCGCCTGCAACAGCCACGACTGAACCGTCGGGGCTGATGTCGATTGCATACAGAGCAGATTGCGACACCTTGAGATCGTCGGTGATAGGCAAGGTATCATTATTGACGGCGTACCATTCCAGTCCCCGAATATCTTTCTGTCCTTCTTTAGGAATGAATGGTTCCAGCAATGCATTCACTCGTGTTGAATCGTGCTTTTTCGACGCATCGCTGGCCAGCATCACGCTCATCAGGTAGTTCTTCTCAGAGGAGTCATCCAACGCAGCGGCGACTTTCTCGTAGGCTTTTCTGGAATCAGCCTCAGCGATTCGCAGGTTATGGTTCACTTCCGAGATTCGGTAGCTGTAAACGGTCATCGTGATCGCAAGAAAAGTGATCGCAAGAAACAGCAGAGACGAGATAGTGGCGATCAACTTATTTCTTTTTGTCCATTTACGGATGCGGGACAGCACGGTAGGCCGGGAAGCCATGATGGGTTTGTTGTCGAGATAATTCTGGAGATCGTTTGCAAACGAGAGAGCGGAACTGTAGCGGTCTCGAGCTTCTTTGGCCGTCGCTTTCAGAATAATTGTTTCCAGATCCGTTGAGATCGCCGGATTCAGTGTTGTCGGCGCTGTCGGGACGACATTGATAATGCTATGGATCACCTCCTCGATGGAGGTTGCTTCAAAGAAGGGTTGGAGCGTCAACGTTTCGTAAAGAGTGACTCCCATTCCATAGATATCCGCCCGGTAATCTACAGCAGCTCTGTTCCCCAAAGCCTGCTCCGGACTCATGTAACGTGGCGTTCCGATCAGAATGTTGGATTTGGTGATGGTTGCCGCCATATCGAGCTTGGCAACGCCAAAGTCACCCACCCACAGTTTGCCTGATTCGTCGAGAATCAAATTCGAAGGTTTTATGTCACGATGGATGATCCCCCTTGAATGAGCGTATTGCAGCGCCTCAATGACTTTGACGAATTGCCTGACCATCCTGTCGACATAGACTTTCGTCTTCGTATTCTCCAGTTCTAATTGATCGACAAACCGACGGTCTTTTGCTCTTTCCATTTCGTGGCTATTGCCGTCGTTGATAGAAAACTCGTCATCGAAATCTCTGAGCTGGTTTTGATCTGAGTCGACCCTATCCGACTCGTATTGCTCCGTCGTATCAATGCCTGTCATTCCGCTCTCGGTGGAGGAGTCGATGGCTTTGATCAAGCGTGCCAGATTACAGCCTTCAATATAATTCATGACCAGAAAGTGAATTCCGTCGACTGTCCCGAAAGCCAGAATGGGAATGATATTTGAATGATCCAGGCTACCCACCACGAGTGCTTCATTCTTGAATCGTTGAATTTGCAATTCTGTCGCCGGTCCCAAGGAGGAGAGCACTTTCAGTGCGACTGTTCGATCCAGGGAGAGCTGCACGGCCTCATAGACAATTCCCATCCCTCCGCAAGCAATTATTCTTGTGAGTTGAAAATCATCAAGAATCGTCCCCGGAGGGAGTGATCCCCGTAATGTCGATGAGGAAGTGCCGGGATGCTCAGGCCGTTGATCCTTCATTCTGGCAAGAAGGCTTTTACATTCCACTTCTTCACTCAGTTTTTCCAATTCCAGAACTGCCTTAAGTTCCGCATTGGCCTCCTCGGAATCAAACAGCAAAAAACGGTTTTGCTGAAGCTGTTGAAAGCACTCCTCACAGGAAGAAATGTGCTCCAATAGCTCTGTAATGAGATTTCCAGAGAGTGGCTCATTTTCGAGCAACTCTAATCGATGGGTTTCGGAGCAACTCATTGGATTGATCGATAAAACAAAGAAGAATTCGTAGAAGAAACGTAACGGGCAATCAGGGAAACGAATTGCTGTAACGCCGTGTTACGCAACTTTTTTTGAGCGTCGACCTGTCGCGAAGCGACTGTTGCTTGCGGGGATCGCTCTGCCGATCACGAGTACCAATGCTGGGTTATGAATTGGATGTCCTCGGATGAAATGAGACGACTCTGTTTAGAGACTCTCTTTGTCATCTTGTTTGAGTAGTAATTCGATTTGCAAGAGAACTCTCCGCTTCGCCATTCGAACCGCATCGGCGGAAATCCCCAGTCTTTTACCGATTGACTCAGAGGTTTCCAAACCAGACTGCATCATTTCGAACGCTTGCCAAGTCTGCTCAGAGACGACACGACGGACTTGTGAAAGGATGTCGAGCAATTGCATTTGCCGGTCATTCAGAGTCACCTCATCTGAATACACAGGAGTCTGAACGGCAGGAATATCGTTTACATGTAATGCCTGAGGTGGAGTGTCTTGTCGCCGCCAGAAATCAATCACTTTATTACGGGTAATCACCTTCAACCAACGGCGAAATGATCCTCTGTTTTTTCGATCAAACTTATGCAGGCTTTTCGTGAGTTCCACAAGAACTGTTTGAGCAACATCAGAAGCGTCGGTGGGCTGTAGTCCTGATCTTCTCGCGATCTGATAAATCATGGGCCCATAGTCTTCGACGAGTGTTTTCCAGGAATTGGCGTCAAGATCTTTTGCACCTTGAATCAATCGGCTGTCTGTGGAGCCAGGAAAAACAAACTGAGAATCGGTGAGCGGCATATCGAGTTCAGATTATTATAAAATGGGCAACGTCTGGATAAGTCAACACTCAGCTCGGTTCGCTTCGAATCACTAAAGGTCAATCCCCTCCCTATAACTAGATTCCTGGTATATAGAGAATAAACATAAGGCATGTACTGAAACTGATCTAAGACATGTTTTGCAACTCTTCCTAAATATAGGAGGGCGGAAGTGGAATCGCGTCAAAAGTATCTAGTTTACGAGTTACGCTCCTGCGTTTAGATTGCGTCGCTTCGCTCTCATGAAATGACTCAAAGATATTCTGCGGAGGTGAAGACCCTCTCGGTGAATTCAAACATGAAGTCTCTGGTACCAAGATTCAAGTCCACCAGGAAGTGCTAATCCTCAAGGTTCGACCGGGCATTAATTCGCATGCTAATAGAATATTCGATTACAGATAATGTTCTTTTCGAGGCTGAAGGTTACCACAGAATATTCAAGGGCTTCTTCATGTTAGCGATTCTCTGTGTCAATGTTAAACAGAAATTGAGGCGACTCAGATAAAATAAGTGAATGGGACCACAGGGACTTGAACCCTGACCTGACCGGGTAAGAACCGGCAATGCTGCCGCTAACACCTTGATCCCTTTAATCGAAATCTTATTGGAATGACTCGTATGGTATTCGAACCCATGTCTCCACCGTGAAAGAGTGGAATCCTTTACCGCTAGACGAACGAGCCGAGTTAGTAAGTCGCTCATAATATATTGATTTTGTGTTTGTTATTTCTGTCTTCCATGACCGGTCACAACAGAGCGAAGACTGCCCGAAGAACGAAAAAAGACCCGGTATCGCGAACGACACCGGGCCTTTTATTGAGGCAGCTAAAAGTGGTCGTTAGTGGTACGCATCCTTCCCATCCAACATATTCCCGCCTGCATTAGCGAGTTGTCCGATGTTCTGTTCGTTTGTAAGAAGGAGCTGGTTCATGAGTTGATCTATTTAAGTGAAGTGAAGATCTCTTCGGTGATTTTGTATTGGAAGTTTGGGTCCATTAACTATGTTACTGGTCTGTTAGACGCAGTCAGGCGAGAAGGGTTCACACTTTTTCAAGATTTTCGTGGAGAGAAATCGATGACGAACATGTTCACGATCCGCCGCGAGCAACCGGGCGACGAAGCATTTATCAGCTCTCTCATAGAAGGCGCCTTCCGCGACCACCCGCATAGTGACCAGACAGAACACCTGATTGTGCAACGACTGCGGGAGAGCAACTCGCTCAGTTTGTCACTCGTCGCGGAACGCGAGCACCAGTTGATCGGGCATATCGCGTTCTCGCCAGTCAAAATCAACGACGAACTTTGTGATTGGTACGGTCTCGGGCCGGTCGCTGTATCGCCCGCTTATCAACGGAAAGGTGTTGGATCTGAATTGATTCGAGTGGGACTGGCAACACTTCAATCAGAACTTCAGGCGAAGGGATGTGTCTTGCTGGGCGACCCGGAATACTATCGCCGTTTTGGTTTCTCGCATTCAACGATGTTGCAAGTGCCGGGATTTCCACAGGAGTACTTCATGACGATCTCCTTTAAAGAAGGAACGCCTAACGGTGAAGTAGAATATAACCCTGCATACTTCGGTGACTAAAGAACGCTTTAGAATTCGCCGTCATGCGTGGAAAGAATGTGAGCCTTCCATTCACCCTCAGCTAGCGGTTAAAACTCAATTCAGTTCCTCGCGTTAGTCTTGCTTCGCAACCCGGGCAACTCTATGAGATTGTCCGGGCCACCCTTTATCTCCGGTATAGTCTGACGGCCCGCTCGTACTCTTCTAGCGTATTCACATTCAGCAGGTTCGTCTGTTTTGGATCAAGTTCCTGAAGTTGCTCGCCAGTGACCTCTTCCCCTGTCACTTCATCCAGTAACCGTTGCAGCGATCGTTTTCCGTCTGCTAGTAATCGTTTCGCGTCCGGCAGAACAAGCCGACGATAAATGGCCGCCAATGGATGGCGACCTTGCCTGTCGCGGGGAACAACAAAGTCATCACCTGCTTTTAGATGAGTTTTCAGGCCACTGATAAAGCTCGCTTGTAACAACGGTATATCACAACTACAGACGAAGACAGTTGCACTCGATTCGGGAAGTGCTTTTAGTCCGGTGACCAAAGCAGCAAGGGGGCCCTGTTCTGGTACGGGGTCTCGCACGATTTGAATTGAAGCGGGCAGTTCCGGCAGCGACTGGTCTGGGGCAGCAACCACGACCACAGGATCGCATACCTCTAAAACGACTCCCACGACTTCGGTCAACATCGTGCCGGGCGGTGGCCCGAAGGGGAGCCACGCTTTTTCCTTTCCCATCCTTTTGCTTTGGCCGCCTGCAAGGATGATTCCAGCCAACATTGCCTCCACCCTTTCACTATAGGTAATCCAGGAAACCTGGCCCTCACGGGAAAACAAAGTTGTCTTGACTCAATCGGCTGAGAATTTTACAAGCCACAACAATATCGACGAAATCGGGTGTAAACGCCGGATGTCGATTTTCAACGACTGGAATGGATTCACTGTCGTTCAGCCGAATGCCTCGGCTGACATCATTGTAAATGGAGTGGGACAATGCGGGGAAGTACGTGGGGAATTTTGTTTCTGGGATTCAGCCTGATTGGTTGCAGTTCAGAGTCGTCCGCTCCTCCCGAAGCCAATCGGGATTCGGCTTCACCCTCAAACAAGGTCGCGGAGTATAACAGTGAAAGGGCAGAACCGGGGCTACTTTCGCTCGGCGGAAGTGATGCCGAATCGGTTAATCTTTCCAACCAACACGTAGAAGAAGCCCTCGTCCAGATCAAAGCAGGTCGATTGCGAGACGGTTTACAACGAATGAATCTGGCCATTGCGTCCGCGCCAGGCAACAGCAATGCCTTTTTTGAACGGGGTAAATTGCTGGATGCCCTCGGACAAGCCAGCGGGGCCATTGCCGATTACTCCGTGGCGATCCAACTTAATCCCACGAATGCCCAGTATGTAAATCAACTCGGCTACCACTATTTGAAACGAAACCTACTGCAATTGGCCAAGGCGCAATTTAATCGTGCCATCAGTCTCGACGAACAGTACGCTGTCCCGTTCAACAACCGGGCCCTGGTGCATATCGCGGAGAAGAAGTTTGACGCGGCCGTTCAAGACCTGGACACCGCTTTAAAACTTGATCCCGATTATCATGATGCACTGAGCAACAAAGGATTCACCTTCTATCAGGGCGAACATTACGACCAGGCGCTCGCGGTTTACGAAGAAGTCCTCGAAAAAGGTCCTGAGAAAGACCGGGCAAATATCTACAATAATCGCGGTCTTGTTTATTATCATAAACGTGATTTTGAAAAAGCGATTGCTGACTTCAGCAAAGCGATCGAATTAAGCCCCAACAATCCACAGTATTTCAAACACCGTATGACGACCTACTCCAAGATGGAGAACAAACAGGCCGAAGCAGAACAGGATCAAAAACGTACCGCGTGGTTGACGCAACTCAGCCAGTTGAACCGACAGATTCAGCAGTCACCACAGAATTCCAAAAACTATCTCGCCCGTGCCGCTCTGTTCGAATCTCAGACGGGTGAAGAGTACACTCAGCTCGCTCTGACCAACTACGAGCAGGCAACTAAGGCGGAACCACACAACGTCGCCGCCTTCATCAGCAAGGCCGAGTTTTACTTCAAGAAGGAAAACTACGAGCAGACCGTCATCGACTGCATGGATGCATTGCGAATCGATCCCGAAAACCGCGAGGCCCTCTCTTTGAAAGCGGACGCTCACTACGAACTTGAGCAGTTTGCGGAAGCCAGTAACGCTTACGCCCTGACTGGACGTGTTGATGAGCAGGTTGCCATCGCTTTTGAAAAGTACGCCACCGAACTTGAGTCAAATGGGCAACAGGCTGAAGCGAAGATTTGGAAAGAGAAAGCGAATTCCGTTGACAACATCGAGAACATTGTGGAAGAGGGCGAGCCGCAGACGGCCCCCTTATTAGATCCCGCAATGATCAAACAGGAATAAATGGGACTGCATCCTGCAAGTTGAAATTCCCCAACATCGAAGTTAGCGAACCTCATCTGCTGAATAGTGAACGCGTCCGAAATCACCGGGCGAATGAAACTGCGGTTCCTTCGTCGTACTGGGAGACCACTGGCTGTACTGCTGGTTCGTCTCTCCACCCAGACGGTTTAAATTGAGTCGCCAGATATCGCCCGGTTCAGGCGGCGTATGCTTTGCCACATGAGCAAAAGCAGCGAACGGAATCGCCGCTTCCAGGATCCAATGAGAGTCAGTATCGGTATCGTCGTTTAATGTACCGTCGACGGTCGTCTGGATTTGAATCCCCTCACACCGCCAGCGTTCTTTCGACTTGGAGCCTAAACCTTCGGGATGGTGCCCTTCCAGAAACGCCGTGTTCACGTTCATCTCGATGTTAAAGTAATTCTCTCCGTCATCCACATTGGGTGCCGTAAAGACTTCCACGCAGTCGTCGAACCAGACCGAGCTGCCCCGCTCTGTTCGCGTCGCCGAGATATGGGCATCTTCACAGCGATAGGCGACGTACAGGTATTGATCGTCCCACAACATTTTGGCGATCGTCTGCTCTTTCTTTCCGGACTCGTACCAGGCGAACTCAAAATCCCCAACCGATTCCGCCGCGGACCAATCTGACTCGTCCAGCTTGCCGTCGATTTTGATCGGAGCCGTCGTTCGCTTGATCGTGTACTCGGGCAGAGAATCTGTTTTCGCTTTATCGTCCCCATATACCGGCGGCGTTCCAGCCTGTAACAGGAAGAGCGAGAAAACCGCCCCGAAACTCATAACAAAGTGGGGTCGAAAGTTAGCAGTGGAATGAATCATATTGTCGCCCATCAAACAGAAGGTCCAGAATCGAACGGGGAACGAAGCGAGGAGAAACCGCCCACTTACCCTGCATGTTCTATTTAGTTTACCCCTGCCCGGCGAGGAAACTCCATACTCAAGGATATTATTCGCACCGGAACCGCCGCCATCCGATACATCGAAACTCGACGTCAAAATTGAGAAAACCTGTTTAACATCAACGATTTCGGCGCCGAATCCTCTACTCATTGCCCCATTCTATTCCTCAGTCGTGTTGAACTTTTCACTACGATTGACCATTTTGTCGCCACAGCCCGCTTGATGGTAATAAAAGAACTCTTTATGCTGGCGTATCGCGACTGAGTCTCAGTACCACAACATTTCGGTACCGCGACCACCAATCGCCCTGCTTCTCGCCACCAGCGACCTCACCACACCAGCTAAAGAGAAAGAGAGTTACCATGCGCCTGTTATTGCGTCGTAACCCTAATAAAGATAAATCCTTACGATCCGGATTCACGATTATTGAACTCCTCGTGGTCATGGCGATTATCTCCATCCTGATTGGTCTCCTCCTCCCCGCTGTGCAGCAGGCACGCGAGGCCGCTCGCCGTACTCAGTGCCGCAACAAACTGCACCAGATTGGCATCGCCCTCACCAACTACGCCGACCTGCATCAGGTACTGCCACCGAGCTACATCGTTGGCGCTGGCACGGGTGGCCAATGGTCGGCCCATGTCCGTCTGCTTCCTTTCATGGAAGAAGACAACTTCTATGAATTAGCCGATCTCGATAGTGGTTACACTTCTGGCACGATACTCTCCACCCACCGAGTGGGTGTCTTCATCTGTCCTTCGGAAGAACGCCAGATGCTTCGAGCCGGTGGCGATCATTACCCATTGAATTACGCGTGGAACGGTGGAAGCTGGAAAGTCTTTGAACATGCTGCGACTTTTGATGATGGTGGCGAAGGTGGAGATGGGCTGTTCCATCCTAATGCCAACATTAAATTCACCAAAGTTAAAGACGGCTTAAGCAACACGATCGCCTTCAGCGAAGTGAAAGCGTTTACTCCTTATGTCCGTGATGGACAATTGAGCGGAGATACCGTTCCCGAAACACCGCCGACCAGCCTTGCCGCATTGACCAACGGACAATTCAAACTCGAAAGTGGCCATACTGAATGGGTCGATGGACGAGTCCATCAAACTGGGTTCACAACGGCATTCACTCCGAACTCGTCCACCCCTGTTGAAGGGGCTTCTGGAGACGCAGGCGATCCTCTCGATGGCGACTACACTTCCTGCCGCGAAGGCAAAGCAGGTTGTGAAGGCGAAACAACCTTCGCCGCGGTCACTGCCCGCAGTTACCACACCGGAGCTGTATTCGTCCTCTACCTCGACGGGTCTGTCCATGCCATCAGCGAGAACGTCTCTCTCGATATCTGGCGTGCTCTCGGTAGCTACAATGGCGGGGAAGCAATCGACGCTTCCTTCGACTAACGTCGTTGAGACTCAACCACAGAATCAGCGTTTTAAGCCACAAAAAAAACGGGGACTGAGTTTAATACTCGGTCCCCGTTTGGCTTTTCAGCCTGTACTTCCCGAAAACGTGAAGCTGAGGAAGAATTACACGTTTTCCAGGAAGTGCTTCACAGCCTGAATCGCTGAACTTACCTACTGGATAACGTTGAAACGGAAAGCGCGGATCACAACATTTTCACGACTTTGTCCGCCAGCCCCGATTCGCCCAACAACACTTGCAGGTTGGTGTTCTTCGAAATCGCTTCCAAAGTTTCCAGCTCCCGCAACCGCATCAGCGTGGGGTTGTTCTCCAGCAGTTTCGCCGTGTTGACCTGCGACCGCATCGCCGCCGTCTCTTCCCGACGCGAAATCAGGTTGGCTTCCGCCGCCTTCTTCGCCTCGGTCACCCGGTTCAACAGATCTTTCATCTCACCAGGCAGGATAATATCCCGAACACCGGCAGACAGAATCCGCAGTCCCCAGTCGGCCGCTCGTTTATGCAAACGCTCCACCAACTGATTCGCCAGCGATTCCTTATCACTTAGAAAATCATCGAGCCCAGTTCGTCCAACCAGCTCGCGCAGGACTAGCTGTGCTGCCCGGTACAATGCCTGTGCACTGCTCTCCGAGATAGTCGCAAACCGGACTGCATCGACGACCTGGTAGGTCACGATCGCGTTCATTCGCAAGGTCACCTTGTCCTCAGTCATGATGTCCTGCCCGACGATATCCAGGTGCGACTCACGCAGATCCACCTGAAAGAGCTGGTACTTGTCCACGCGCTTCCAGAAAACGTATCGTCCTGAATTCAAGGTCTCGGCGTACTTACCGTTCTGGTATAGCACACCCGCACAACCCTGAGCCACTTCGACTATATCGAACTCATCCTTCGCCGTGGGCAGCGTCAGAATCTCTTCGAGATCCTGGTGCGCAAACCGGAGCGAAGTCGTTTCAATGACTTCCACACGGATGTCGTGCAGAGTCCTCCAGAAAGCGTACTGACCCGCACTCAGAACGGCAAACAGCCGCTCATCACACCAGACCAGCGCCCGCTGACGATCCTTCAAGTCCACGACCTGAATGTACTCATCCAGCAGGCCCGATTTGATCAACTGCGCCAGATCATGGTGTACCAGATCCGTTTGCCGCTCATCCAGAATCTGCGACGTGACATTCTTCAGCCGATTCCAGAACAAGTAAACTCCCTGATCAAGCACACGCTCCAGCTTGCCGTTGATCCACACCAAGGCCTTCTTATGCGCATCGACTTCCAGCTTTACGGCCAGGTCACCGAACTCGGCTTCACTCGCAATCTCCCTGATCTGCTCGTGCTTCAGTTCCTGCTCACGGGTCGAAATAACCTCCACACGATTTGAACCGAAAGCAGTCCAAACCCAGTGCGTACCGGGAGGGAGAATGCGCTCAAACAAATCATCTTTGAACAACAATCCCACTTCGTCTTTCTTAATCTTCACACGCTTTAACATCACATCCTCCTTTCTCTGGGTGTTGGGTGATGGTGGTGTATTTTCCTTAAATAGAAAATTACTAATGGTGTAGGTCAGGCAGTGCCCGACTTACTGCTTTGACAATTGATAAATGTCGGGTGACATGCAAATTCATATTTGAAACACAAAGTCACGAAGGACACAAAGATCGGGACAACTAACAAAACGACTTCCGATCACCGAGGCTTAACGATAGCCAATCCCATTTGAGTTCCAGAATCATTTGCTGCAGAAAACGTTTTTGAACTCTTCATCACAGAACCAATTATTTGTGTTTCCCTGGTGTCTAAGACCCATCGTGTTTCATATAAGCACGATGCAATACCCTGATATTTAGCGGTAAACAGAACAATGCAAATGCTGATACTAAAAACCATAGGGCGGACTGTTCAGAATGGATCACATTGCCATCGTGGAAGAGAGCTTGAGTCCTGAGAACGAAGATCAGCCCACGGCAGGTCCCCTCATTTTCGGATGAGGATAAATCCTCGTTCCGTCCCTGAAGTTGCCCACCGTTTTCCAACCAGGTTTTCAAAACGGTATCCACCTCCTGCAAAACGACAGCCGATGTTGCCTCGGTCCAAGTCACCAATTCCAGACGCTCCGATTTTCCCCGCAGGGATCCTCTTCACACTTTCATTCGTTTCTCAGACCCAAGCCGATCTCATTTCCAACAGCCACCCGCCGGTCTTTCAAACAGCTTTTCACGGCTGCATAACAGGTAATTAGCCTGCCTTGGAGTTTGGTATGGGATTCGAACCCATGGCATACAGTTCCTAAAACTGTTGTTCTATCCACTGAACTAACCGAACAGCTACGCTGTTGTTCAACCTCCCTTAGATACCATGTCCGGAACGGAAACCGGTTCTCATACAGGACCACAAAGTGGCTGCAAGCCCGGTCCGCCGCTGGAAGAGGCTAAACTGTTCCCACAGAGACCGGCGGTGTGACTAAAGGTTCACGTCCAAATACTGGATTGATTTGAATTGCGGAAAAACATACCCACTTAGTCCAGAACAGCATTGGTCAATGGGCCGTCTCATCTGCTAGTCTGGAACGGTGACCAAAGACCATTCCTTCTTCCTACTCAATTTGATAGACCCACCCGATGATCCGCATACCCGCCCTCCGCTTGAACAGTACCCTCCCCCTTGCCGCCCTCATGTTAATGATGGCCATCTGCTGTCCCACTTCCGCCGCCGAATCCGAGAAGCCGCTGATGGCTTATGTCGGTACGTTCAGCTCGCCGTTGAAAGATGTCCTCAAAACGCAGGTCGACCTGCCACCGGGAAATGGTCGTGGCATTCATCTCTTTGAAGTGAATCGCCAGACGGGCGAACTGACCGCCGCAGGCGAAGTCCGCATGGGCACCAGTCCCAGTTGCGTCGTCTTGAACGAAGAGGGCACCCGGTTGTACTCCGCCAACGAAACGGATCGCTACCAAGGAACAAAAGAAGGAACGGTCAGTGCTTTCGAAGTCGATCAAACGACGGGTCAATTAAAATTACTCAACAGTGTTCCCTCCGGTGGTGCCGGTCCGACGTATGTCGTCATGCATCCTTCAGGACGCTTCGTGTTGGTTGCCAATTATTTCGGTGGCTCGGTGGCCGTCCTGCCAGTTCAACCCGACGGTTCTCTTGGAGAAGCAACTGATGTGAAAGTGGACGAAGGCCACATCGGACCGACCAAGGCAACAAATGCTCCTCCCGGTAGCTTCGCCATCAGTGGCCACGACCGCACTCACGCACACCAGATTCTTCCAGACCCCACGGGGAACTTCGTATTACATGTCGACCTTGCTCAGGATCGCATCTACATCTGGAAGTTCGATATGGCAAGGGCGGAATTGGTTCCCAACGACCAACCCTTTGTCACCCTTCCCCCTGGTGACGGCCCCCGGCACATTCATTTCCATCCCAACGGCAAATGGCTCTATTCGATTCAGGAAGAAGGTTCGACTGTCGTTTTCTTTGAATGGAATCCCGAGAACGGTCACCTGACTGCGCGCCAGACTTTACCCACGCTTCCTCCCGGTTTCGCGGGGAGCAACTTCTGCTCAGAGATTTTGCTCTCACACGATGGCCAATACGTTTACTGTGGTAATCGTCTTTACGACAGCATCGGCATCTTCAAAGTCGGCGACGAGGGTATGCTGAGCTACGTCGGCGAAGAATGGACCCGGGGCGACTATCCTCGCAGTTTCAACTTCGACCCCACCGGCAATTTTCTCTACTCGCTCAACCAGCGCGCCGACAATGTCGCCATCTTCAACGTCGACAAGTCGACCGGCAAGCTGAACTTCACCGGCCACTTCGCCCCTGTGGGGAACCCTTCAAGCATTATCTTTCTCGATCTGGACAAGCAAAAATAGTCGGTTATATAAAACGAGGATTCTTTATGAATCAAATGTAAAACCGAGAACCTCTTCTCCCGTAAGCCTGTCTGGGTGACAGCGACCAATCTACGTACGCCCTCTACAACGGGAGGAGATCATGACCATGTTTTGTCACTTCGTCGACGAAAACATCCATCTGGAACCGAGCCACCCGTATTATGCAGAGCCGCTTTTCGCACTGACTGACCAGAACCGCGAATTCCTGAAGAAATGGCTTCCCTGGCTCGACGGCGTCACCTCCGTAGACCACTCTCGTGACTTCCTGCAGCAGCAACTGCAGAACTACGCAGATGGTACGGGGCTATCGTTGCTGATTTTCTATCGAAAGGAACTCGCTGGCATCATCGGTTTCAACAGCATTAACCCCAATAATCAGACAGGAGAAATTGGTTACTGGTTGGGCGAAAAGTTCAACGACCGCGGCATCATGACCAAGTGCGTAAGAGAACTAATCCGGTTCGGTTCCCAATATTATGGCCTGCAAAAAGTGGTCATCCGCTGCTCGACCGGTAATGAAAAAAGCCGAAAGATCCCCCAGGGACTTGGATTCCTGAAAGAGGGGACTCTCCGTCGAGCCGAAAACCTTTACGGTGAATGGCACGACCACGACGTGTATGCTCTTCTCAGCGAAGACTTCTTCGGTTGAAATCGTTTGCCCTGATCACTCTTTTTGGGTTGCGACAAAAGGATTCGCGTGTACACTAAAACTGCACTCGTTTCTTTTTCGTCCTGATGAATCCTCGAAGCAGCCAATTTCATGCAATCGATTCCCGAACCGGATACCGATCCGATGACCGACCCCGCGCTGCACGCGGTTCAACTCAGCTTGATCCCGGGCGTAGGCCCACGGACCGTTCAGAACCTGGTCAATCACTTTGGTGAGCTCTCGGCAGTTTTTAACGCCAGCCATGAGGAGTTGATTGCCCTTCCCGGTTTGGGGCCTAAGCTGGCTCGTAAAATTCTCGAAGGTAAAGAGGGAACAACGGCACGCACCGAGTTGGCCCGGTTGCAATCCGAGAACGTGAATATTCTGCTCCGGGGCACCGACGAATACCCTACACTGCTTGACCAGAATTGCTACGCGCCGCAATTGCTGTATTACAAAGGCGACATTCAACCCGCTGACGGGCTCGCCATCGCAATTGTCGGTTCCCGCCGATGTACGCCGTATGGTCTTGGGCAAGCACACAAAATCGCTGGTGCCCTCGCCCGGGCCGGTGTGACCGTCGTCTCGGGCCTTGCCCGTGGTATCGACGCTGCCGCCCATCGAGGCGCCATTGAAGCAGGCGGTCGAACGCTCGCCGTTTTCGCAACCGGCCTCGGTACCGTCTATCCGCCCGAGCATAAAGACCTCGCCGCCCGGGTCGTCCAGCAGGGCGCTCTCATCACCGAATCCTGTTTTGACCAACTTCCCATTGCCGGTCTCTTTCCGCAACGTAACCGGATCATCTCGGGGTTAAGCCTGGGAGTCATCCTCATCGAAGCCTCCCGGAAAAGTGGCTCGCTCCACACCGCCCGCCACGCGATGGAACAAGGACGCGACGTCTTCGCTGTACCCGGTCGGATCGACAGTTTGGAAAGCCAGGGCTGCCTCGATTTAATTCGCGATGGAGCGACGTTAATCCGCAGTGTGGAAGATGTCATCGACGAACTCGGTCCTCTTTCCAAACCGGTCCAATCGAAAGAGAAAGGCGAAATCCGCAAACCGATTGAACTCAATTTGAACGAACAGGAAACAGCCATCCTGAATGCTCTCACCTCCGACCCCAAACACATCGACGAAGTCCTCCGAGCCGTCACTCTCGATCCGTCCCGCGTCCTCTCAACCCTCACCGTCCTCGAAATGAAACAACTCGTCAGACGACACCCCGGAAATTACTTATCCAGACCTTGAATCTTCGCTTCAAAAGTTCTCACTTATAAACATTTAAGAACAGTTAGGCAGATAAAATGAATCTTTCTGAAGAACAAACACGAATTGTTTATGATGCCCTGATCTTTGCCGTACGAAATAATTCAAAGATCGGATTTCAAAATGGCGATCAAGGGCATCCCGCATACATGCCCGTCGGAAATACAGATGAGGAAGCAAATAATCATGAAGAGTTAGGTGATTCTCCCCAAAACAACGCTCTTTACAATCTGCTGCATGCTCTTAATAAAGTATTAGGAGACTCTGCAGATCCACGGATCAATTCGTGGGAAGATTTTTGTACGTTAGCAAATTCCCATCGACACAGATAAACCTGTGATGGTCGGAGAGGTATTGTTAAGACTCTCGTTCAAAACAGGGGTGGCCCAGACAATCACGAAGTGTTGTCTGGGTTGCGTAGCAACACTCAAGCAATGAACTTCACCCGCATGAGAAACCGAATACTCAAGCCGCGATATCCGGGCAAGACATGAACGATATCACTCATCCCCATAGAAGAAGAATCTTCAGCGAGAAACTCTACGCTCACTTCGTTACCACCAGTTGCTATGACCGGCGAATGTTCTTCTCTATCGAGCGAGCTGCCGAAATCTTCCAGTGGGCGCTAACATCTCAGGCTGAGAAACAAAATGCTCACTTGATTGGCTACGTCATTATGCCCGAGCATGTTCACTTCATCATCTGGTTTCCTGAGCCTGGGCAACTTTCGAATTTCATGAAGCATCTCAAATAACGTTCTTCAAAATGGATCCGAAAGGAACTGGGTGATGATATCGTTGATAAATGGAGTATACGCGCTATCGACGATCCCCTCTGGCAAACACGATATTATTCTTTCGAAATCGAATCCGAAGAAAAGCTGAACGATGAGTTGAACTACATCCACCAGAATCCGGTTCGTAAGAACTATTGCGTTGAAGCAAGCACGTGGAAGTGGAGTTCGGCAAGATATTACGATACCGGAGAACAGGATGGCGTTTTGATATCTCGACCGTGAGAGGATACAGTGCTTAAGTGTTGCTGCGCAACCCAGACAACACTATGTGATTGTCTGTGCCACCCAATTTTTTACTTCGTCATTTTTTTGCGGGGCATGACGCGGCTTAGTCCGCCGTCTACATTGATCACCTGCCCTGTGATCCAACCGTTCGATGGATCGAGTAACCAGGAGATCGCAGAGGCAATATCCTCGGGTTCTCCCAATCGACCGAGGGCGTGCATCTCTTTGGAGAACTCGGCCAGCGATTCGTTCTCCCAGATCGAGCGGGTCATGTTCGATCTGACGAGACCGGGCGCCACCGCGTTAAAACGGATCCCCTGCCCCGCATAGGTCGAAGCGGCCGACCGAGTCAGCCCCTCGACTCCCGCCTTGGCCGCCGCGATCGCTTCATGATTCGACATCCCAATCTGCGCTGCAGAGGAAGAGACGAGCACCACAGATCCGCCCGACTTTTTCATCAGCTTACCGGCCATCTTTGCGACCAGGAATGACGACGTCAGATTCACGGCCAGCGTCTCATGCCATTCCTGAAGCGACGTCAAATGCGCCGGTTTCAACAACACCGATCCCATACAGTTCACGACGCCATCGATTCCTGCCATCTGCTCTACAGCAGCTTCGAAAGCCTCTTCAATCTGCGGCGGTTGCCTTGCCTCGACCACAACGTACGGTTGGCCCAGCAACTCACTCAACCGTTTCAGTTTCTCCTCATCCCGTCCTGTTAACATCATCCGCGCCCCGTCGCCGACCAGTTGCTTCGCCACCAGACTTCCCACACAACCTGTCGCTCCGAAGATCAGATATTTTTTATTTTCAAAGCTGCTCATCGATAATTTCCTGATGGAGTTACGGACTCAGTACAGATTTGTAGACAAGAGAAAACTATTTTCCACCTGAGACTTAAGGATTCTCCTCCTGTTCTTCGTGACTTCGTGTTTACTACAAGGCCTGAATCGTGTTCTCGATTCCAGCCGCCCCCATAAATGTCTTTCAATTGGAAGCAAACGGGTTGAGTTATCCTTGAACCATATGGTTCAATACAAGAAACGACTCCAAGTTTTCCAACCAAGGATCCTCCCACTATGTTCCGACGTGATTTTCTCAAAACGGCGACGCTCACTTCTGCCGGGTTGATGATTCCGACTTCGTTCAGCCGGTTGGCGAATGCCGACGACGAAATGAAGCCAGCCTTTCGGTTTGTGCATCTGACTGACATTCACGTCCAGCCGGAACGTGAAGGGGGTGCGGGAATGACGAAGTGTCTAGAAGCGGTCGAAGCACTCGACCCCAAGCCCGACTTCATCCTGACCGGGGGTGATTTAATTTATGATGCAGGCAAGGATTACGAACGAGGAAACCAGCTCTTCAAACTCTATAAACAGATCGTCGCCGATCACACTGGGATCCCCGTTCATCCTTGTGTCGGTAACCACGATGTCTATGGTTGGTCGCGGCGGGAAGAACTTGACACGATGAACCCGCTGTTTGGAAAAGGCCTGATCCGAGACCATCTGGAACTCGAAAAAACATACTATGCTTTCGACCACAACGGCTGGCGGTTCTATGTGCTCGACAGTATCCAACCGACGGTCGAAAAACGCTACAAATACACGGCGGGACTTGATGAAGAACAGATGGCCTGGTTGCAGTCCGACCTCGCCGCCAAACCGAAAGAAACGCCTGCGGTTGTCGTTACTCATATACCGGTGCTCACAGTGACCAGCATGCGTAAACAACCGGAACTACTGGGGGAAGACTTTTATATCTCCGGCGGCCCGGGAATGTTCTCCAACAGCCTGGAAATGGGTCGCCTCTTCCACAACCATAATGTGAAGCTCGCCCTCTCCGGTCACTTGCATGAAATCGACCGCATCGAACGCGGAAACGTCACTTACATTTGCGACGGAGCTGTCTGTGGTGGCTGGTGGTACGGTCCGAATATAGATAGTGGCTTTGAAGTACAAGAAGGTTTTGGAGTCGTCGACATTCACACCGATGGCACCTTCGAACATCACTACGTCGACTATGGTTGGGAAGCGAAAGTACAGACGAAGGGTTAAGTAATTTCAAGCAGCATTTCGTCTGGGGGTCACTATCCTTCACTTAAATAAACCCTGAAACAAACGAACGATTACGAAAAACCGGGTGCCCCGGTTAGCTCGTCTAGTCGGGTGAGAGACGTTAACGCAGTCAATCGACTGTTTTAAATTATTGCACGGAACTGGTACCGGATTCTTTCCGATTACCCTTAAATCCTCTAAGGATAAGAGAACACACATTGGCACGGTTAGTTGAGCTAACCGTGGCACCCTCATATTCACTTGGCAGTTAAAGGTGGACGATGAAGTCGAGCACAAGATAGAGCACATATACCTACCTCAGAATTAAGCAACTCCGTGGAGAACTTCACCCCAGAAGATCCCTCCGACTCTCCGTTCGTTCCTCTCTGGCATCATTATGAGTCTGCCCGCTTCAAACAAACCTTTAAGCAGTCTACTTCCCGCAGACGTCGATCTTGAACGTCCGGCGCTCGGTATTCAATATCCGTGGATCGAGCTCATCCTGCGTGGCATTAAAACAATTGAGGTGCGGAGCTGGGAACAGAATATCGAGGCAAACTCTATCTCTATGCTTCGAAGGCGCATGCTCAGACAGATTACTCGCAGCAGCGGACGCGAGAACATGAACTGACATTAAGCGAACTGCCCCACGCGGCCGTCGTGGGTGAAGTAGAACTGGTCCACATTCGTCCGACGGTAGAGGACGATGCACCCCGGGCCCAGGTTCCTGCGGAAGTGCTCAAGGGATGTTACGCCTGGGAGCTGGTGAACCCGGTTCGGTATGACGAACCACTCCCCGCACTAGTGAAACCGTACGGGAGCTGGTTCTATCCATTTCAACGACGCACATCGAAGTCATAACGGCGCGGCATCACTCTTATCCTGGACAAGACTAGGCGGCATTTCGAACGATATTCAAGATCCGTTCGAAGTCTTCATTCGAGTTGAAGGGAATGACGATGTTACCGGTGTCATTCGTTTTCAGTTTGATTTCAACCTGTGACCCTAACACCTGTCGCAACTGCTCCTGCAACGAGGCGATGTGGTTGTTCATTTCGGGAGGTTGTTTTTTGTCCTGTTTTTCATTTCCGGGGAACTGAATAACTTCGGCACCTTCATCCCCCTGCTTCTGCCAGTCTTTGACTAACTTCTCGGTTTTGCGAACAGAGACTTTGTCATTGATGATCTGCTGGCAGATATTCACTTGGGCTTCATGGTCTGTGACGGCCAGGAGTGCACGCGCGTGTCCGTTGGTAATGCGATCGTTTCGCAGTTCTTCTTTGACCGGCTCGCTCAATTCGAGCAAGCGAATCAGGTTCGTTACAGTCGATCGGTCCATACTCATGCGGGTAGCAAGATCTTCAACCCGCAACGAGAATTTTTCGAGCATCTCCTTGAACGCTTCCCCTTTTTCAAGGGCGTTCAAGTCTTCTCGTTTGAGGTTCTCTTCGAGAGCCGCTTCGGCCACGTATTGATCGGAAAGCTCCAGCACGCGGCAGGGAATGCTGGTCAGGCCGGCCTGTTTGGCGGCCAGCCAGCGGCGTTCACCCGCGATCAGCTGGTAACGTCCTTCATGTGATCTCACGAGGACTGGTTGCAGCAGACCATGCATTTTGATGCTCTGGGCAAGATCATTTAACGCAAGTTCGCTGAATTGTTTTCGGGGTTGAGACGGATTGCGTTCGATCAGTTCGACGGCGATGTGATTTTTGTCTTCTGAATTGCTTGCCTGGAAATGTTCTTCTCCTTCGACAATCCGTTCGCCTTCCTGACTTTTTCCGCCCAGCAGCGCGCTTAATCCGCGCCCCAGACGTCGCTTGCCGGCGACGACCTGTTCTTCCTGAGCCCCCTGCTCATGCTGTCCACCCTGTTCCGGCTGGAAGCCTTGATTATCCTGGTAAGCCTGATCTTCCTGTACACCATATCCATCCATGGTTCAATCACCCTGCGAAGTCGTTTTTAAGCGTATTAATCGTGATAAAAATCAGAATTAAAGAGGAAAACAAGCCGGTTTGATCATCCTGATCACCTTGCTGAAATCTCTGTTATTTTCATCGGACTGAGAGAGCTCACAGCCAAATTGGAGCGGGCGGCATTCTGACAAATCTTCCCATTTCGTGCTATCCCGATTCTGATATTTTTAACAGAGGCAATTTGCGCGGACTACAAAAAGAAAAAAGAGCCTTTTCCACTCGGAAAAAACTCTTTCGATATCTGTTCTGGTAATAGCTCGATTTCGGAATCTCGCCCTTTATTCGGGCCAGACACCATCGACGATCGGCTTCAATTCGAGCTTGGTCGGATCGATGACGACATGTTTCACGCGACGTCGTTTGAAAGTGTAAGTCGCGTGAATCATTCCGTCGCTGGTCTGGATAATTGCTGGATAGGAATACTCGCCCGGATTTGATTCGAGAACCAGCCCGGCCTGCCAATCTTTCCCATTTTCCGTTACAGCGATATTGAGCGGAGAGCGATCTCGTTTGCCACCAACGTGGTTGTAGATGAGGATGACGCCTCCCTGCTTCATATTGACGGCGTCTGTTCCGCTGTTGTTGTTAGGCATTTCGCTCAAGGTCATTTCGCCCCAGGTCCGGCCATTGTCGTCGGACCAGGCTTCGGCGATTTTTCCCTGACGGCTACGACAGAGAATCTGCAATCGGTCACCATACTGAACGATTGAAGGCTGAATGGCTCCAATTTCTTCACCGTCATTCAATGGACCAGTTGAGTGCCAACTGCGGCCTTCGTCTTTGGTCCAGTCGATCTGGACTCGCCAGCCTTCGTTCTCGGTACTGGTAGGAGAGAGCAACGTTCCCTCTTTGGTGACGAAAGGTTTGTTTTTAATTGGTCCCGGAATTTCATCCGGCAGACGCACAGGATCACCCCAAGTTTGACCGTCATCGTAGCTTTTGGCCATCATGCCCCACCAGGTACGGGGGTCGGGGCCGACTTTGTAAAACAGAATCAGGGGACCATCAGCGACCTGATGTAGAACGGGGTTCCAGGTGGGGTGGCGTGTTCCATCCGCCTGAACACCGTTGTACAGTTCGACCGGCTTCGTCCATTCATCATTGAGATGGCGAGAGAACCAGATACCAACATCGGGATTCTTTTCGTGCGTTCCCCCGAACCAGGCAGCAACGAGACCGCTGGAAGTTTCCGCGAGCGTCGACGCGTGACATTGCGGATGCTCGGGAGTGACATAGATGAACTCCTGTTTCACAAAACCGGGCTGGGCCTGGGTGGTATTGGGGTCGTAGGTCTCTTCTTCGGCGGCGGGAAGGACAGGACTTCCCAGACTTCCGCACAGCAGCAAGGCAGACAAAGCGCAGATTAAACGGGTGGGCATACTCACAACTTTCTTAAACAGGCTGAAGCCGAAGCGTTATCTCGGCAGAATTCGGATTGCCCTCTATCGTTAACTCCACTCCGACAAGATGCAACAGTGGATCCGGCGATTTATGATGCAGTTTCGTTTTTACGAACGGAAAAAGACTGGGAACCAAGGGGGGAAAGGCATTCCTTGACCAGACGCTGCAGCCTCACCTAAAATCACGGACCCCATTTCAGGCCCCCGGACCAGATGTCCTCCTTTTTTCATCAATCGAAAAGTTGCCCCCCATGACCACCGTTCGTACCCGATTTGCCCCCAGCCCGACCGGATATATGCACATCGGGGGGATGCGCACGGCCCTGTTCAACTGGCTGTGGGCGCGGCACAACAATGGCGTCTTTATTCTCCGCGTCGATGATACCGACCGGGAGCGAAACGTCGAGGAAGCTCTCGGCCCCATTCTCCAGGCCTTCAAATGGCTGGGACTTGATTGGGATGAAGGACCGGAAGTCGGCGGACCCCACGGGCCCTACTTCCAATCGGAACGGGACGACCTCTATAAAGCCGGCGTCGAAAAGCTGCTGGCCGAAGGAAAGGCGTATCACGATTACGATACTCCCGAACAAATTAAGGCAGACCGGGAAGAGGCTCAGAAAGAAAAGAAGCAATACATCAACATTCGTCGCTCGCTCGAACTAACCGAAGAAACACGAAAGCAGTACGAAGACGAAGGGCGCCCTTCCGTCGTTCGGTTTCTGATTCCTCGGGATCAGAAAGTTGAAATCAACGACGAAGTCCGCGGTCACGTCGAGTGGGACGCCGGACTGATATCCGATCCCGTGATTCAACGAACGGACGGTTCCTGTCTGTACAACTTCGCGACGGTCGTCGACGATGCCAGTATGAACATCACCCACGTGATTCGTGCCGAAGAGCATCTATCGAACACACCGACGCAGGTTCTGCTGCATCAGGCGCTGGGAAATACGCTTCCCACATTCGCACATATCCCATTTGTGACGGCCCCCGGCACGACCAAGAAACTGAGCAAACGCGATCTCAGCAAATACAAAAACAATCCAAACTTCAAAAAGATGTTTGACCGGGCCGATCAGGTATTTCCGCTCATCGGTCTTGGCGATTCCGAAACATTGAACCCAGTGATGGTCGAGTACTACGAGCGAATTGGCTACTTGCCCGCTGCCGTGTTGAACTCGCTATCCCGAACCGGTTGGTCATTGGATGACAAAACAGAAATTCTGTCGCTCGACACGGTCGTCAAGAACTTCACATTAGATCGTGTCGTTAAAAACCCGGCCGGCCTCGACCCGGACAAACTGTTCAGTTTTCAAGGCCACTGGATGGGTGAGCTAAGCCTCGACGAGAAGATTGATGGCTGTCTCCCCTATCTATTGAAAGCAGGCATTCTCAATGAAGCCGAAGCCGTTTCCAAACGAGCCTTTGTCGGCCAAGTAGTCGAATCCCTCGGCGACCGATTGAAACTGTTCGCGGACATTTTGGACGTCGCTTACTTCTTCCAGGATGAGATCGAATACAGCGAAAAAGACTTCAAAAAACGAGTCGCCAAAGAAGGTGTCCCCGAGTTGCTGACGACTTATCGGGAACGAGTTGCCGCGCTCGACGAATTCAATGCGGAACAACTCGAAGCGTTACTCAAAGGACTTTGCGAAGAGAAAGAAGTCTCCGGCGGTCTATTGATTCATGGCCTGCGTATCTCGACGACAGGCAGCCCGGTTGGGCCAGGTCTGTATGACTGCCTGCTGCTGGTCGGCAAGGAGAATGTTCTCAAGCGAATCGACACCGCCGTCGCCCGTGCAAACTCAATGTAAATCTACGGAATAAAATCTTCATTGACGGGATCATTCAGCGGCTTTAGAGCCGCTGAGAGTCCAATGTCGATCGGAGGTCGCGTTCAGGCTGAACCGATCTATGCCGGCTTCCTCGGCGAGCTCGTTGACTTCCTCTAGTGTCAAAGCCGCGTGCAACGAATTCGCGAGCAGCTTTTGTGCATAGAACGATTCTTCGCCCGCATACTCTTCGACCAGCTTCATCAGTTCGTCTTCACTCTCGGGTCGCATCAGGTCGCGTATGAACAACAGTCCCCCCGGTTTTAATACACGCACCATTTCCCGAAAGACATCGGCAGGCTCCGGAATGTGATGCACGATGCTATTGGAGATCACTACGTCGAACGGACCGAGATCCTCTGGGATTTGTTTGGCATCAATCGATTTCAGGGAAATCTGCTCCGAGAGCTTTGCCTCTTCGACGTTTTGCTCGCCCAGTTTCAACATCTCTTTCGAAAGATCGATTCCAATGATCTGGTGAGGCTCTTTCGACTGCCGGCAAATCTCGATCGGAATTAAGGCAGTACCCGTGCCGACATCCAGAACCTGCAAAACGCCGGTCAGATCGTATTGAGTCACTTCCCAAGCGAGGTCCGTCACGAATAGCTCGTTCACCTCCCGATGATCCATCTGATTGTATTCCTGTGCCTCACCTGACTCGTCCATCACTTCCGGTTCAAGCTGTCGTGGTATCATTATGTCAATTCCTTCAATGGTAACTTTAATTACGGAAGTCTATTTAACTTCTGCTGCCTGTCCAACTTACTGCGTACTTTAGTATTGCACCCATATAAAGCGTCGGACACACCCGAGATAGATGTGTTTACCTCAACAAGGAGTCATTCAGTACGCTTTTGTTCTCGCTGAAGTCGACATTCGACCACGATCCGAATCT
The DNA here is from genome assembly GCF_007750395.1 of Polystyrenella longa. Taxonomy (GTDB): domain Bacteria; phylum Planctomycetota; class Planctomycetia; order Planctomycetales; family Planctomycetaceae; genus Polystyrenella; species Polystyrenella longa. The sequence continues at coordinate 177,050 of NZ_CP036281.1, read as the reverse complement.
GATCGTAGGAGACTTCTTGCTTTAACTCTTCGAAAATTGGCTTGAGCCGCTCGGCACCAACTTCATCGACAACCGTTTCAATTCGACGGGTCACCTCTTCGTCTACCCAGGGTGTCGCGTCGGTCAGCTGGTGATGTTGGATATATCGGGACAGGTAGCCATTCACGGTCGTAACTGATCGATCCAGCTCTTCCGCAATCTGGAAGGTCGTTTTTCCGTCCGCAAACAGATCGAAGGCGGTCTTCACTAGTTTATTCAGTTCGGACGACTTCGCTTTCGCTTTGGGACGTCGTACTCGGGTTCTTGTATCGACATCCTGTTCCAGATCGTTCGAATCGCAATAGGCGGAAATTGCATCCAGAAATCGCTGGCCATAATCTTCCGACTTTTTCTGACCGACTCCTTTGACCTGTAAGAGGTTGTCCATCGACGACGGACGCAACCGGGCCAAACCACGCAGAGTCTCATCACTAAAGACCATGTACGGTTTCAGCTGCCGATCCTCGGCCGTTTCCAGCCGAAGCTGTCGCAGTTCCTGGAAGAGATCCTGGTCAACACCTGCCCAGGCATCCCCCTGTACTTCCTGCGATCGTCGACTTGCTCGCTCTGATTTGCTTTCGATGCGGGGTTGAATCAATTTGGGTTCGCGATCTCCTTTCATCACTTCCCAACCGATCTCGGTGAGACGAAGAAGTTGATACTCTCCTGCTTTTTGCAGGTAGTGCTGAGCCACCAGTTGATTAATCCAGTTACGGATAGTCGCCAGGCTCTCTTTTTTGAGAAGTCCGTAAGTGCTTAGCTGATCATGTTGATTTCCGAGCACTTTTTTATCCCGGGAACCCTTTAAAACCGAAGCAGTATAACTGGTTCCGAAACGTTGATCCTGACGGTATACGGAGGAGAGTATCTTTTGTGAGACGACGAGGGAATCTTTAACCAGTTCATAATCCCCCCGACAGACATCGCACCCGTGTCCGCATGTTTCTTCCAGCGACTGTCCAAAGTGTGCGACGAGTTGCTGATGCCGACAGACGTAGGCATGACAGTACCCCAACATCGCCCGGATAGAATTCATCGAAGCCTGATTAACGGCTTCCGGTTGATCACTTAAAATCCGTTCCCAAGAATACAGGTCCGCTTCGGAATAGAAGAGGCAGCATTCCGCTTCCAGACCATCACGACCCGCGCGACCACTTTCCTGTTGATAGTTCTCGATAGACTTGGGAAGGCCGGAGTGAATCACATACCGTACATTCGGTTTATCGACCCCCATGCCAAAGGCAATCGTCGCGACAATGATATCGGTCCGGTCCTGAATGAAGGATTCCTGATTCCCGCTGCGATCATCATCCGGCAAACCGGCGTGATATGGGAGTGCGCGATACCCCATTTCATTCAGAGCATTGCTGACGTTTTCGACTTCTTTCCGCGAGATACAGTACACGATTCCAGATTCATCCGGGTGTCGTTCAACCACTGCACGAATCTGTTGCAGACGGTCATTGATCTGCTCTACTGAATACGAAAGGTTCGGTCGGTCGAACGGACCTACCAGGATTTCGGGTTCGATCAACTGAAGCTGATTGGCAATGTCTTCCCGGACCTGCTCGGTGGCGGTCGCTGTATATCCGTGTATTGAAATGTTCGGGAAGATCTCACGGATCTGTTTCAGTTCTCGATAATGCGGTCGGAAGTCATGCCCCCACATACTAACGCAGTGCGCTTCATCAATCGCGATAAACGAGACCTTAGCCTGCACCAGCTTTTCGAGCAGGTAACTGTTCATTAAACGTTCGGGGGCGACGTACAACAGTTTGAGTGTACCGGCCTGCATTTCGTCGAACACTTCGCGAGATTCATCCCAACTGAGCGTGCTGTTCAGATAAGCCGCGGGAATGCCACATGCTTTGAGCGCATCGACCTGGTCCTTCATCAACGAGATCAAAGGGCTGACCACGACTGCCAACCCTTCCATCGCCATCGCCGGGACCTGATAGCAGAGCGATTTTCCGCCCCCTGTTGGAAGAACGACGAGCGAATCGCGCGCAGCCATCACCGAGACCATCGCCGCTTCCTGCAGAGGCCGAAATTCATCGTACCCCCAGTACTCTTCGATGATTTCCCGTAATGATTCTGTATGCGATTCCGTTTCCATCCTGTTGGTCATCATTCCCTTTTAAGCATGTAGTTCCGTCTAAAAAACAGGACTCGGTGCCCCTGAACCTGAACGGGCCGGAAGAGAGCGTTCGGGCGTACATCGCCGTTGACAGTCGGCAGGCCTTACCGTCCCCTTGGAGGACGGCAGTCCTATTGTGCAGGAGGGACCGGAATTCCTCTAGTCTGAACCATCGCTGGGAGAGAATAAAGCGTGATTCGCAGCCGAACAGCGCGGCACTACTTTTTAAGCGAAAACAAATTGCGAAAAGAAGTAGTATTCTGGAGCGGTGGTGCTTCGACAGGTTGATTCCGAAGGAAACGGGCAATGTCCCGTTTAATGTGCCGTGCCGTCTGATAACGATCTTCTGGAAGTAGCTGAGTCGCTTTGTCGATGATCGCTTCCAAAGGACGCGGAATTTCCGGGTTTACCGATCGGGGAGGAGCAATCGCTCTGGCCTGAATGCCATGAATGACATCTTCCGGATTGTCTCCCGGAATCATTTTGTGCAAAGTCGTCAGTTCGTACAACGTCGCCCCGAAGGAATAAATATCACTCCGTTCGTCGGAGACGCCATGCAGGCATTCGGGTGCCATGTAGCGAAGTGTACCCGCGACAATCGCCGATTGAATCTCGGTCTGTTCTTCTATCTGCTGGGCCAGCCCAAAGTCGGTGATCCGAATGTTGCCACGTGGATCAAGCAGCAGGTTCGAAGGTTTGATATCGCGATGCAATGTCTCAGCTTGATGGGCATGTTGAAGTGCTTTAGCAACCTGAATACCGATCTTGCCAATTTGCTTCCAGGCGTTTCGTTTCAGGCAGCGAGACTCGTCAACCGGTGCGGTCCGTTCTTGATCGGTGTCTGGTTTAAGCTCGTCCCCGTTCTGGAACGACTCCATTATTTCGGTCGCCGTAACGAGACCCATCGGTTCCCGCAGTCTTTTGATCAACCAGTGCAGGCTCATCCCTTCGACAAGCTGCATTGCGTAATAACAACTTCCATCGGACTCGCCAAAGTCGAGGACGGATACAATGTTTGTGTGCTGCAAGCGGGCAGCCAGACGGGCTTCGGTCTGAAACCGTTCTCGCCATTTCTTCGCGTGAGCGAATCCTGTCAGCAATAGTTTTAAAGCAACTCGATGACCAGACTGTTCATTGACCGCCTCAAAGACGACCCCCATGCCCCCCCGTCCAATTTCACGAACGATCTGATAAGGTCCAATCTTTTCGATTTTGATCGGACGTTGCTGCTCGCGTTGAGCCACATCCATATCTTTGGTCGATTTCCACTGCTCCATGCTGGCGGCAATTGGAAATACCTCATTGATTTCTTCCGCCAGATGAGGGTACCTTTTTACGTACACATCTATCGCTGGAAGAGTTCCTTTACGCAACTCTTCCAGATACTGGGTCAACAGGATCTCGAGAAGATCCCTGGTCTGAGGTTCATCGGCTGGCGACTGGTCAGGCACACCGTACACCTTCATCTGGTAAGCACTTATCGCTTCGCTCATTTCAGACTCTCTGATTCGCACGAGAGAAACAGAGTGAATGAGGCGCGCTATCTTATTACGTCAATACGATTATACATCGTGACGACCAGCAGAAGAGAGGCCCGATTGCTGTTCCTCTTCGATTTTTACCCGAAGGGTCGTCAACCGCACGTACGTCAGGACAGAAACCTGTCTTTCGCACATCCGTGAAATAACAAACAGCGGAACGACCAATCTCAATACGTCAGGCATCTTCCGGCATCAACCCGGGAATTGCGGTTAAAACATGTTTCAGATGTTTAATTGCCCGGATATATCGAACCGAGGCCGCCTGAGGCGTCAAATTTAGAATCTGGGCAGTTTCCGAGTTGGTCAGCTCCTCGAAATGCCGCAAAGCGAGGACTTCCCGGTCGATCTCACTTAAACTGGAGAGGGCTGCTTCCAGATTCTCTGAGATTTCAGTCCTCAAAACCGCTTGGCTGGGCGAAGTCAGATGCCCTAACAGATGAAATGACAGGGCGAAAGAGGTCGATTCACTGCTGTACTTCTGGTGATTGACCCGGATCTCTTTTTTGGCAGACCGCTTCTGAGCCATCAGATGCTTGCGATGTAAGTCCGTCAGCGTCTGATTCACAATCAAACGAAGCCAGATAAAGACGGAACCGGGCGATTCGTGAAGAACGGTAGTGATCCGTTTCTCGGCGTCGATAAAGGCGTCCTGCAGAACGTCGTCCGCATCGATTCGTCCATGCATTCGCGGGTCGAGCCGAAAATGCACAATGCGCCACAAACGCTCGTAATGCACTTGAAACAGCTCCGCCAGCGCAGCACGATCTCCTTCAATGAGTCGTTGTTCGAGTTCCTCGATATCGGGCATATACCTGTCTCAGGGTCGTAAATCTATGTGAGCAAAGAGTTCAAGCCGTCTGGACCTTTGTTTAGAACCGGGCCTTTTCGTTCGCATGCTACCATTGTAAGGCCCGAACAGCACCCTACCATAGAAAAAGCCGACTTAATAGGACTGGTTTTCGGACGTTCTCGTGAATTAACCGTCAGTATCGCCATGTCATTCCACGCCGAAACCTGCTCCGAGACCGTAATTTAGGGTATGGATCCTCTTATTTGCCGCTTCTGCTCTCTTGGAGCGGGACCTATAATGAAACTCCAACCTAGAACTGCGCTCCCGCCGCAAAATGACGTCCCGGCAGGAGGACACCTTCCAGATCGCCTCCTTTTTTCCTTTACCTCCGGAACTCTCAGAATTGAAGAACATGCGCCCGATACGAGTTCACACGTACTGGATGTTCCTCTTTTTGCTCGGTTTGGCCAGCCTCTGGGCCAGAGCTCAATTTCTGGAGATTCCCGGCTGTCAAACAGGAAATTCCCTGCTCGCTCAGCTACCCGAAATCAACCCCGCCCCTCCCTCGGAAGTACAACGGGGTATTGGCGAGCAGCAGGAGTTGATCCGAAAACTGGACACCGGCCTGCAGGCCTTTGAAGCGAAAGACTACGCGAACGGGTTTGAAATTGTGCAGTCTATTCTGGAACTGGATACCGATCTATTACTCGATTCCAAGCAGTTCCCTCAATTCACCCAAGTCCAACCGCTGTCGCTCAAAAATATTGCTCTCCAAATCTTGAACGACCTCCCGACGGAGGCAAGACGGGTTTACGAACTGCAGTTGGGTACTGCTGCCGAGGCGGCGTACCTTCAATACGAGAATGAGCCTAACCCCACTCGCAAACTGGCCCTGCTCGAAGAGCTTGTTCGCCTGTATCCACAGACTGCCAGCGGGCGCCAAGCCGCCCTTCAATTGGGGAATCAACATTTCGATCGCTTTAACTTTCCCTCGGCCATTCGATATTACGAACGGGCCAACTCCAGCCAGCTGAAGACAACGGAAAGAACCCGTGTGCAATTTCGACTTGCCTGGGCTTATCTGGAAACAGGGGAGCACGCGAGAGCCAAATCGATCCTCGAGCAAATCAAAACGGATTTCCCGGAGGCCCAGATCACCTTCGGTGGGGAATCGATCCCGGTGACCCAGCTTTCCGAGGAGATACTGAAACCGACGAAGACAGACGCCTCCAACAGCAGCACCGAAGAGCTGAAAGACTGGTCGCACAACCGGGGAAATCTCTCTCGAAATGTGGTGGCGACCGCGCAACCCCGGGGAGAACCCCTTTGGCAAACCGATTTACTGGCCGCCGCTTTTGAAGCGAGAATGGATGAACTTGCTCCCGCACGACAGATCATTCGCAGCCTGATTCGCACCACCGAGTCTCAGGAGCAAGAGCTGATCCCCGTCAACGAACCTTTGAAAATCGGGCCATTGCTCATCATGCGAACCCTCGCGGGAGTCGAAGCACGCGAACAAGCCACCGGCAAACTTGCCTGGCGCGATGTGCAACTTGATCTCGAATTCGAACGTTGGGTTCTGAATCAAGCTCACCCCAGCGAACAAGTATTGGCCAATAATCGAACCACGATGGAAAACTTGCTGCGTTCCAAACTGTGGACCAATGCCCGCAGTCAGTCGCTCAGCAGCAACGGACGGCAAGTCTTCGCGCTGGACAAGGTAATCCCAGAGGAGGAGCCGAATCAGCGCGTTGTGATCTTCGGAGGGACCCAGCAAGTCGAGAGGTTCAACCGCCTGTATGCATTGGAAGCGAGCTCGGGAAAAGTTCAATGGGAGATCGGTGGGACCAGACAGTTTCAAGTTTTACCACTCGCCGGTTATTTCTTTCTCGGTGCGCCGCTCTGTTTAGAAGACAAACTTTACACGTTGGCCATCAGTGGTTCAGAGTTGTTGTTGCTTACCCTCGATGCAGACAGTGGCCACCTGATTCGTCAGCAACCTCTCCAGCAGTTATCTCCACTCGAAGTCCAAGAGCTGTTGCTTAGTAACTACGAGCTTTCTCCCGCCTTGCTTGATCAAGTCCTGCTTTGTCCGACTGGCAATGGTTTATTATTCGCCTATGACCTGACTGAAGAACGGTGGATTTGGAAAACAAAATACCCAAGTTTTTCCGCACGCTTCCGCCCTCTTGACCGCTCTTCCGCCCCTAGTGATGCCGATGAGATCCTCCTTCCTACCGAGATGAACCACCCGGGCGGCGAAGCAATTCCGATCGCGGGCGACGGCCATGTGGCAATGGCTCCGCCTGACAGTTCAGTCTTCTTCTGCATCAATGTCGCGACGGGCGAACAAAACTGGACACGGGAACAAAAAGATTTGGTCACGTTAATCGGCATCGAGAATCATCGTTTGCTTGTTCTTAATCGAAACTCGGTGGAATCTATCCATTTGGTTACGGGGGAAACAGTCTGGAAAAGTAAGCTCGACAAAACTCCTTCTGGGCGTCCCCTGTTAGCCAATCAACTCATACATGTCCCTCTCAGTTCGGGACTGATTCTCAGCCTGGAAACTGAAAACGGGCGCACCCGATCTCAATATGTTCTGAAACCACTCCAGGCACGCGGTGTCCTCCTGGCGAGCGAAGGTCAGCTCTATTGTCAGAGCGAGGAATTCCTCGTCAGCTTTCCCACAGCAGCAACCGCAAAACAGCAAATCGATGCCGTTTTGGAATCACAACCACAGTCGGAAGAAGCGCTCTATCAGCAGGCACACGAACTACTGTTATCGGGCGAGATGGCCGCCGGGCGCGAAGCATTAAGACAATTGAATACTAAGCATGACTCTCAATCAGCTCGACAACTGTTGATTCGCCTGTTGAAAGAGGACGTTCAGTATGATCCGGATCAGGCCGACCCCGCCATTGAAGAGTTACTCTCGTTGATCTCCACTACGGACGATTCTTTCTCCGTACTGAAGCTGATCGTCGATCGTTACGTCCAACGCGAAGAATATCTACGCGCATTCGACGCTGCCCTGGCATTCATTCATTCCAGTGAATCCAGCCGACTTCCCTTAGTCAAATTGGAGAAGGCCTCTCTAACGCCGACGCTCTGGTTCCGCTCTCAAATGACCGACTGGTATACCCAGCTCGACGATTCCGAGAAGCAAACTGTTCAGCAGAAGATTGAACAGTTGGTCGAGAGCCTTCTTGAAGATGACCAGGAAGGACTTTCTCAGTTGGAACAGATACTGCGTGACTTGCCCGCGTCTGTTTTTCTCCAGCGACGGTTGGTGTCGCAGTTTAATCAGGAATTGAAGGAACTGGCCGAGGAGGAAAAATCCGCGCTTCGTGACCGCCAGCAGGCGAGATATGAATTTCAACGAAATTTCTACCTGCAAGAACTCGCCCTGAACGACCCGGAACAGGGAGCCGAATGGGCTTATCAGTATTACGAACATCTACGGGAAAAGAACGAACCGCAACTGGCACTCGCCTGGCTGGATGTCATTGCGACACACTTTAAATCGTTGACTGTTCACGGCGACCAATCCGGTATCGACTTCGCCCGGGCACAGAAAGAAGAGTTGGAGCCAGGCCATACAATTAGTCGCGTCTTCGAAAGCGTCGACCTGTTTGACATTCAGCAATATCAGACCAATTCGAATCTCCCGAATGTATTGCGAACAGAACTTACTCATTACATCGACAATTCCGGTCCTTTTACTTCTTATCGATACTATTGGAATGCATCCCTGCATCGATTAGAAGTCGAAACTCGTTCTCAGGAACCAAAGTGGATTTTCCCCTTTCCACAACATTCCATCCAGGGAGTCGGACGAGACCGAACATCCGTATTTTCCAGCGGACCCTTTTTATTAGTACTCCTGGATGGCGACTTGAGCGTCTGGAAAAGTCGCGGCCCCGATGAGACACCGATCATGCTCTGGAGCCGATCTCTCATTGAGTCTCTGGACGCTTCTATTTCTACAGGTCTTAATAAACTTACCCCGTGGTATGATGTCCCCGTTCCGTTTGCGGGTCCCGTCATTGAAGACCGTATCTACTACCGCATCGGCGACACTCTTTACTCGGCCGATGTGAATACCGGCAAAGTCCTCTGGCAAGTCAAACATGTTTCTGATTCAGCGTTAATCTTCGGAAAAGATTCGATCATTGGCCTGCTCTCTTCCGATCCGCGGATGGAGCGTGAACTGACCGCTCTGAATGCGATCACGGGAGAAATCATTAACACAATTAAGCCGGGATCAGGTGAGCAACCGATCGCCATTATGGCGAATCAATGTGTTATCTCAGGTAGACAGGCGGGAAATCGACGGATTTATTCTCTATCGATCGAAACAGGGGAAATTTCCTGGGAATACACGTTCCCGGGAGACGCAGCCCTTGATGTCGTGCGGGACGAAGAAGGGGATCGGTTGGCTGTACTTGATCAAGAGGGGCAGTTCCACATGATCGATTTGACGTCCGGTAAGAAGATTGTTGATTTAAAAGTCAATCCAACCGCCCAGCTGAAACAGATCCGACTGATCGCCGCCGAAGATCAGTACCTCGTTCTCGTTGAAAAAGAACAAGCCAACGAGCGGAATTTTTCTTACTCTTACAACTCCGATCAGTTACACCCTCCTTTCCTCGTGAATGCACAATGTTTTGCCGTCAACCGTCGTAAAAAATCGTTGGAGTGGCAACGTGATTTTGAAGAGGGGATGTTCTATAGTCACCAGATCCCTGACCTTCCCATAATCCTTCTCACCATCAAGACCAAAGAAAATCTCAACCCACTGAGGTCGTCTCAGACTTTAAACACTGCAGTTCTTGATCGCCGTACTGGTAAGACTCTCTTTGAACACCAAACGCTGGCCGCCAATGACAAATACACGATTGACCTGAACCCAGATCGAAAACGGATCGAATTCAAATTCAATGATTTCACGATTCGCGCGACTCCAGCGTCGGCCGAAGTCGACACCAAACCGGAATCGGACGAATCAAAAGAGATTGAAGACCAGCAACCCGAATAATTACCGGGGATGACTTACTCTATTCCAATATCGTTCAACGAACCCTGTTGTTTGTTTTTCTGGCCTGCTATCCTCGACGGCCCCAATTACAACGGCACCCCCTCTTCTTTCTCCGTATCTACATTCCTGTTTGCCAACGACTGCCTGAGCCCTCCGATGACTGCCGAGCCTTATCTGATTCAACTCGCCACTCGACTGAGTTTCGGTCTGCGCGAATGGGACGAGGAACGATGTATCCGGCACGCCCGTTTCATTCAGGCACAACAACAAGAAGATGGTGGTTTTAAAGGTCGCGATGGTGATTCGGATCTCTATTACACGAGCTTTGCTCTAAGGGGACTGACTTTAGTCTCCCAACTGACTCCCGAAATCGCCGAACGGACGATCCCGTTTTTACAGGAACATCAACCGCTTCGTCTGAACGTAGTCGACCTGATCAGCTGGTTGAATTCCGCATTGATGTTACAAGTCACGACCGGCGTCGATCTGACTTCCGCCTTCTCGGCCGACCTCGTTCCGCAGTTGATGGACCGATTGGAATCATTCCGTCGCGAAGATGGTGGCTATGCCAAGTCCGACCAGGGCGCAGCTGGAAGTACATATCAATCTTTTCTGACTGCTCTCTGTTATCAATTCCTCGGTCAGTCCGTTCCACGACCAAATGCTTTGATTCAATTCTTGTACGACCGACAACGTGAAGATGGTGGGTTCGTTGAAATCGCCCCCATGAAACGAAGTGGAACGAACCCCACCGCCGCTGCGGTGGTCATGCTCAACATTCTCGATGCCTGGGATCAGGAACTGGAAGAAGACCTGCTGCACTTTCTTAAAGAAGTCCGCAGCGATGAAGGGGGGTTTCAGGCGAATACGCGGATCCCCTTTGCAGATGGGCTCTCTACTTTTACGGGGCTGCTAACGCTTCAGGATCTCAACATCCCTGCCAACCGCCTGCTCAAAGCGGATCGAATCCGGAACCTTTTCGAGACTCAACTTGAATTCCCTACAGGGGGATTTCGCGGGGCGCATTGGGATGACCAGGCCGATGTCGAATATACATTCTACGGACTCGGCACGCTCGCGCTGTTGAATGCCGAAGAGAGCTAAGACATCCTGCGAGGATTCTCAGGAATCGGCATCCACACCAAGAAGATGCAATCGCAACTGGTTGAGAATTGCTTTACTCACACGTCCCTTATAAATCCCCGGGTCACCGCCAAGCGTAAAGTTCTTCTCGACTTCTTTCCCATCTGCAATCAGCACGATCGAAACATCGGGCACCATATCATCCGATTCAATCATATCCCGATCCCAGTCAGAAACGGCGAGCAGATAATCCGTTTCCATCAAATCCCGTGCAGCCTTGGCAACCTCTATCAACGAGGGATTCTCCGAGAACGATTCTGTTCCCAGGTTATTCAATCCCGTTAATGCCCGCTGCATATCGGGGTAGATCAACCCACCGGCGAAACAACGAGGCGACTCCATGTAGTCATGAATTCGGTTGGCCAGAGCACCCCCGGTTCCCAACTCAAGCGTCGCAAATGTTTGGTGTCGTTCATTAAGCAGGTCGACGACGATGTGTTCCAGTTCCTGGTCTTCTTCACCAAAGACGAGATATCCCAATTGAGTCGTAATCAATTCTTTGGTCTGCTGGATTTTAATTTCGCATTCTTCCGGCGTTTCTCCACTCGTATTGATCCGCAAGGTGATGGTCGCTTCATGAACAGTGATTCCGACTTCCGGGTCGCGTCCCCGGGCCGTCAATTCTCCCAGCAGTTCTTCCATCGTCGACTCGCCTCTTCCGAAACAGTTCACCCGAGCGTGCCGAATCAGGCGTTTCCCCTGGGGAAGATGGGGTAAGACTTCTTCCACAAACATGCGTTTCATTTCGGCCGGCACACCGGGTAGAGCGACAATATCGGCATGGGGCGGAAAATCGGCCTTCATCCAGATACCAGGCGCGGTCCCGATAGGATTGTGAACAACCTTGCTACCGACGGGAAACAGTGCCTGCACCTTGTTCCGTTCCGGCATCGTAATATTTCGGCGGGAAAAAAGATGTTGTAAGTGAGCAAGAGCCGCCTCGTTAATTTCCAGATCGACGCCTGCCATGTCAGCCATCATCTGACGAGTCAGATCGTCCAATGTTGGCCCCAGGCCCCCCGTGATCAACACCAGCGAAGAACGTTCCGCAGCGGACCGTAACAGCCGAACCAGCTCTTCGATATCATCCGCGACCGTATGGTGAGCGCGAACGACTAAGCCATGTTCGGCCAAACGTTGACTGAGCCACTGACTGTTCGTATCCAGCTTGGCTCCTGAAGTCAGTTCAGATCCAATGGCAATAATCTCAGCGTGCATGGGGACATCCAGAATGGAAAATGAAATAAAGCGTAGTCAGGTTTATTCTCAGCTCGAGCTACTGGGCAAATCAGCCCGGGACTCAACAACCTGATGATAGAGAGAGAGCGTTTTTTCGACCATCGGTTCGACCGAAAATTTCTGCTTCACAAACGCACGGCCCGCTAAACCAATTGTGCGAGAGATATCCGGATGATCGAGAGCATCGATAAATTTTTTCGCCAACGCCTGACTATCAGCGGCAGGTACAATCCAGCCCGTTTCTCCATCTCGAACAATACTGTCGACCCCACCCACATTCGAGGCAATTACCAAACGCCCCATCGACATCGCCTCCAGCATGATTGTCCCCAGGCCCTGTTGCAGGGAGGGAAGGCAGTAAATGTCGATCGCCTTCAACGGGGCGGACAGGTCACGCAGATTAGTGGCAAACGTGACATGCTGAGTCAGGTTCAACTCTTTCGTAAGTCTCCGCAGGTTCGTTTCCTCTGGCCCTGCTCCGGCAATAATAAACTCCACGTCATACTTATCGTCGACCAGTTGCTTCGCGGCACCAAGAAAATAAGGGATCCCTTTGACCTTTTCCAACGGGCCCACGATTCCGATAACCGGTACACGTGTCGGGTTGAGTAAGTCAGTCTCCAGATTGAGTTCCGGGATCGGCACACCGTTATGAATTCGGGCAAGGCAATTCGAGGGATATTTAACGTGTTTTAGAAAGCTCCGTTTCACGTCCTGGCTAACGGTGATGACTCTGTCAAAACGATTCACATGCCGCAGCCACGGCTCATTCCCAATCAGATGTTTTTGAATTGTCAGAATGGCGGGTCGGTTCAACGCGTCGGCTAAATTGAGTCCAAAGTCCGCCAGCGAACCAGATTGCACGTGAATGAGATCGGGAGGAGAATCGAGCAGGTCGCGTTCAATCAATCGCTGTACGATCCGTCCCCAGATGGGCAAGTCGAGATGACGGTACTCCGAGATGTGCCATCGATCGATGTCTTCCGCACTCAGCAGATGCGCTTCGGGGGTGATCACTTCAAACTGGATGTCTTTCTGCGTGAACGCATTGCAAAGCCGCATGGTATAACGAGACCGTCCGCGCAGTTCGAATCGCTGAGCCAGCAACAGGACTCGCATCTGATCAGGCATAACCATTTCTCAAATAGGGAATTATTGGATATCCGCCGCCGGGAAAATCTCCCCAGTTCGATAACGGAAATAATTTACACGACATTGCTGGTCGCCTGAGTGTCAAACAAAGGAACGTCGAATTAAGTTCGTCCGCAACGAGCCAATGCTTAGAAGACTTTTCCAATCCGAAACGGATAGACGGGAGGTCTGCCGTCTCAACGAAGACTCTTGGGTTTGGAGAGTATTTCGTTTACGAGAATCGCCTGGCGTAGAGTTTCCTGATTTGCGAACAGGGCCCGAACTTTATCAGCACGAATTTCTGAGGCGTCTGGACCGGGAGTGGCTTCAATACTTCCGAGATGAGCAGTCACGCTGCTGGAGACTCCCTGACCCAGAGAGCTGTAATGCGCTTTATTCGCAGTGGCATCACGATCGAGATACTCTTCGACATGACTGCTGACGCCTGTTCCCAGTTTTTTTTCTACCCGATCACGATCGCGAAGCGATTTTCGCTCCTTCTTGATTTTGGGACGCGCCTCGGCTTTTTGAGCTGCCGCGCCTGCTTTCCGCGCTTCGTCCCTTTCCCGTTGGCGTTGACGACGACGTCGCTGGGCTGGCGAAGGTGCCGGTTCGTCGATGATTTCGATTTCGAACTCTTCTTCCAGAGTGCGAGCAGAGGGAGACGTTCGCGTGCTGGCCATTGGTTCTGGTCGGCGTTCCCGATCCTCCCGGCGAACCCGTTGACGATCACGATCTCGTTCATGGCGAGAATCATCGTGACGCGACTCATTACGGTCAGCATTAGGATCATTCACTTCTTTCAGGAAACGTTCGATTTCGCTTTCGAATGACTCCTTCTGTTCCTGCTTTTGTTTTCCACGTGGCCGGCCAGCCTTCGCCTTTTTCTCATCCTTTTCTTGCTGTTTCGAATTAATCGCCTGAAAGACCCAGCTGAGAAAGGTGATGATCAGGAAAACCGCAGTGACCACTTCCTCCACCCCGACGGCCAGCAAACCGAAATTGAAGTCGGTAATCATAATTGGTTTTCCTTATTAGTTTGACTTCCGAAACGATTCACCTTTTCGACAACGGAGCATTCCCGTCGATTCGTCTACGCAAGGTGATCTTCTCGGCTGCTAGTATTACGTGACTCGCCTGCGATGGAGTTACGCATCATCGTGTCAGCTTGAATGTTCTTCAGATTGAGATAATCAATCAAGCCGAGTTTCTTCTGCCGGAACGCGTCGGCAATCGCCTTGGGAACCTGTGCTTCGGCCAATACGACCTTAGCCCGGTTCTCCTGGATGTGAGCGATCTCTTCCTGCTCACGAGCGAAGGCGTCGGCTCGTTTCTGTTCCGCCTTGGCCTGAGCGACACGCATGTCGGCTTCCGCTTGGTCCGCCATCAGTCGAGCACCAATGTTGTCTCCCACGTCGATATCGGCAATATCAATCGAGACAATCTCAAACGACGTATGAGCTTCGAGCCCCTGGTTGAGCACAGTGTGAGAAATGGAATCTGGATTTTCAAGCACCGTCTTGTAAGAAGGAGTCGAACCGATCGCCTGGACAATCCCCTGACCAACGCGAGCGATAATAGTTTCTTCCGTCGCTCCTCCAATCAACTGGTTGATGTTGGTTCGCACAGTCACACGGGCTCGAGCTTTCAACTGAATCCCATCACCCGCCATCGCATCCAGTGACCCGGCAGTTCGTCGTGGATCGGGACAGTCGATGATTTTGGGATATACGCTCGTTCTCATCGCGTCGAGGACGTCTCGACCCGCCAGGTCAATGGCCGCAGCCGTTGGCCAGTCGAGTGGAATTTTGGCTTTATCCGCAGCGATTAACGCGCGCGTTACATTCATCACGTTCCCACCTGCCAGATGGTGAGCGGCTAGAATTTTGTGCGAGACGTCGTACATTTTGGAGAGCCCGGCCTGCACCATCATAATTCGACATCGCACAATGATGCTCGGGTTCACCTTCTGCATCCACATCGTGATGAGGCTGTACATCCCAATGCCAGCACCTGTGAATTTAGATTGAATCCACAATCCAGCGAAACGCAGGAAGAATGCGAAGAAAACCAGAATGAACAGTATGAAGACAATCGCACCAACGATAGGGAGCACGTCCCATAGTTCGTCTTGTGCCAGCAGCAACAAGTCATTCAGTTTCATGAAAGTATTCCTGCGAAGTGATAGGATTTGACTGGTGAATATATTTCCGCAATCGCCATTTTTTCAACTTGCGATTGAACCGGGTTTGGGTTCAATCTGACCAGTTAGTTATTTGCCATTCGAACCAAACCGAGTGATTGGCAATACTTAGAAACAGAGTGCGATCAGGACATGTTCTACTGTACCTTGTCCAATGCCAAGGTCTCAACATCGAAGGCCGGGTCGGATCAGGGAATATCAAAATCGACATTTGGTTCGTCAGAAGCCCTTCCCGCTCCTTCAGGAGTCGGTTTGGCTTTAGAAGTTGGCTGGGGCTTAGGCTCGGTCAGCGTATTCGATGTTCCATTGGTTCCTGCGACGGAGGAGTGGTTTGGCTGAGGAAGTTCCGAAGGCTCAGACTGTTCCTGCTCGGCCGATTGCAGTTCCTGCTCGCTGATTTCCCGTACCAGCAGGCTGTTCCCTTTCAATCCGATCACGCGGATCGGTAACCCCGGTTCCAGGAGGACCCCTTCCGATTCGGAGTGATACCGCTTTCCTCCCAAGGTGACCATTCCTCCCGAGTTGTGCATCGTCAGGCTTTTCCCGACTTCGCCTACCAGCTTTTGGAGCTTCTCGGCTTCTGAGACGAACGGCCTCACATCTTCCTCGTTGGGCGGATCGAAGAACATTTTTTTACCGATGGGGGTTTTCGGCAGAATATAAAATGCACCGGCAACCGTCGCAGGAATGAAAAACAGTAGTGAAAAGGCATAGATCCCGAAGATAACGGGACTGGATTCCCACCAGGCCTGCCACGCAGCCCAGAACGATCCCACAAGACAGGCCAACGAAATGATCCCGATGATTCCCCCGGAGGGAATCAGTATTTCGGCTATCAGAACGACCAGTCCGATGAGCATCAGCAAAATGGCGACCAGCTCGTAATTCACCATGGCGAATTCGATTCACTCCTCTGAAGTCTCGACAAAGCCGTCGGTCGAAAGGTTCGACGTTCACACAGCTCCCGAATGAATATTGTTTATCTATTCTATCCCGCCCCGAAACCGAGCCCAATGGGAAAAACTATTTTACCAGAATCGGTAACGCGGGACAGGTCCGCCGGGCAACTACTCGTTTTTCTCGTTTTCCAATTATCTCAAAAACTTATGTCTCGTAACACGTTAGGGCGACCGTTTTTCGGTTTGACTTTGAATTTCCCTTATCTTGTCAAAAAAATGCAAAAAGCGAGAGCCATCATGCTCGCCTCTTCGTCTTATTCAGTGAGTGTGTGATGAGCCATGGATCTCCTCCTGAAGATAACCCTTCATGGAGGAGACCGTGGCATTTTTTATGCGCGTTCAGTTCACCGCACTCTCGATCAACTGGTTAAGCGGTCTCCGATATACCTGCCCCGCTGAATGAGGGCAGCCGCCGGTCCTCTTGCTGTACGCTCAAGAACGCCATGCTGTTTAACTTGGCATTCCGTATTTTCCATCGGAGCATACCCGCCCGAAGATGGTGAGGCATTCACCCCAACAACGCAAACTGCCTATTCAACCCATTAACCGAAACTCTCCTCATCCGGCCCCAAAAGTTCTCCAAACTCTAGCTGGCACCGCTCTTTTTAGCTTCTGAATTCGAAGCATACTCTTTGTCGCTTAAAGACTTTTGATGGCGTTAGTCGATAAGGAAACTGCATCTTAGACGTGTTTTTAAGCCCGAACATCTGTTTTTTGATCAAAAGTTGCACACCTTTCTCTCTCTTAAAACGGAGCGAGAAATGAATCAAACCACCTTTTGAAATGAGTTTGAATGTGAAGGACACCGGCAGACGTCCCCGTGTCGTTCACATCGATTGAGACGGAAATCAGACTGTGCATTCGTTATGGAACCTGCTTCCACGGAAGCGGCTCCCGATTGCTACGGTCAGACTGGGCTGAAGTAATTCGTCGATCATTAAGTTGTAGCCGTCCTTAATAAGACATTCCGCCAGAGAACAGGGAAGTCAGTTCAGTGGAAGATGAAATCATACAAGAGTTTCTGGCGGAGAGCTGGGAGAACCTGGTTCGACTCGATACGGAGATTGTTTCTCTCGAGCAGAATCCAGAGGACCCCGACTTGATTGGCTCCATTTTCCGAACGATCCATACGATCAAAGGAACGTGCGGTTTTATTGGTTTGAATCGTACCGGCGAGTTGGCCCATGCGACCGAAAATGTCCTGGGCAAAATGCGGGATAAGAAACTTCCGATCTCGGAATCTTCGATCTCGATCGTGCTCAAAGGGATTGATGGCATCAAAGAACTGCTGCAGTCTCTGGAAGCCACAGGACAAGAGTCGACAACCGACTACAATCCGCTGATCAAAGAACTGGACGCACTCTCCGACTCGGTGGAAGATTCCGGAGCTGCCGTTCCCGGATTGAATCAACTTCCGACATCGAGCATGGACATGCAATCGGAGTCGGCCGCCAATTCATTTTCTAATCCGTTTGATGAAGCGATGGCCCCAGCGCCCGAACCGGAACCGGCCACTCCCGCTCCCCAAGCGTCCGTTTCAGCAGCACCTCCTGTTTTAGAAGCCGAAGTTGCTCCACCTGCTCCCGCCCCCAAACCTGCTGAACAAACTGAGCCGGTGGAAGGAGTCGCCCGTAAGTCTGTCGCCGATCTCTCGATCCGGGTTAACGTTGACGTTCTCGATAGCTTGATGAACCTTGTGGGAGAACTCGTACTAACTCGAAACCAGTTGCTGCAACTGGCCCGGACAGAAGAAGAGTCTAAGTACTCTCACTCCATCTCTCACCTGAACCGAGTCACCACCGACCTGCAGGAAGGAGTAATGAAAACCCGAATGCAACCGATCGGGAACGCGTGGAGTAAACTTCCCCGCCTGGTACGCGACCTCTGTCAGATTACAGGTCGTCATATTGACCTGGAGATGTCCGGATCAGAAACCGAACTCGACCGAACGGTTCTGGATGCCATCAAAGATCCTCTTACTCATATGGTCCGAAATTCGGCCGACCATGGTATCGAATTGCCTGAAGTTCGACGCGATTCCGGCAAGCCGGAAACAGGAACGATTAATCTGAATGCCTACCATGAAGGAGGCCACGTCATTATCAGCATCGAAGACGATGGTGCTGGTATCAATACAGATCGGGTTCTGCAGAAAGCAATTCAAAACGAACTGGTCACCGAAGCCGAAGCGGCCAAGATGACCCAGAGCGAAATTCTACCGATGATCTTTCACCCCGGATTTTCGACGGCGGAAAAAGTTAGTTCCGTGTCTGGTCGAGGTGTGGGTATGGACGTGGTCAAAACCGCCATCGAACAGATTGGTGGAACTGTCGATCTAGCCACAAATCTCGGCAAAGGAACAACTGTCCGGATCAAGATCCCACTGACGCTCGCCATCATTTCGGCACTCGTGGTCGAAAGTGGCGGCGAATGCTTCGCCATTCCCCAGCTAGGAGTAGTGGAACTGGTCCGTCTGGAAGCTGAAGACCGTCAGAAAATTGAACGCATCCACCAACATGAAGTTTTCCGCCTGCGAGATCGTCTACTACCCCTGGTCTATCTAAGCGACACGCTGGAATTGGACCGAGCTCTTACTGACGAAGACGACATTTACATTGTGGTCGTGCAAGTAGGAGAGAACCAGCTGGGACTGATTGTTTCCGAGGTGTTCGATACCGAAGAGATTGTCGTTAAACCGATGGGCAGCCTGCTGAAAGACGTCGCCATTTATCAAGGAACGACGATTCTCGGTGACGGCCGTGTCATCATGATTCTGGACGTGGCAGGCATCGCATCCGAATTCAACGGCCTTCAGAAATCTCCGCAGGACCATTCCAACGCAGAAAACGAATTCGACCAGTCGAACGATACGACCAGTCTTCTACTATTCGATCCTGGAAATCAAACGACGATGGCTGTCCCGCTTTCGCTCGTCGCGCGTCTGGAAGAATTCCCGCGTGAGAGTATCGAACGAAGCGGAAACCGCCTCATCGTTCAATACCGGGGTGACTTACTACCGCTGCAGCCCGTTAGTGAAATGGACATACTTGAAAAAGGTCCCGATCCGCAACCCGTTATCGTTTTCTCCGAAGGAGATTGTTCGATGGGTCTGCTGGTCAATGAAATCAAGGATATCCTGAACGAGCGTCTCGACATTCGTATGCAGTCGCAGCGAGAAGGTGTGCTGGGTACGGCGATTGTCAACAATTGTGCCACCGACATCATCGATACCCAATATTACATTTCCTCGATTGTCCCCCACTGGTACGACCGAGCCACTGACCATAAGAAGCTGGATATTCTCGTCGTGGACGACTCTCTTTTCTTCCGCCAGTTGGTCACCACCGCGCTGGAGTCCAACGGATATCGGGTCAACACACAAAGTAGCGCCGTAAACGCGATAGAAATGATCGAACATGGCGAGCGGTTCGACTTCATCATTTCGGACATCGAGATGCCTGTGATGGATGGCTTTGCGTTTGCGAAATGGGTTCGCGGTCGATCCGACATGTCGACCATCCCAATGATCGCCATGACTTCTCTCTCGGCAAAATCAGACGAGCAATATGCCGAGCAAATGGGCTTCAACCGCTTTCTGAAAAAGTTCAACGCTAAACAACTCATAGACACTATCGAAGAGATTGTCCGCTCCCGCGCAATCTCCGAATCAGGAGCCCGCGCATCATGAGCCAATCTACTGTGAAAAAGAATCCGGTCAGAGGACACGACCACTCGCAAATGAGCAGTGAACTCGATTACGAGAATCAATACGTCTCTTTCTGGGTCGACAATCAATTACTCGGCGTGCCAGTCAACTCCGTACAGGAAGTACTGAACCCGCAAAGCATCGCTCGTACTCCCAAGTCTCGAGCAGAGATTGCCGGGCTCGTTAATCTGCGAGGTCAGATTGTCACCGCCCTCGATCTCCGACGACGTCTCGGGCTGCCTCCGTTTGAATCAGAACAGGGAAGCATGAATGTCGTCATCCGAAATAAGAACGAACCATTCAGTTTGCTGGTAGATGAAGTTGGCGATGTGATCAATGTTTCTCGTGATTTGATGAAATCCGTACCACCGACACTCGATGCCCGTTGGCGTGACGTGACGACTGGCGTATTTCGATTGGATGATCGACTGTTTGTCATTTTAAATATTGATGCCATCCTCAGTTTCTAACTGACCTATCGCCTGCTCTCCGAGCAACGTCCTTCAAGTAGGATAAGATTTCATGACTTTGAATGTTCCGTTACTAAGAGAATCATTCGAGCTGCTGGCTCCCCATGCGGGAGAACTGGCCGACCGATTCTACGATAAACTGTTTACAGACTACCCGCATCTCGAATCTCTATTCGTAAACGCGGAGATGCCTGAACAACGGAAAAAACTGGTTCAGGCATTGTCGACCGTCGTGAAATCGCTGGAGCAACCTGAAAAATTACAATCTGTTCTGGAGGAACTCGGTCGCCGACATGGAGGCTATGGAGTCACTGCAGAAGACTATGAACCCGTTGCTCTTTCTTTACTGGTCGTAATGGAAGAAATGGCGGGCGAAGCATGGTCCGAGGAACTGGCTCTTGTCTGGCAAGAAGCTCTTGAAGCCATCGCAACAATTATGATCAATGCTTCGGTCGAAACTCGATCGAAAGAATTGGTCACCACAAGTACCTCTGTCAGTAGCACTTCGGGTTTACGATCCGACGCCTATTCAAATCAGACCGATTCCAATCAGGAACGCCCCCACAACAACCCCTCAAATTCCGGAACTACCGGTAACCACATTCAGGAGGAATGGAAGATGCCTGTCCAATCAACGAATAGCACGACCGAGCAAGGCACGGCGTCACAGAAATTCGAGCAATTCTACGGAATGGTGGAACATTCTCCACTCTCCTTCGTCTTCGTCGAAGTCGATGGGACCGTCACCTATATAAATCACAAAGGTCAGGAGCTTTTTACTAAACTTGCTCCCGTATTGGGGTTCAGTACGCAGGACTTGATTGGCAGTCCAGTCACGAAACTTTACCAAGCCGCACCAGAACTGGAGGTCAACCCGGCCATCCTGCGTGCTCCACAGAAAATCACTTTGGATCTTCACGACGAGATCATCGACGTCAACATCGTACCAGTTCGTGACGATGCTGGAACGCTGCAGGGATTTTTCCAGAGCTGGGACCTGATCACAGAACGAGCGACTCGCGCGGCAGCCGCTGCAAAAGCTCAGTCGATGCTCGATCAGATTCCCATCAATGTGATGATGGCTAACCTCGATTGCGAGATTACTTACATCAATCCCGCTTCTATCAAAACCTTGAAAAGCATCGAAGCCCTGCTGCCTGTGAAGGCCGACCAGATGCTTGGCCAGTCCATCGATATTTTCCATCACAACCCCGCTCATCAACGGGCATTGCTGGCTGACCCACGCAATCTTCCGCACCGGGCACAAATCGCCGTCGGTCCGGAAACTCTCGATTTGCTCGTTAGTCCGGTTTCAGACGACAGTGGTCGCTTTATTGGTCCTATGGTGACATGGGAAGTGATCACCGAAAAGCTGCGTCTGGAAAACGAGATGGTCCGCATCCAGAACATGATGGAAAACATTCCTATTAATGTGATGCTGGCCAATAAAGATTGTGAAATCGTGTTCATGAACCCCGCTTCAGAACGGACGCTAAGAAGTATTGAATCACTGCTTCCCGTTCCCGTAGACAAAATCATTGGCGGCTCAATCGACGTCTTCCACAAAGCTCCTGAACACCAACGGGCCTTGCTGCGAGATCCCAACAACCTGCCACACCGTGCCAAAATCAACGTCGGCGACCAGACTCTCGACCTGTTGGTCTCCGCCATCTTTGATAAGAACAATGATTATGTCGGTCCAATGGTGACCTGGGACGTGATTACTGAACGCGTCAAGCTGGCTGACGATTTTGAAAATAATGTCAAAGGTGTCGTCACTGCGGTGACGGCTTCGGCAACAGAAATGCAGGATAACTCCAAGGCGATGGCTGCATTGACGGAAGAGACTGCTCGACAGTCACAAGTCGTGGCCGCCGCTTCGGAAGAAGCGACCAAAAACGTCGAGACCGTCTCCAGTGCAACCGAAGAGCTTTCCAGCTCGATTTCCGAAATTGCCCGCCACGTCCAGGACGCTTCAATGATGACTGCCCAGGCCGTCGAAGAAGCGAACCGAACCAACGTGACCATCAAAGATCTCGGTGTCGCGAGCAACGAAATTGGTCAGGTCATCAAAGTGATTACCTCAATCGCTCAGCAGACCAACCTGCTCGCCCTGAACGCCACGATTGAAGCCGCTCGTGCGGGTGAAGCGGGCAAAGGGTTCGCGGTCGTTGCGAATGAAGTCAAAGAACTCGCTCGCCAGACTGCTCGGGCGACGGAAGAGATCAGTCAGAAGATCGAAGCGATCCAGAACGTGACCGGTGGAGCCGCAGAAGCGATTCAGTCGATCGGTACAAGTATTGGCCGAATCAACGAAATCTCTACGACAATCGCCAGTGCCGTCGAAGAACAGACAGCGGCTACAAGCGAAATCTCTCGCAACGTTTCCGAGGCTGCCCGCGGTACAGCGGAAGTCTCCAACAACATCACGGGAGTTTCCAAAGCAGCCGAAGAGGGGGGCCAGGGTGCCGTTGAGATCAGCCGGTCTGCCGACGCTCTCGCTGCCGAATCGGCCCGACTCGATAAGGTTACGGGAGATTTCCTGATCAAAATGCGGGCAATCTAAACCACCCCGCGCTAAACTCAATCAAGGGAGAACCATCTGGTTCTCCCTTTTTTTGTGTACTCCGCTCTGAGAGGCATCCGCTCCAGAGATGGTCCAAACCATCCTCTCGGCGAAGGCGGAAATCCATCCAATTTCCCTACGAAATAAGACCCGGTTATTCCTGAAACTGGGAAATCTACCAAGTACTCTCTTTCGGTTGCCCTCGATGCTCTTTTACAATCGAAGGACCCCACGTTGGCACGGAGATCGCCAAAGATAACTTGCCATCAATCTCGTCAGGCTGAAAACTCGCCTGATATGATCGCACTGATTGCTGAACGGAGACGGTAATCGCGACTGTTTCCCCAAGGTTCTTCCGAACGATGTACCCCCGCCTGAAATTATCAATCACGTTTAATCGTAGCCGACTTATCGGCTCGTTAACGCTATTGGTCTATCTGGCGATGATGGTCGGTGTGCCGGCCCATTATTCAGGGCAATCCGATTGTGGCTGCCAATGCAGTCAGTCCGTAAAAGGAAGCGGTGAATGCTGCTGTCATAAACCAGCCACTGACATAGGACAATCTTCCTGTTGTTCCACTGCGGCTTCAACTGCGAAGCCCAAAGCCTGTTGTCAGCTCCCAACTGATATCTGCGCACCGTCGGACTTCGCCATGTCGCTCCTCTCATGTTGCAGTTCGGCAACCGACCAACCCTGCTGCAGTAAGCCTGCCCCTGAAAAAACTCCGGCTGTCCCCGAGGAAGAACATCCTGCCCTGACTTCCTGTGGCTGTGGAGGTTCGTTCCCTTCCAGTCTGGTGACCAACAGCGAACCACGTATTCTCTCTAAGTCTGCAATCTGCTCCTCCTTGTTCGACTTAAGTTGGACGATTCTGGATTATTCCGGAGTCCGTCCCGAACGTCGTCAGCTACCTGAAACTCCTCCTCCAGAAGCGGCCTGATTCTTTACCTGGAATCATTCCCATTTCCGAACGTCCGTACATTTTTGGGGCGTTCCCTGGATTTTTCTTTTCTGGAGTTTCTTCAATGAGACATTCAATCAATCTACGCGCACAACGTGCGCGTGGATTTACACTGATCGAATTACTGGTGGTGATGGCCATCATCTCGATATTAATTGGCCTGTTACTTCCCGCCGTTCAACAAGCGCGGGAGGCGGCCCGACGAACCAAATGCCGGAACAACCTCCGTCAGATGAGTATCGCGTTGCACAATTACGAATCCGTTCATCGCGTTCTGCCACCGGGTAGCTTGGGGTTCCCTTTCGTCTGGTCTCCTCAAGCCAAACTGTTCCCTTACGCGGAACAGGCTAACCTCGAAAATCTGTTGAACTATGACGTTCCTCCACTGAACGCATTTAACTTTGGTGCATACGACGCAACCGAAGTGAATAACAATGACATGGCCGCTCAGAACTATATCTCGTTTCTGATTTGCCCTAGCGACCGCGCATCTGTACCCGATTCTATCTACGGCGGTCTCAGCTATCCCGCGTGCTCTGGCTCTGGCGAAAACGGACCAGGAACATCCGATGACGGGTCTATCGCCGATGCGGACGGTTTGATTTTCTCGCTGTCCGATATTGGATTTCGTCATGTTAAAGATGGAACCAGTCATACAATTGTCTTCAGCGAACAGTTGCTGGGCGATGGTACCAACAGCGCCCCTGACGATTCTGACTATCGTCATCGAGTGATCGAATTGCCTCTGGGAACCCAAACAACGCCTTCCTCCTGCGACGTCGCGACAGCTCCTGCCTGGTCGGGTCAACGGGGTGCTAAGTGGGTGAACGGACACCTGGCGGATGCGATGTATAACCATTGGTACACGCCCAACTATCCGCTGCCCGACTGCCATAATGGGTATCACAACTTCGCGATGACCAGTGCTCGCAGCGCTCATCCCGGGGGCGTTTTTGCTGCCTACCTGGACGGTAGCGTGCAATTCATTGGCGAAGCAATCGACAGCAGTATCTGGCGTGCTCTTGCTACTCGTAACGGTAAAGAGCCAATCGGCGATTTATAAACATCAGCTTCGACATGATTGGATTGAACCAATCCTCTGTCGACATTCATAAAGGGAATCTCATGATTCGTACTTCTTTTCTGTTTCTATTCGGCTGGTGCTGCCTGCTCAGTCCGTTGGCATTCGCCCATGACACCTGGGTCGAAACCAATTCCAACCTGGTACGTACCGGTGGAGCGGTTTACATCGACCTTAAACTGGGCAATCACGGCAACGACCATCGCGACTTCAAACTGGCGAGTAAACTCGACCTGGAAGGCTGCTCAGTTGATTTGGTTTCTCCCGATGGAACCCGATACGATCTTCTGGATCGCCTAATCGACACCGGTTACGCACCAAACGAAGGCTACTGGACCAGTAAGTTCGTCGTTAAGAAACCTGGCCTGTACACAGTCGAACATACTCTGGACAAGCTGCTTAATCATGGTCACCCCATCCGTGCCATTAAGAGTGCCAAAACGTTTTTCGTTGTGACCCCATCTCTGGACCAAGTTTCGGTCGACAACCCCGGATTCGATCGCGTCGCAGGTCATGCATTAGAGCTGGTTCCAATGTCCAATCCCGTCACTCCCATGGGCCCGGGCAAGAAACTGCGGATGCAGGTTCTGTTTGAAGGGAAACCACTTGCTGACGCAAAAGTTTCTTACATTCCTCAGGGCGTCAGCCTGGCAGAAGGCTTCGACGAACAGTATGAGCGTAATACGGACGCGGACGGAGCGGTCAGTTTCACTCCGAAGTCGGGGAATCGTTTTCTCATCGCCGTTCACCATAAAGTCCCAGCCGTCGACGGGGAAGCCTATGATGAAACGCTTTATGCGGCGACATTAACCGTCCTGGTGCCGGAGATCTGTCCCTGTTGCGGAGAGTAACATTCACGAGATCGTTACTCCGTTTTGAAATGACAAAAGGGTCGGAAGTTCTATCGAACTTCCGACCCTTTTTTAATTTACATTCTGAACTTCTAACGTTCAGGCGGTGAGCCTTACAGCAGGAAGATCAGGTTCATGATAATCGAAATCGGTAACAGGACCGCACAACTGTAAGCCATGTAACCGAAGAAGGAAGGCATTCGCACGTTGTTCTTTTCGGCGATAGCTTTGACCATAAAGTTCGGACCGTTGCCGATGTAGGTCATCGCTCCCATGAAGACGGCTCCCAAACTGATGGCCGACAGCATAAGCTCCCCAACACCAGCCACCACCGTTCCGGTAGGTTCCATGGTTTTGGCCGTTTCAAAGAAGACGACATAGGTCGGTGCGTTATCCAGAAAACTGGAAAGAATACCCGTTCCCCAGTAGAACTTCGTTGGACTGTCGAAGCCAAGAAACTTTCCATACACGTTTAGAATTTGAATCGGTGCCTGCATGCAGATGAAGATACCCACAAACAGGGCTGCCACTTCCAGAATGGCATCGTAGTTGAATGAATTCTTCTGGCGAATGGAAACGCTGGTGAAAATCAGTGACAGTCCGGTGAGAATCAACATCATCACTTCGCGGAAGTACATGGGGGCATGCCAGTCTGTCCCGGGAACAGCTTTGCTCGGATCGAGCAAGGCGACACAGATGATGACGCCCACCAGCCAGACAGAATTCAATACACCCCGAATTTTGAATTTCTCGGGATTCTCCGGTTTCGCTTCGATCTTGGTTCGGTTTTCTTTAAGGTACTTAAGCGTATCCCAGGTGAAGTAGACACCAATCAGCAGGAAATTCACGAACAACCATTCCGGCCAGAGTTCCAGCGTCCAGGTGAATGGTACGCCTCTCAAATACCCCAGGAACAATGGTGGATCACCGATCGGTAACAGGCAGCCACCCGTATTACAAACAACGAAGATAAAGAAGATCACTGTATGGGCAACATAATCACGGTTGGCATTGGCTCGCAGCAAAGGACGAATCAACAACATCGCGGCACCGGTCGTACCAATGAAGCTGGCTAACAGCGCCCCTAAACCGATGAGGCCTGTATTCAACTTTGGTCGTCCTACCAGGTGACCTTCAATCGCGATGCCACCCGAGATGACATACAAACTGAACAGAAGAGTAATGAAAGGAATGTATTCTACCAGCAGAGCATTTTTGAGAACAACGACCGCCGCCCCCAAGCCAGGCTCCGACGTTGTGTGGGCTGTATGGTCGGTCACACCATGTCCGTACAGGAACGCGTAATAAAATAATGTCACGGCGCCCAGAACGACGGCAACTGTAAATCGATTCCAATTATGTTCCCACCAATGTTCTGTCTTATGAAACAGTGGCAATAAGGCAATACAAAGGAGCAGCGCTGCAAAAGGGAGAATGCTATAAAAATCAGGAGCGATATCGTGGTGCTTTTCCTCGGCTGGTACGGCTCCCTCGGCAGCTCCATGGGGCTCGGCACCATGCTCAACAGCATGTTCTGTTGCAGAACCGGCGGCGACTGCGGAAGCATGGCTTCCCCCATCGTGCAGAATCTGCCAGCCAAGAAAGGAGAGGACAATGGCCGCGATCAGGGAGAGGGCATACCTTCGCGACATTTTCTGTTCGTTGAACGAGATTGCAGAGACTTCCGTCATATCTACTGTATCCACCAATTGCTGATTTCAAATTTGAACTGACCAGTTTCCGAAAGGAAGCGAATCAGTCAAGAGGGCTTTGAAAATGGTTACTGGCTCAGAGCAGAAACCTGCACTCTGAGTCCACCAGACATTCCGTCCGGCAACCTGCTCGATCCGAGGTGACATCTCTGTTAGAGATTCTGTCGCACTCAGTTCCTCCATGGACCCGGCCTTCAAAACGACTTGCACTGTCGACTGCAGGGAATCATAGTTTCCTACCCACCCTGAAGAGAAGTCTGTGAATCAATCACTCTCGATCAAGTGGATTATAGTCAAAAAGCGTCAGCTCAATAATGTGAACATACAGCCTGGACTGTCAGCACGATTTTTTACCCGTCATCCTGGTCGTGAACCCTTCCTGAATTAATCCTGGAAGGCCGACGACGAGTTGGCTTCGTACTCTTTTGTGTTCAAGAACTGACTTTTCTCAGTGCAATCATCCGAACCCGGTAAGCTGGTCGTTGTTCCCAACTTTAGGTCGCTGAATCGCTGGCCACTGCATTTTTTGCAGGCCGGGATGGATCCACCTCGTGTTTGTAGATGTTCATGAGGTTATAAAGGATTTCGTCGTTTATGCAGCCTTTAGCGGCTAAAGCTTGAGCCACTTGTCCTGCATCTTCCTGTTGCATAGCCAGTAAATAGGCGACTTGTTCTTCCGTGAGAAATCCCTGTGCAATCGCGGTCACGCCGAAGCGTTCATCGGATTGTCTCTGTAAATCCAGTATCTGCTCCACCTGCTCAGCAGTCAGGTAACCTGAATTTTGAGCAAGGACACCGATTTTCTCATGTGGAAAATGACAATCCAGTAGAACCTGAGAAACTTCTTCGATACGGGCATGGCCATGCCGAACGAGCCAACGGCTGAATCGTTTCTGATTGCTGAGCTGTGTCAGTTGTTCCTGAATGGGATCGATAATCGAACGGACATGAACCTGATTTCGTCCATTTCGTTTGGAGTCGTACATGGCTGCATCGGACTCTGTCACCAGGCGTTCGCCAACTTCAAGTCCGTTCCTTCGCGGCATGGCGATGCAAGCCCCCACGCTGATCGTGACAGGTACCTGTTTGTTGTTGAACAGAATTTTCAAACTCTCAATCGCGGCCCGCAATCGATCGGCAACTTTGGTCAGCCCTTTTTTCGTCGGTTGTGAAACCAGAGCGACGAACTCTTCGCCTCCGTACCGGCCAAGAAGGTCGGTTGTACGCAACGTATCTTCCATGCGAGCCGAGACCTGCTTAAGGACGTCATCACCAAACTGATGACCGTAGGTATCGTTCAGTTTTTTGAAGTTATCGATATCGAGGAAGATGACCCCAATCGTCGTAGCGGAGCGTGCCGCACGGGCGATCTCTTTTCGCAGACTTTCGTCAAAGAATTTTCGATTGTAGGTTCCCGTGAGAACGTCTCGAATCGCCTGTTCTGTTAATTCCTGGTTTTTCTGCTCTAGCTGTTTGACTTCTTCTTCAATTATTTGCTGACGCACGACGGCCTGGGTGCTGGCAACATGGGCTCGCATCGCCAGCATCGCCAATTGCTCGCCCGCTTCGGCCATGATGTCATTAAGGCTCTCGATTTCTGATGTGTCGACAGAGAAGACCTCTGCTGCCAGATCGATCCGCTCTTTCATTTTCAGCAAGCGATCTTCGAGATCTTTATCGGACCATTTGTAAAAACTGGCCGTCAATAACTGGAGCCGCTGTAATGCGATCCCCTTCTGATGAGTGCAAAAGTAGCTACCAACAGCATTCGCTACGGCAACAGCCCGCACCATATCCAAATCCTGCGAAGGCTCAATGGCATTGATCACTTCAGGAGGATCAGCCTGATGCCGAACACAAAGCTGAATCGTGGAGGGGATTTTCCAGGAGATCATCAGATTCAACCCGGCTTCAATGTGGTTGACTCCGAGCAACTCTGTTTCGACTTCATGGAGCAGCTTGTCTTCCGACTCCTCGAATGTCTCGATCACCTTCAGGTAGTCCTGCGGGATCGTTTTCAGCATCGCCAGTCGCCCCAGGCTGGAAAGTAAACCCGCCAGGAAAAAATCGCTTTCCGATCCCGGATTGTATTCCAGTGCGATGACTTCACAAGCGGCGGCTTTAACCACGGAGGACCGCCAATAGTTTTTGAAGCACGTCGCCATAGGACCGGCAACGTGTGCAGCGTCGGACAGAGAAAAACTGAGCGCCAATGAGGTAACCACCGTCGCTCCAAGTAATGGGACAGCGCGGTCGATGCTGGTGATGGGGTTTTTGAACCCGGCGTAAGAAGAGTTGGTCGCCTTCAAAATCTTCGCGGTGATGGCCGGATCGGATTTGACCAGACGAATGTAATCACTGACTTCGGAATCTGTATCTTTTGAGAGTTCCAATAGTTCAATGGCCACCATGGGTAACGATGGTAGATTATTGGAAGACCATATTTTCTTTGGGTCGATCATTGCAGTTTCCTTATTTCGCCTGCGTCCTATCGCCAGGAAGACTATCGGCTGTTCGAGACAACAGTGACACGTGCAGAATCTCCTGGCGGAGAGTCCTCTCGTTGCTTAGCCCGACAATGCGGTTATTGTGAGCTGAAACAATCTGGAGATTCAGCGGTGTAATCTTCCTTGCTGTGCAAATGATATACGACCGGGCCTCGCTTCTGTTCGGGAGGAGCCGGCATTCCCGAAGATCTACGGGAAGCTATTGATATGTCTGGATTTTGGGGGCCTTGCTCAGGAATCAGATTTCCTTGGAACAGCAGATTGACTGCTCTTCTAGAACTATCGTCCTTTCTTCCCTACAGCGACCAACAGAATATTCGCAATGGTCATGCCATAGAGTGAGAGCCCCTCACTTCAAAGATAATCGATATATTGTTCTCAGGAGGGAATAGTTACCCAACGCTCCATCTTTTCCTTAAGCATGTCCGGCGTAAACGGTTTAATCAGGTAATCCGAAACACCAGCCTGGATCGCGGTGACCACGCGAGCACGTTCAGCCTCCGTTGTAATCATAATCACCGGAATATTCGCGTCACGCTGACGGATCTCTTTAAGCAGAGAAAGCCCGTCCATGTTGGGCATGTTCCAATCGCTGAGGACGATGTCAAAATTGGTTCGCTCGAATAAATCGAGAGCCTGAACACCATCTTCCGCTTCCACAATGTCTGTAATGCTCAGCATATTGAGACAACGACGTTGAATCGTTCTCATCGTGCCGGAATCGTCAACAAGTAATACCTTCATTTCAATTGACTCCAAGATACATCAATTAAATTCTGCCAAATGGGGCGAGCTCATTATCTGCCCCAGCCATCATTACCAGAGGTGTATCTTTACATAGATTTTGTTTTATTAGTTTGGTTCAGGTCACGGAAACCATCATCTGCCGCTGGCCACTCAGTGGAATCATTAGTCATTACTGGCGAAACCGACTTCGATCGCAAAAGGACCAATTTCCGAATCGAACTCGATACAGATCGGCTGAACTTTGGACGGGTAATGGAGATGGTGGCCAGAGCTGGTAATGATATTGGGAATACTAATGGAGAGCTGTAATTCTTCCATTTTCGCTTTCGTGTTGCCCACAATGATGTTGGTCAGTTCACCTACGGCGTCGCAGACTTCCGCATTCATTTCATCTGCACGGACCCCCACTAGACGGTAGAGAACCTCGAGAGCGGTTGATTCCTTCAGGCTGACAGCGATCGTTCCGATAGCACGACCGGTGACACCGATCACAGCACTGATTTCATATTTGGGTTGAGTCGACTCTTTAAGAGCCAGTCCCGTTCGAACGGGCGTGCACCCCAACATGGCTTCAAATACTGATTTAGTAGCACCAAGTACCGGATTAACGCATTCCGATGTTAACTCTGAACTTTCGCGAGTTACCGTAGACATTACTGCTCCTTCCACAGGGTTGAGTGGAGACAAATCGAAGGCAAAATTCCTGGACATGAGGGAGGCTCTTGTCAGGTCTAAGCCTGAAAAAACACAATTTGTGTGGGTTCATGACTGATTAACTGTGACAAATTTCATTTTATCTGCGAGATATCCTCACATTCTCCAATGGAGATGTGGTTCAGACTCTGCGGCAGATGCATTGATTTAATGCCTAAACATAGAATCCAAAATTCAACTTGCACGGTTTTTCCATCCTTTTCTCCCTATCTTCCGGAAGCCAAGGGCAATTGTTCAGATTGTTGTCGAAACACCCAGCAGCGCGATCTTAAGGAGGTGTTTTCCTGTAAAATCGGTTTTGCTATTGTCAAACCGCTAATTTTCAATAAAGTTTCTAAATGCGAACGGTTGTTCAGACGATGTCAACTATTGTGCTTTTTAAATAATAGATTATTGCTTTTCAGATCGAGACGTCTCGTCTCTGTTTTGAATCAATTCAGACGTCTCGAAGAGAATTTTGTCGCTAAAATGCCGAGCATCTCCGATTATGGAGAGGCTTTTAGTTTCACTTGTTCTAAGCGAGCAAATGCTTCGTTTTTCTATTTATATACTGTCGTGATCCACGTGGGCCTGTTGCTGAGGACCGATTGCCTTCGAGGATTGATCATTACCTCTCATAATTCAAGATAATTGACGCAATCTCATCTGATTGATTCGTTGTTTTGAATAGCCGTTTTTCAGAAGCAGTTTATCAACCATGGTTTTCTCTCCTTCAGGTAGTTGCCGGAAAATACTCATTTATCAAATGACGTATCCACCGAACTGATTAGTTGAAAATTGAGATAGACCGCTTCGGGAAGATGCATAAAGCTTTTGGGCCAAAGGTTTGCGTTTATGTCTTCCGACCTCAGTGACCGAATACAACCAATTCGATTAGTCCTTCTGGACGATCATCGAATTTTCTTAGATAGTCTCTCCTTCCGAATAAATCGGGAATCGACCCTGCAAGTAGTGGGCGTCGCGGAGAGTGCGCAGGAAGCCCTACCCCTGCTGCTAGAGCATCGTCCCGACATCCTGGTTCTCGATCTCGCCCTGACACAGGGGGGGACCTTCGAACTCTGCGAAGAGATGAAACGCCAGGAATTGCCGACGCGAATCTGCTTTCTCACCAACCAATTGGTGAATGTGTTCATCGAGCAGGCTCTGCGTCTGGAAGCTCATGGATACCTGCTGAAGGTCGACCCGCTCTGCAAACTGCTGGAAGCGATCCCGAAAATCCATCAGGGAGAACAAGTTTTCTCCGAGGAAATTCAGCAGCGGCTGCGGTATAACCGCCAAACCAAAAAGTACACGATTGACTCTCCCCACAGTCTGAAGAAATTGACATCCAGACAATTCGAGGTGTTACGTCAGCTTGCCCGCGGCAAAAGCGTTAAGGAGGTTGCGAAAGACATGCACCTCTCCACCAAGTCGGTTGATAGCCACAAATATCGAATTATGCACAAGTTGGGCATCCACGATCGCGTTGAACTTGCCCGCTTTGCCATCCGAGAAGGCCTGCTTCTGCCGTAACGTTCTGGGGCTGTTATCGCGGAATTCTCGCACAGCCTACTTTTTTTATCGTGGCTGAATACTCACCAGAGGGTGGGGATTCGATGTTACTCTTCCGGATCAGCTAGTTTTTTGAGGTGTCGCGACAGCTGAATCTCCAGCTGAATTAATTGCTGCCAATGCGACCAGCTCATTTGCATATCCGCCGATTCCTCCTGCATATTCTCCGCAGCAAGCCCTTCATTGGAATCAGCTTCATCGGGATTCATTTGCCGGGCCGTACTAATGATTTGCCCAAGTTGTCCATGGACATAAACGAGATAGTCCGACAGCAACGTCTTCTGCAGCAGGTTTAACCCTTGTGGCAATTCGGGTGCCTTTACAAGACGGGGCAGTTCCACCGGCCCAGAATCTCCGATAGGTTCTTCACTGGCACCGTTCTTGATGCTCGCGGCTGATTCTGTCTCATCATCAATCAACTGTCCCGATTCCGTCAGACTGACGGCGGGTGGGCCCTGCTCCGCAAAGAACTGCGCCAGTTCCTCGTCATCCCCCAGTACCAGCAAACAGCGACCAATGGAAATCTGGTCGCCAACTTGAAGCACGTGCAGATGAACGGGGACGCCATTCACACGACTGCCATTCGTGCTGCCCAGGTCCGTAAAAATGAGATGGCCCTGGTCCTCCTGAATTTTAGCGTGAAATCGGCTGACGCGTTCGTCGTTCAGCCGAATGGAATTCTCCTCTTCCCGGCCCATCGTTATCGGTGGTTTCAGGTTCTGGTAAACCTGACCCCGCTCTAGACCTTCAATGGCCTGCAATGTGACCAATGTCATCGGGAACCCTATCCGAAAGGAGAAAAAGACGTGAATGAACGAGGGATTGTGCGGCACATCCGGGGGAAATGCAGATATTGCCCGTACAGCCCGCTTACGGCAATGTTCTACGTGATTCGAAATCCACCGGAATGTTTTCGACAGAGACCGACGAAGACAGACAGTTAAAACGGTGATTGCCCACGATCATGTCTTACGTTTGTAACATGACGGAAAACGCGGAGTCAAGAAATCTCGGACGTACGAACAGAGGGTTCCACCGCACTGGCTTCGGAATTCAGGGTCTGGGAAAAATACTCGACCAGTTTCTGGTCATATTCTTCAGGAATGGTTTCGCGTCCTAAATTGTGCTTTGCGTTGGGTATTTCCCAGAGTTGATGATAGGGCTGTCCTCCGGCTCGCTTCAAGATTTTGTGAGGAATATCCATATGGACATAGCTGTCTTTGGTGCCATTCATCATCATTACCGGCTTCTTTTTCAAGCGGCGCAATAATTTTTCAAGCACCAGGTAATGACATCCGTGCCGCCACTGACTGATCCAACGGACGATCGTCAGCGAGATCCTCATATGGAGATCTGGAAGCCGATCGATGATCCAGGGCGGAAAGTACAACGTGGCCCAGCGAATCGCGAAGTGGAACATCATGCTGTCGGTGGTGAAGGCTCCTTCGGTCGCCACCGCCTCGACGCGATCCAGTTTGGCACCGGTTGCCAATGCCGCCCCACCCCCTCGACTGATCCCAAACATCCCCACAGGCAGATCCGCCAATTCCTCACGGGACTGCGCGTATTCGACAGCCGAGATCGCGTCCTGCACTTCGTAATCGCTCAACCAGTGCATCACTCGATAACTAGCCAGGTGCTCGCTGGCTCCCTGGTTTCGAAAATCGAAGGAGAGAACAGAAAAGCCGGCATCAATCAGAGCGTTGCAGTACCATTTAGCAGACCAGTGCGAACCACCGAATTCCGGACAAAAGACCACCAACCCTTTTGGAGGTAGTTCAGGATTCCGGTACAGACTACCACGGAGTTTCAGACCGTCGGTCGTGGGGAATTCAATGACTTCCGCTTTGGGATCTGGAAAAGCAGGACGAATCCCAAACGGGGGCCGTCGTTCAAAAATGGGCAGAATGATATAGACCGCCGTGGTTCTCAACACGATGTCGAGTACCAGCATGACGGCCAATATTCCCAGAATGATCTGGCTCAGAATGAGAAGGTAATCCATCCCAGCGGCTTCTCTATTTACAGTTTTAAAACTCTGCATTCGTTCTGGCAAACTCCGCCAGATTGTCGTTCCAAAATCTTGAGCTATCCCCAAAGAAATGTGAACGACCTGAAGTACAGGGCTGGGTCAGGTAATGAAAGGGCACAGTACTGAATGTTGCCACTCAATGCAGGATCCGAAAGGTGAGATTGATCCTACCGTAGCAGTGCAGTCAGTTTCCACTCAATGATTTGGTGAAAATGCCAATTCTGGGTAATCCATGATCGACTCTATTCTGCAGAGCTGAAACTACATAAGGTGGCTCGATCTACGGCAGATGGATTAACTTTCATACTTCGAAAAAATGAGTGAGATATTCTGTCCGCCGAATCCAAAGCTATTGGAGAGAGCGATATTAACCTCTTTCTCCCGAGCGACATTCGGCACATAGTCGAGATCGCAATTAGGATCGGGCGTCTCGTAGTTGGTTGTAGGCGGAATGACGTTGTATTTAATCGCCAGCAGACAGGCAATGGCTTCCACGGATCCTGCTGCCGCAATGAGGTGGCCCATCATGCTTTTGATACTGGAGACGGGAATATTATCCGCTGCGGCACCTAGAGATTGACGAATGCCACGCGTTTCGACTTTGTCGTTCACTGCGGTGCTGGTGCCGTGAGCATTAATGTAATCGATCTGGTCGGGGTTGAGTTTGGCACTCTCGACCGCCATTTTCATACACGCCGTTCCGCCCCGGCCTTCGGGATGGATGTCGGTAATACGATAGGCATCGGCACTCGATCCGTAACCAATGATCTCGCCGTAGATGTGCGCTCCGCGAGCCTTCGCGTGTTCGAGGTCTTCCAGGATCACCATTCCCGCTCCTTCACCCAAGACAAAGCCATCACGGTTTTTGTCGAATGGGCGGGAGGCCCCCTGGGGATCGTCGTTGTTCGTGCTGAGTGCGGTCAGCAGGTTAAAACCTGTGACTCCAAACGGGTGAATCATGCTGTGGGCACCGCCGGAAAGCATGACATCGGCATCGCCGCGTTTGATGATCTGTGTCGCTTCACCAATCGCCTGACTGGAAGCCGCACACGCGGTGAGACAGTTCAGGTTTGGGCCCTGCGCGTTGAAGATATTCGCGAGGTGCCCGGAGGGCATGTTGGGTTCCTGCTCAAGCTCGGCCTGAGGATTGAGTTTCTCCAACCCCGCTTTGGTGAAAAGTTCGAGATCAAGCTCTCCATCCCGCTGCGCTTTCGCGACGAGATTCATGAAGATCTGAAAGTCCTGCTGCCCTTCTCCGGCTCCCAGATAGACACCGAAGCGTCCCGGGTCGCTTAAGCTTCCCAGCACACCAGCATCTTCCACCGCCTGTTTTGCGGCACCGATGGCAAATTTGACGTTGCGGCCTGTGTGTTTGTACTTGGTCGGATCTTTCACGCACGCATCGAAATCGAAGTTTCGAACCTCGGCAGCGAATTTTGTAGGGAAATGGGAAGCGTCGAAATGCGTGATGAAGTCGATTCCGCTTTTGCCCTCGGTAATCGAGTCCCACATACTCTGGGCATCATTCCCAACGGGAGTGATGCAGCCAATACCGGTGACGACGACACGACGATCCATGATGACTTAACCTGAATAGTTGAATTTAGGAAATGGAGAGAACGCCCAATTATCGGTGATCAGAGAAATTCTGCCTAGGGTACATCAGTTGTAACGGGCGTAGTATCAGGGAGAAAGCAGCATCGAGGAGAAAAAAGCAGGTGAAGCACGCAGAATATGTCATTCTGAAACGCTTCAATCCCCAGTTCCCGCTTTGCCAACTTCCATCACCGACATCAGATTCATCGAAAAGACGAAGTTTTTCTGATCAACTCCTTTAACGTTCGGATCATTGGAATCGAGATGGAAAAAGACGATTTCCGCTTCAACCACCAACCGATCGCCGACGTGTCCTTCACAGGCGACGGTTCCCCCCTTTTCGTTATCGGAAAGGAGTTTAGCCGTGTAAATCAACGTATCACCAGGACAGGCCCAGCTGTGGTATACCACTTTAGGAACTTTGGCGAGCACCACGATATGCTCGAAATTATTCTTTTCACCGAGGAGAATCCCACCGGTTTGTGCCATTCCCTCGAGCATTAATGACCCGGGCATCACCGGAAATCCGGGAAAATGGTCGTGCAGATGCTCTTCCGCCAAGGTGATGTTTTTCACCGCGCGTGCGTGAGAACCACTTTCAAGTTCCAGAAATTTGTCTATCCAGATCCAGCGCATGGGGTTAATCCACTACAGGTCGCGATGCGATCGTTAACTCGGAACCGACGATCAAGCCAGGTTGCAGCTGGATCGTCGGCGAGAATAAGGCCAACAGAGTTCAGCCGTTTCAGGCACTCAGTTTTGCTTTGACGAAGTTGACGATCATCTGGACGGTGAACAGATTCTGAATGTTCTCGACCTGAGGATCTTCTTCCAGTTTGTCGACGTTGGCATGAGGCATTTTTTCACGCAGACGGGCGATTCCGCTCTCGGTGACTTTGCCACCTTCGACAAATCCGGAATCAGCGGAAGCGAGGTCTTCCGGGAAGAGTTCGCCACGCGGAATTTTGATATCGAAGTTCTTTTCCAACCGGAAAACGATGTCCAGGAAGTCGATCGATTCCGCACCCAGATCACCGACGAGTGTGGCTTCGGGAGTCGCCTCGTCGTCATCGACCGAGAGGGCTTCCACCAGTGTGTCTTGTACTTTTGCCAAAATTTCGTCGTCAGTTAACGCCATCAAATCTCTCCTCGTTTTGGTGTGAGTTCGGGAACTATTACGTTCTTTGTCTGGAAAACCAACTGCTCTGAGAGATATCCGGGGATACTCTGACCCAGAACCTGTTGGTGAATATTATGTGTTGTGGTAGTAACCGTTAGCATCGTTACGATTTGTATCGGCAACGGAGTCAATTATCGGCCAATTCTCAGGCAACAATGACCTTAGAATTGAGCAGATTCTTGAGGAATTAGATTCCTCCGAGTGTCAATCCGCCATCGACCTTGATGCTTTGTCCAGTAATGTATGATGATTCGTCCGCTGCCAGAAAAAGAACGGCGTTGGAAATATCTTCCGGCAGTCCAAGTCGTTTGCAGGGAATCTGTTTTTTAATCTGATCGCCAGCTGCGTTGACAACATCCGTCGTCATGTCCGTTTCGATAAATCCGGGAGCAACCGCGTTGACGGTGATGTTCCGGCGGGCCAGTTCTCCAGCGAGACAGCGGGTAAGACCTTCGATCCCCCCTTTACTGGCCGCGTAGTTCACTTGTCCCGAATTGCCAAATTCAGCAGCGACGGAAGACATATTGATAATACGACCATAACGAGCAGACATCATCGGTCGAACGACGGCGTGACAGAAGTTGTAGACAGAAGTCAGGTTAGTGGTGATCACGTCCTGCCACTGTTCTGGCCCCATCGTAGCTAGCAATCCATCGCGAATAATGCCGGCATTATTTACGAGGATGTCGACTTTTTCCCATTTCTCAATCACTTCCTTCACGACGCGATCCGCTTCCTCGGAGGAGGCGACATCGGCCTGAATCGCGAGAACTTCGCGTTGATCGAGCTCCAGCTCGGACACCAGCTGATCGGCAGCCTCTTTGTTTGATCGGTAGACAAAGGCGACTTTGGCTCCCTCTTTCGCCAGAGCTTGTACGATGGAACGGCCGATTCCCCGGCTACCACCCGTGACGATCGCTGTCCTGCCTGACAATTTCATAATATGTATTCCTGATAATGACTTTTTTCAGAGGAGTTCCTGAAACCGCAACCGGCGGAATGAACTCACCCCCGTGTTAATCCGTTAACCTGATACGCCCCGCCTCGTACTGGAAGCAAACCTGCTGTCTGCCCACAGGCGGAACGTTGGCTGAAATTGTAGTAAATTGAAGCTCGGCTGTCGTACCTTCAGGCAACCCATTCTTCCCAAATACCGTGGTTAAAAACGGCTTTTCTCCGAGTTAATTCGTTTCCAACGTGTATTCTTCTGTTCACAACGCGAATCTCGTGACGACCCTCAAAAACAGGGACTCCACAAATTGTGAAAGAGGCTTAGTCCTGTTTGTAAATGTGCTGAAACATTTCCTTCGATTTTTGAATCTGGAATTCGTCCGCACTCGCCATGTTCGGGTTTTTGTCTCTCAGATTGAATCGTTGCAGAATAATGCGAGCAGAAACAGCCGAAACATCCCCGATCTGCCCCTTCGCTTTAAACGTGATCCCGTCGTCTTCCCATTTGTGAGTGGTCAGATTGACGGTTAACGTCTGTCCGGGGGAGACAAAATTATTGAATTTGAGGGCCCCTGCCTGCTTGAGCATGACAGTGCTATGTTCGAAGTTTTCGGTGTGGCGAATCAACCAGGCACCCGCTTGAACCAGCGTTTCCAGCATTAAAACGCCCGGCATCACAGGGAAACCGGGAAAGTGATCGGCGAGATATTCTTCTGCCAATGACAGGTTTTTGATGGCGGTGATGGACTCACCCGCCTTCATATCGACAATCTGATCAATCAGCGCAAATCGCATGCCCTTGTCCTCGTCGCCGGAAATCGATGAATCACGTTCATCGCCGGACTGAATCAGGCCTACTGAAATTATTCAGAACACAAATAGTTCCGAACTCAGCGGCCTGTGGATGTTGAAATTCATTCCCTGAAAAACGGCATCCCGCCTCAGTAGCAGGACGATCTTGGGGAATTTACCGGGCCAAGGCAGGTCTTTCGATCGATATTCTGGCCCGAAAAAGGTGGGTGGAGAGTATAGTTCTCCCTTTCATACAGGACAAGGCCATCATCATTCCCCATTTCCCCAGCTTGTGACGTTGCCCGTGCTGTAGGAATGAAGGCCTATCAGAAGGGTCTGCGAACAGACGGACGGCTCGTTTATCATAAGCCGAGAGCAAATAAATCTCCCCCTCTGCGAGGCATCGCGAAGTGAAGGAAGTGTAAATACAAACAGGCAGGGAATTTCTTCCCTGCCTGTTTCCCAACGGAATCATGGTTTTATCTGGCATTCAGCACTTGGCCGAGCCACCGTCGATTACTCAGCCCGGGGGGCTGGAACCGGTTTGATTTCCTGAGCCGATTTGGCTCCTTCGAATTTTGCTTGAGACTGATCGACTAACTGGCTGGCCTGGCTGCCTTCCCGGTTATCAAGAATCGTGCGAGCGGCACTCCGAATTTCGGACGAGGGCAACCGTCGCAGGTTGGCGAGTTCCGTCAGAGGTTCCAGATTCTGCAGGACCTGACCCAGTGAAGTCTGCAGCATGGCCAGTTCGACCAGCTCGCGGCGAATTCCCTGCATCGAGGATACATGGTTGGTCAACTCGACGCGGAAGTCGGCGAGCAGTTCTAGAGCTTCAACAGCACTGGCGAGTGAATCCGACTGCTTTAAGATGCGATCCTGCAGACCGATCAGCGTTTCGAGTTTCTCTCCCGATGTATTCATGTTCTCGACAGCAGCCAGTTTCTGCTGGATGGAGAGCAGTTCAGTCATCGAAGTGCGGGCCTGTGTCAGTTGACCGGAACGGAGGACAATCTGATCTTTCATCCCCAGTAGCTGATCCGTGGCAGCACGAGCGGCGGCATTGTCTTCGCTACCGTCGAGCAAAGCCTGCTTCATTCCAATCAGCTCGCCAGCCGATTTCTGAGCCGCTTTGTTCGTGCTCGCTGTCTGAATGAGATCCTGCTTGAGAGTCGCCAGTTGACGCAACCCCGAAGTTGCGAGGTCCGCATCAGCCGCTTCCGAGAGAGCGAGCTGTTTAACGCGTGCCAGTTGATCGAGTGCCAATTCAGCATCGTAGGAATTCTCATCCTGCATCAGCAGGCGATCCTGCAGCTCGATCATTTCATCCAGCATGCCAGCCGCTTCGTTAGTGGATGACTGCTGGCGAACCAGTTCGTCATGCACCGACTGAATCAGATCGAGTGAAGCGAATGCTTTGCTCGACTTCCGGGATTCTTCAACCAGTTGTACTCTCAGTTCGGTAATCTGCTCCAAGGCGGCGGTCGCCGTTTCCAGTTGCTCCTGCTGACGTTCGAGACTGCTGAGTAGATTGTTCGTTTTCCA
The DNA here is from genome assembly GCF_007750395.1 of Polystyrenella longa. GTDB lineage: Bacteria > Planctomycetota > Planctomycetia > Planctomycetales > Planctomycetaceae > Polystyrenella > Polystyrenella longa. The sequence goes on along the minus strand of NZ_CP036281.1, from coordinate 135,864 downwards.
AACGGTGTCGCGAGCACCCACCAGGTCTTCCATGTCGACCTGGACATTAACCATCTGTTTATTGAGTTCACGAACTCGTTTTTCCAGAGGACGGACAATCAGGAAACGGGAGCAAAACAGACCCACAATCAGACCCATGATCAACATGTTTCGTGTGTGTCGTTTCATCTCCATGATTTCAGAACTGTAAATTCTTCTCGACTTATAATCTGGGTTATTCACAGCCAGTTCCTCTCGCGTTATTAAAAAAGCAGGACGGGGCAAGTCCGCTGTTGTATTCGGTTCATTCAAGTTCGGGGACGATCGAGGCGAGTGCGGCCTCGTGTTGAGAAGCTGTGGGTCGGGGCCAACCACTTGGCCCTCTCTACCTGACAGCAACCCTCTGCCTGATTAATATCGCCAGCCTGTCCGGCAAACTTTCGCCAGCACGATCTATTTTCTCTGTTTTGCCCAACTTGTCTTTCGCGATATCGGACAACACGAGAACTGTTGATTGCTCCAGCTGTGCAGGACTGTGTAGAAATGTTGATAAGGAATCAAAAAATTTCCGAAATTTGACTGGTGAACCCAACTCATTTTCCCATTAAAAACACTCTCTTATTTGCCTGAAATTGGAGTTCAGATCCATGAACCAGCCCCCTGAAAATGCCGTCTCTATACGTGAGGCAACGACTTGCGACATCGACACGCTGGTCGAATACAACAGTCAATTAGCGCGCGAAACAGAGGGCAAAGAACTCAACCGCGAAACTTTGCGCGCGGGGCTTGAAGTCCTGCTCGCCGATTCGACGAAGGGGAAATACCTCGTTGCCGAAATTTCGGGAAAAGTCGTGGGGCAGGTGATGTTCACTCGCGAGTGGAGTGACTGGCGCAATGGCGAATTCTGGTGGCTACAAAGCGTGTATATCGCCAGCCACTTTCGGCGACAGGGAATCTTCAAACAGCTTTACCAGGCCATCGTCGAACGCGCTCGCGCTCGAACAGATGTGGTGGGTATTCGTCTGTATGTCGAACTACAGAATAAAATCGCTCAATCTACTTATGAGCAACTGGGAATGCAGGCGGCCGGGTACAGCGTGATGGAAACGTTGGAGTTGCAAAACCCTGACCCGGCTTGAAGCTCGCCGGGAAGAATGTCTCATCGAATCGATGATCGGCAGACAGCATTCGCTCACGCGTCGTTTCAGGTTTCAAGAACTGCGACGCGTATTCTATGTATTACCGAGTTTAAGGTGTCTGCCAGACAATCGCGGCAGTCGGGGCTTTTACAGACTTGCGGTGATCGTGCTGAATGCCATCGCTGGTGGAGTGCGTTTGATTGCTCCGGTAGTCCTTACTCGCTCTCTCGTACTTAGAATGTTGTCGAGATACAAACCGCTCTCGAAAGGCGCGGGCTTTGGCAACACGATTTTGTGGAGAAGAAGCCTGTCCGTAAGTCTCATAAGATTGAGGCTGGTAGTAAGACTGATCGCGCGGTGTTGGCACCTGTTTTTCGGTGATCGGATTCACAGGATAGCCTGTGTTCGTATTCTCACCTGGCTCGACAATCACCCCTTGTAGAGAAGCACGGCTTCCGGCAGTAGGGACCGATTCCCATTCGCTGTAATCGCTCCCTCCCTGCTGACTCACCATGAACATGTTCGCAGGTGCCGAGGACGAAAATCCATGAGAGCTGGCTTGTGGATACTGTGTCTGCGAATACTGCGATTGTGGATATTGGGTTTGCGAATATTGCGTCTGCGGGTACGAAGTCACCGAGCCAGTAACAGGGTAACTCGTCGTCGGAGTAATTCCGAAAATCGAAGACGACTGATGCCAGTGACCTGGGTAGATACCCGGCGTACTTCCGCCACATCCACATCCACCGCTCGGACCGATGGGTAGAGACATCATCGGCTGGTAAGAGTACGCCGGCACATAAGGCATCGGTGAGCAGGGACACTGATTAAAAGTGGGCGTGCATCCGGAAACACAGGGACTCCAGCAGGAGAGATGAAACAGCCTGTCCAACCAACAGGCTTCTGCCGCTGGCCCTGACAGAATCCCCATACATAAGACGAGAAGTCCTGCTGCAGTACTCTTAATAGATTTCTTCGCAGTCACTTTGCGCGCGAACTGATTTTTCCACTTCATAATAATCGCAATCCTTTGCGCCTGAACTGACGGGACTCTGTTTAAAGGGTGAATCAGAACTGTCAGTTCACTTTAACCTGATCGCCCATTTTCAACAAAAGAACAGAGAGCCGTCCTGTTCTACTGATTGTTCCACATTACTCTATCGACACAACCGAAATTGAGGCTGATTCCAATCAACTGGAAAATGCTGAAACTCCGAAAAAGGTCTTTGTATGAAGTGACTGACCACCGGAGTCATCCGCGCAAACCAGACGGCAATAACGTCTTTAAGTGAAATGTCTTAAGTCGGTTTACCGTCAGTTCCTTCTGAATTTTGGCGGCATTCTGTTCATTAATCCAGCCAAGATCTGGAGGTGGAATGTTGCTCACCCGATCTACTGCCTGAAGACTGCGTCTGTTCGGCGACGGTCCCCTTCAGTGCAGAGATGCCAGACAGTGCCTGACCTATTCGCACTCACAATGCAGGGTCTTCACTGTCCACTTTATTCTGGACCAGAACTAATGACGGCATGGCAACTATCCCTGTTAGGAGTTTACGGTTTCCTTATTCTGATAACGCTCTCCAGACATTTCGTCTGTAGTTATCAACAGCGATTTCTGCGCGTACTGAAACTCTCGGACGCACAAGTCGCCCCCAACCGTGCTCCACTCGTCTCTATTCTTGTTCCCGCCAAGGACGAAGCGGATAAAATTGCCGCCTGCCTCGATTCGCTCTGCAATCTGAATTATCCCGCCTATGAAGTTCTAGTCATCGATGATCGCAGTGACGATAACACCGCAGAGATCGTACGTGGATATGGAGAAGAGTATTCACACCTCCGTCTGATTCAGATCGAAGACCTTCCTGCAGGATGGACGGGCAAAACGCATGCGTTGCAATACGGACAAAAGTTTGCGCGCGGAGAATGGTTGCTCTTCGTCGATGCCGATACGACGCACCATCCGGATACTCTGTCGATCACATTGCACGACGCGATCGAGCATGAACTTGATATGCTGACGGCGCTGCCCACGTTGAAATGTCATTCGTTCTGGGAAAAAGTCATTCAACCTTATGCGAGCACTTGCTTGATTATTCTGTTCCCACTGAGCAAAGCCAACAATCATACGGACCGCGATGGGGCCTGGGGGAATGGTCAATTCATTTTGATCAATCGCAAAGCGTACGACGAAATCGGACAGCACCGTTCTGTCCGCGACAAGTTCGTGGAAGACATCGCCCTGGCCCGCCGCGTTCGTCAACAGGGTCTCCGTTTGAACATCGTCTCAGCGGCTCAATTATTTTCCGTCCGAATGTATTCCAGTTTTGAGGAGATCACTCGTGGTTGGAGCCGTATATTTTATTCGGCAACCGACTGCAAACCGGGAAAACTGTTCGCGCTCATGATTTTCATTGGTCTGTTCAGCATCACGCCCTATGCGTTCATAATGGCTGGTGGCCTTGCCCTCTGGCAGGGTACGGCAACGCCCCTAATGGCGACCCTCTTTTATATGGGCGTTGTTCACGAACTCGTACAGCTCAGTCTGTATGCCCGAATTTATCCACAGACAAGAACAAAAAGACGTTACCTTGCCTTTCGCCTGGTTGCCGTACTGACGATGTGCTACGTCCTCGCGAAAACAATCCGCATGTGCTTCACACACGAAGTGAACTGGCGCGGCACTGTCTACGGTCTCGACCTGCAACAGAACGTCGCCCTCGAGACAGGCCAGGGTTCTATCGCAGCAGAACAGGACGAAGACCGAATTCACCACGCCGCCTGAGAAATGGGCTCGATGCGATCTAAGCCAGATTGTGTATGGGAACGCTTGCACCTGCCGAGAGGCTGGGCCACAATGCCGGAATGAACGTGAATTAATTCATTCCCCTGAGAAATCTTCGTAAGGCCCTGCCCTATGCCACTGCATCATAATGTGTTCTTTTCTCTCAAAGATGATTCTCCCGAGAAAATCGAAAGCCTGCTGGGTGCGATCGATAAATACCTGACCCACCACGATGGCGTGCTGCATTGCAGTGGTGGCAAACTGGTCTCCGACTTGGCCCGGCCCGTGAACGATCACGATTTTCAGGTCGGCTTGAACGTCATCTTCGAAACTCGTGAACAGCACGACGTTTATCAAACCGCCGAGCGACACCTGCAGTTCATTAATGAACAAAAAGAGAACTGGGACAAAGTACGCGTGTTCGACTACCAGTCGTAGAGCGGGTGGAGAAGCAATCGAACCTCATCAATAAACAGCTTGCCCTTCGTAAGGGTGGCAGTTGAAGGTAGTACTGCTGGCTCGTCCAGCAGTGCGATCACAGAGGGACATCCCTCGGATTTATCATTGGTACTTACCGTGGCGGACGATGAAAGCAACTCCCCTACCAATGCGTCTTTTGGGAAGACTTTTAAGTGTCACTCTCCGCACTCGTACCTGTGGCACCCGGACCACTCTTCTAGATTGACCAGGCTACCTTTCCTGCTCATTCTGGACATGCCCCTTCTATTTCCTCTGCTGATCCTCCATGAAATTCCCTCCGAATCTGCTGTTGTTGTACTTTTTGCAAATTGTTAGGATTCCGGGCCGATTCTCCGCCGGTTGAAATGTTGGCGGAATAGTCCTGCTCTACCTGACCACCACGACACACTGCCGAAAGGAATTCGACAGATGCAGAAAACGGAATTTCTTGAACTGCTGGATGAACTCTTCGACCTTCAACCGGGCACCGTCCAGGCGACCGACGATATTCAGAAAATCCCCGGTTGGGGTTCCCTCTCGTTCGTCGGACTGATCGCCCTGATTGACGAAGAGTACGGTGTCGAAATTAGCCCCACACAAATCCTCGGCAGCGGCCAGGTCAACGAGCTGATCACGCAGATCCAGACCGCACTCACGGCCCGCCAAGCTGCTTAAAACAGGCAGTCGATGCTTCTCAATACGCGTATAAACATCCCCTGATTTCTGACGTATTAACCGTCCTGACTTCAAGTTGTGATTTCAACTGGGTGTGCGATACCCAGATCCGCAGAAGCTTTTTGCAGCTATTGATGTCAGATATTGAAGCGTTGTGACTTTGATTTGAAATAGGAATGCCTCTCAAGCCGCACCTTTCCGTCTTCCACGCTACAGATTCCAACCCTCAGACCGATTCTGTGTTCGCTCAGCAGGAAAAGAACAGCATGACGAAACAGTTACTCATTATTGGAGCCGGTGGACTTGGCCGAGAAGTACTCACCTGGGCCTTGGCTGCACAGCAGACCAACAATGTCGACTGGAAAGTCGCCGGGTTTCTCGACTCCAACCGAAAAGCCCTGACAGGATACCCGGTGCCCCAAGGTTATTCAGTCGTGGGTGACGCCAACACGTATAAACCGACCAGTAATGAAGTCTTCGTTTGCGCAATCGGCGATCCGGCCATCAAACTCAAAATGAGTCGACAACTTCGTGCCCGAGGCGGAGTCTTTACGAATGTAATCCACCCGACCGCCCTCATCGGCCCCGGTTGTCAGTTGGGTACGGGCATTATCGCCTGTCCATTCGTGACCCTCACGACGAATGTGGAAGTCCACGATGATGTTGTCTTCAACATCTATTCCGGGTGCGGTCACGATTCAGTCATCGGGGCAGGTTCTCTCCTCAATGGTAAATGCGAAGTCAACGGAAACGCGAAGTTGGGCGAAGGAGTCTTTATGGGCTGCCAGTCCGCCGTGTTGCCGGGCGTGAAAGTGGGTGATTTCTGCCGCATCGGAGCGGGTTCCGTCGTTGTTCGCAACACGCGAGCGCACACGACCGTCATGGGAGTTCCCGCGAAGAAACTGTACAGTCAGACTGATTTCCAACAGGCGGAGCGAAAAGCGGCTTGAATCCAGCAGATCATCCACTTGTTTCCTCCTGCCGAAACTCCTCAAACTGACCTGCGGTTTGCCCTATCCCCCACCGCTCTCGTTTTTTATCCTTTATAAATTAAAACATCCTTGGAGATTCCCTCTCCGCCCCTCCTGATTATGCCGCCTCGCGAACGCCCGGCTTGCTCGTTATAGATCGTTACGCATGAAAGCCAGTGTTAAAGCCGTTACCTATCATCTACCTGAAGGCGAACTCGTTAACGAGACGTTAACCGCGATCTCTCCTGAGATGACTGCCGAGAAAATCGTTTCCAAAACCGGTATCGTGACCCGCAAAATCGCTGCTCCCGGTGAATGTGCCTCAGACCTGGCCTGCCAAGCGGCAATTAACATGTTTGCCCAGGGCATCTGTTCACCGGATGAGATCGATTACATTCTTTTCTGCTCTCAGTCTCCCGACTACCTGATGCCCACAACGGCGTGCCTGATTCAACAGAGGCTCGGTATTCCCCGGACATCGGGAGCGCTCGATATGAACCTGGGCTGCTCCGGTTACGTCTATGGACTGGGGCTCGCGAAAGGACTGGTCGAAACGGGTCAGTCAAAAAAACTACTCATGCTGACGGGCGAGACCTACAGCAAATACATCCGCGACAATGACACCAACGTCCGGACCATCTTCGGCGACGGCGCCGCCTGCTCGCTGATCGAAGCGATTGACGATACCAGTGAAGAAACCATTGGACCGTTCATCTATGGAACCGATGGTCTCGGTGCGAACAATCTGATGGTTTCGCAGCGAGGTTTTCGTTACCTCGCGCAGCGGAACATGGGCGAAGTCCCTGCTCATTCACCGGACGAAGACCCGTACATGCACATGAATGGACCGGAAGTTTTCCTGTTCACTTTATTGAATGTACCCAAGGCGATTGCCGACCTCTTCGAACGGACCGGTTTTGGCTGGGACGATGTCGATCTCGTCGTCTTCCATCAGGCCAACGCCTACATGCTGGAACATTTAAAAAACAAGATTCGAATTCCAGACGAAAAATTCTACGTCTCCATGGCCGACATTGGGAACACCGGTTCCTCCACGATTCCTATCGCCCTCGCCCGAGCCGAACAGGATCAACGATTGAAACAAGGTGACCGAGTTATGCTCGTCGGCTTTGGTGTCGGTTACTCTTGGTCGGCGACTTTCATCACCTGGCAGGCGTAAACAAGAAACCTTTCTAGAACATTTGAGGCCATTTCAAAACCCGGTTGTGGCAGTTCGAAATTCTTCAAAAACTGGGAAAACGATACCCACCAGAGGGTTTTGGAACTACTTGTAAAAATAATCCACCGTCTCCTCCCCATCAAGGAAGAAAGAGGACACACCGATGCCCGCATCTCTCTCACCTGCTTCGCTCGCAATGAACGGCGGGACGCCCGTACGTTCCACTCCTTTTGCCCCCTGGCCCAGTTTTGATCAGGAAATGATGGACGCTGTCCAAACCGTCCTCGCCTCAGGCAAAGTGAATTACTGGACAGGACAGGAAGGACGTACCTTCGAGAAAGAATTCGCCAACTCCGTCGGAGCCGAATACGGCGTGCTGGTCGCCAATGGAACATTGGCCCTCGAACTGGCTCTCAAGGCTCTGGAGATTCAACCAGGTGACGAAGTCATCACCACCTGCCGGACATTTGTCGCCACCGCCAGCAGCGTGATGATGTGTGGAGCCAAACCGATCTTCGCCGATGTCGATCCGATCAGCCATAACATCACGGCGGAGACCATTGCCAAACAAATCACACCCAGAACCAAAGCGATCATCGCCGTTCATCTCGCCGGTTGGGCCTGTGATATGGATCCGATCCTCGAGCTGGCCCGCGAACATAATCTGTACGTCATCGAAGACTGCGCCCAGTGCCACGGAGCGACTTATAAGGGCAAACCGCTGGGGACCCTGGGCGACATTGGTGCGTTCTCATTCTGCCAGGATAAAATTATGACCTGTGGTGGCGAAGGGGGCATGGTCGTCACCAATAATGCCGAATGGCATGAACGCGCTTGGGGCTTCAAGGATCACGGCAAAAACTGGGACGCCGTTTATCGTCGCAAGCACGAAACCGTCTTCAAATGGCTCCATGAAGATATGGGAACCAACTGGCGCATGACCGAAATGCAGGCCGCGATAGGACGAGTCGCCTTGCAGCGATTGCCCGACTGGATCGAGACCCGCCGGAAACATGCTGCAATACTGGACGCCGGCTTTGAACAGACTCCAGGCCTCCAAGTGCTGAAACCGGGCGTCGATTTCGGTCATAGCTACTACAAATACTATGCTCTGCTGAAACCGAATGTGCTTCCGGAAGATTGGACTCGCGATCAGTTCGTGGCCGCCCTGCAGGCCGAAGGCATCCCCTGTGGTAGTGGAGCCTGTCCAGAGATTTACTTCGAGAAGGTCTTCGAGAAACAGGACCTGAAACCAGCCGAACGACTTCCCGTTGCCGCAGAAATCGGGCAGCGCAGCCTGATGTTTATGGTTCACCCGACGTTGAGCGAAGCCGACATGCAGGACATCGTCGCTGCCGTTGGAAAAGTGATGCAAGCGATCACGAGTGAAGCGGCAAATCAAAACGCCGCTTAATTTTCAAACAATGACATTCCCGTACTGACGCACGCTACAACAGCTTGCACTCTTCCTGGTGTGTATGACTGCTAGACTAACGCATCGTCCCCCGACTATTCGGCGACCATTCCAAGTCGTTGCAGTTTGCTCAGGCATTCGTCCCGTTCGCGGGAGCGTTTCAGCTCTTTCCAGGTCTCGTCCTGCGATTCCAGAAAGAGTTCCTTACTGAACGGAGGCGCGATTCCCTGGCTGGTGGCGGTCGCCATTAGGCGACTGATCACCTGATGATCGAGCCGTGTAAAGTACATCGCCTGCATGCGATAATCCTGGAACGCTTCCCAAACTGTTGGGAACAGAGGTTTGATAATCTGTTCACCAATCGTCGTCGCGTAGTTGCGAATTTCCAGCTGAGCATGAGAGTCCATGCGGAGCGCGAGGAAGTGTAACAAATTGTGCAGATCGACTTTCCAGTACGCTTCAGTATAAGTACTGAGCGGTAGATCTTTACGGGCCTGTTCCCGGGCAACACCCGTCTCCAGACGAGCTTCGTAAACACGTTTCAGTTCGCGCTGCAACGACTTTTCGTCCTCGGTCAGTTTGCGTCCAACCTCTTCGGCAAGATAATCCTCACTTCCCTGCCGGTTGGTCTGAGACTGCGAACGCCATTGGTCGGGATCCGTCTGCTGGGCTCCATCGATGGCGATAGAATAACGTGTGCTGTATTCGTTCACGTTGGCGGTGCGGTGGCGAATCCATTGTCGCCAGCAGTCCATCGGCACGCGGACCAGGAATTTAATCTCTACCATTTCGAAGGGAGTTGTATGGCGATGACGAAGCAGATAGCGGATCAGCGTTCGGTCGTCGGAGACTTTTTTTGTCCCTTCGCCGTAGCTCACGCGGGCCGCCTGAACGATGGAACTGTCTTCGCCCATCAGGTCGACCAGACAGACAAAGCCGTCGTTCAGGACAGGAAATTTCTTCCAACGTAATTCTTCTACCAGTTCTGCTCGCTCAGTCACCCGAGTGCTCCCTCACATACAACGAAAGGATAATTTTGAGGGAGACAGTGTAGATCAGCCCAATCAACCACGCAACCACTGACGGGAAGGGGGATGCCTGCCTCTAGAGAAGATTTTTTTCGTCGGCCCGAATAAAAAATGGCAATTCCTCTAGACAAAGTAAAAATTACAATTATAACCATCATGAATCGAACATGTCTTTGCGCATGTTCCCCGGCCTCAGACTATTATATAGGGAGGATCGAGAGCACGTTTCGACCTTTTCTCGGAATGAAAACTGGTCAAACGTCAGGATTCATCTAATCTTCATTTAGATACCTGGAACTCATTTCAAAACCAAGAGCGTGTTACATCTCAAAACGAGACTGACGCCTTAAATCAGACTAGTAATGGACAACCCGAAGGAGGGTTTTGAAATCAGTTTTAGCGCAGGTCCGCAGCCCATAATTCAGAGTTTTGCTGCGATCTCCGGATATTTTATCCTGAAATCGACGACCGACCCAACAACCTTGGGAATCGCCTCGTAAGAAATTCTGACTTAGCGGATCGACTCTAAGAAGAGCCGGTTGTCGGCCGTTATTTTTTTCGGTTTTTAAGCAATCACTCAAGGAAGAATTCGATGCTTGTATTGACCCGTAAAACAGAGGAGTCGATTAAAATCGGCTCAGACATTACCATTCAGATTGTTGCCATTCAGGGCAAACGAGTTCGCATCGCTATCGATGCTCCAGCCTCCGTGATTATCAAACGTGCGGAACTGGAAGAGAAGTTCGAAAACCCTGAACTATTAGCTGGCTCTTGCTAGACAGACTTCTGCCAGACTAGCCACGCGAACACTTGCCTGAACTCCCGCCCGATCTTCTGCGTTTATCCTGCGAATCCTTTGCGGCTGAACATATCAAAAGTCGCCGTTGACGCTATTTGACACCTTTTTCGCAGTCCCACCCACAGCCGATGCCCGGCTGCAATTAACCTATTCCCCATCTGACTATTGGTTAAACCAACGTCTCAGTCGTCTCGGAAGAGGCTACCTGAGGTGCGCTCAGAGGAGCGGGGGAAGAAGCAGGTTGTTGATTTTTCCTCGGGTGCGCTTTCTTGCGTAGACGGCGAAAAGCGAGAATCGTGGTATCATCTGGTTTACTGGGACGACCTTTCACCAGATGGTCCATCCGTTCGCGTGTGATTTCGGTCACAGTACGGATACTCTCCAACAGAGGCCCTTTGCGGATTTGTTCGACAATTTCATCTTCAAGGAGATTGTCCGACAGACCGTCACTGGCCAGGATGAGGGTATCCCGCGGTGCCATTTCGACCGGCGAACCCATTTCGATCCACATTTCAGACGATCCGACAACATTGAAAACAATGTGACGTTCGCTGTGGTGCATCGCTTCGTTCGCTTCGAGCATACCCGCTTCCTGGGCAAAACCAACAGGGGAATGCGAGACCGTACGGAGTTTCACTTTACCCCGTTGTCCTACCAACATGATCAGCGAGTCACCCACGTGATAGGTGCGAATCGTCTGGTCCTGGATTTCCGCCACGGCTATGGTACTCGCAGCTCCGGTTCCCAGCTTAATAATATCTTCGTTGGCAGTCTCGATCGCGTTGAGAATCGCCGTTCGGAGCGTAATCGCTTCCGTAGCGGCGGAAACGACGCCTGGAGATGCTTGTGACCATTGGAAATTGTTCAAGCACCGCTCAAAGGTTTCGACCACAATTCGGGCCGCTTCTTCTCCGCCACGGCGGCCACCTACTCCGTCGGCGACGACGAGAATCAGGCTGCGATCGGTCGGAGTGAATATCCCCAGAGCATCTTCGTTAGCAGTCTCTTTGTCGGGAGAACGACGAGAGTAATGGATGACTTCCCCTAATCGCGTGCGACCGCTCTCGGGTTCGGTCATCTCTCCCTGCAGGCAAATTGATGCCTTGCTCGTCTGATTCTCCGCTGTGGGCGAAGGCGAGTTCGACTTGGAAGCAAACAATGAACCGAAAAACATGGCTACCTGGAGCCATCCCGAGGGGACGACCTTCCTATAACTCCCGGATTGGGGTACAGATTCAACTTGTGGAGGATCTGTATATGTAACCTATTCTAGGCAATTCGACGTACAGCGCGAACACCATTCGACTTAGATTTCGCCTTACGGGTGGTGCTTCCACGCTTGGTCGTCTTCTTCGTACGTTTGATAGCCGCCTGTTTAAGTGCCTGTCTTTTCAGTCGTGGGAATTGTTTCAACATCTGCTGCGCGTCTGTAAATCGTTTCTTGGGGTTGACTTGCAGCGATTTTTTCAGAAATTCAACGAACTCCTGCGGTACTTTTTGCTTCAACCGATTATGCCCGGGCAAAGGCCATTCGTAAGGCCATTCGGGCCATTTTCCAGCCAGCATACGATAGATAATCAGCCCCAGGGAAAACACGTCAGACCGAAAAGAGGGTTTCCCCATCGCCTGTTCCGGAGCCATATAACCCAAAGTACCAGAACCAGAAGAGCGAACCGTCCGAACAGCGATCTTGGCGATGCCGAAGTCTGCCAGTCTCAAATGATTATTCTCAAACAGGATCATGTTTTCCGGTTTGATGTCGCAGTGCATCACTCGGTGCTCATGGGCAAACGCGACCGCCTCGATCATCTGTTGGGCAAACTCGAGTGTCAGATCGAATGACATCCGCTTGCGCAGTCGATCACATAACGTCTGTTCGCCCAGTGGGGTCACAATCACGAAGCGATTTTCGATGAAGCTGGCGTATTTGAGCGGAAGAATATGTGGATGATCGAGCCGAGCCAAAACCCGAACTTCGTTTTTAAAATCCTTCAGGAGTGAATCACTGACCATCTCCTGATGAGGAATTTTGAGTGCGACGCGAATCCCCTCAATCGAATCATAAGCCTGGTAGATGGTGGCGAAGCCACCTTCTCCCAACCGTTTTTCGATGCGGTATTTATCAAAGCGTTGGCGGATACGCAGCATTCCGGAGTTGCCTCTGGATTTTACGGGACGAACGGAATCAAAGTCGGTCTTATAGAGTGTAATCACTACAGTGGCGTCCATTCTTACGTAGCAAGGAAGTGAGAACAATCAGGCGTCTGATCGATTTACCAAGATTGTCTGTATTACTTCCTCAAACCGGGTGCGGCCGTTCGACGAATACGATTGGATAACCCGATTGATAGTTTCGTTCTACCTGTCACTTCTTCTTATACCGACGGTCCCTGCCCCGCGCAGCCTGAGCAAGGTCCCCGAATCGTTCTGGTCGGGGTTTCCTGATGGTTTCGCTAAACAGGTCAACAAGTCGATAACCGGGCTGGAAGTAGCCGAATGACAAGCCATCCGTAGCTGATTGAAATTTTCGGGTTCGAATCATCCTGGCTTTCGATTCTGGTCGAAGCGATTCCGTTCCCTGGATATTCCGACAGCAGAGGGCCTGTCTTCCGTGACAGGTCATTGGCGCCAATTGCATCGATAGCAACGGCTTATCTATTTGTATCGGCAAACAAATGACCCGGGATGAATTCGGTCTGGCGCGAAGGACCGATTCTCGCGAAGTCCTGCAACATCCCTAGAATGCCTCAATATCAATTTGAGTCATTTTGCAGAAAAAATGCCGCTTCACGAAAATAGGTTAAAGTTTTCTGAAGGACCTACCCTTGCGCCCCCCGAATCGGTCTGGACACGTTTTGAACCTTCCATTAAATATTTGCCACTCTTCTCTCAACTCAGATTTTGTAATTTATTCATCGTGTTTTTCAGTTCAAGGATGAACGGAGGCACCCATGCCCCCGGAATACCCCGGTGGACTGCGCGGACTTCTTCTGCGCGCACAATCGATCATATTTCCGGTGTTGATTATCACTGCAGTGCTGGTGATTATTGCGCCGCTGCCGCCGCTGGTCCTCGACCTGCTGTTGGCCTGCAACGTCACGATCGCCGTCCTGATTCTGATGACGACGGTTTACGTCTCGCGCCCACTGGAATTCTCAGTCTTTCCTGCCATCCTGCTGGGTTCAACACTCGCTCGCCTCGTACTAAACGTCGCGTCGACACGATTAATTCTGATGAACGGTGCCTCCAGCGGAACAGAAGCCGCGGGCGGAGTGATTCAAGCCTTTGGTGCGTTTGTCGCGGGTGATAATATTGTCATCGGGCTGATTCTGTTTGTCATCCTGGTCGCAATTCAGTTCCTGGTAATTACCAAAGGTGCTACCCGTATCAGTGAAGTTGCCGCTCGTTTTGCCCTCGACGGAATGCCGGGTAAGCAAATGGCGATCGATGCTGACCTGAATGCCGGATTAATCGACGCCGAACAGGCTAAAAAGCGACGTGAAGAAGTCACCCACCAGGCCGACTTTTATGGAGCCATGGACGGTGCCAGTAAATTCGTCCGCGGGGATTCCATCGCCAGTATCGTGATTACCGTGATTAACATTCTCGGTGGTCTCTACATCGGGATGATGGAAAACGGGATGGACTTCAGTAGTGCCGCCCAGATTTTCACCAACTTAACGATTGGGGACGGGCTGGTTACACAGGTTCCCGCGTTCCTGATTTCACTTGCTGCCGGTTTAATCGTCACCCGTACTTCCACCGAGAGCAATCTGCCTCGCGACGTCATTCAACAAATGGTGGGACACCCGGAAGCGTTGTTTCTTTCGAGTGCTTTTTTGCTCAGCCTGTCGTTCACGGGTCTTCCCCCAATTCCATTGATGAGCCTATCCGTCGTCTGCCTGATCATCGGAATAATGATGACCAGACAGAAAGCAGCACTGCGGGCCGTCAATGAAAAACAAAAAGAGACTCAACAGGTCGATCAAGCGCGACCGGAACCTAAACCCGAAGACAACCTGACGGTCGATCCACTCCAACTCGAACTTGGCTTTGGTTTAATCAAACTGGCCGATCCGAACAGCGGAGGCGACATTCTGGACCGGGTCACTCGTATCCGGCACAAAGTCGCTCATGAGTTGGGCATCATCCTGCCCAAAGTGCGAATCCGGGATAATATCCGCTTGGATCAACGCCAGTACCAGATCAAAATTCGCGACATTCCTGTCGCCTGGGGTGAAGTCTACCCGGAAGCCCTGCTCGCAATCGATACTGGCGCAACCGGCGGAGAAATCCCCGGCATCGATACTAAAGAACCTGCGTTCGGTCGTCCTGCGAAATGGATTGAAATGGCTCACAAAGATCGGGCGGAGATGTCCGGTTACAACGTGGTCGAGCCTTCGGCGGTGATCATCACCCATCTGACCGAAGTGGCTAAAGAGCACGCGCACGAATTACTGACACGGCAACAGGTTCATGAGCTACTGGACAACCTGCGGCAGACGTCTCCCAAAATTGTCGACGAGTTAATCCCCGACATGATGAAGACAGCCCATGTTCATCAAATCCTCAACAATCTGCTGCACGAGCAAGTCCCCATTCGGGATTTGGAAACGATTCTGGAAACCCTCAGCAACTACGCCGACCGCACCAAAGACCTTGGTATTTTAACAGAGTACGTCCGACATTCACTCGCTCGTACGATCTGCCTGCAATACCGCGACCGTAAACGAACAATTCATGTACTCACACTCGATCCGGCACTCGAAGACATTCTGATGGCAGGATTTGATTACAGCGAACGGGGACTGATGGTCAAACTGTCGCCTCAAGTTTCCGAACAGGTTACTGCAGCAATCGCCGAAGAACTGCAGAAACTGGTAACGCTGGGACATCCTCCGGTACTGATTTGCAGTCCTCAGGTACGAGCCGGTTTGAAACAGATCACACAAGGAAGTTTGCCCAAACTGGCCGTCCTAAGCTTAAACGAAATTACTCGCGACACCGACGTGGAAGCGATTTCACAAGTCACGGCCGGACCTCAACCGCAAATGGCCGGAGTAGGATCAGCACCTCATGCTTGAACCGAAACCATAAAAAACAACATGCAGACAATCTTCTTACATTCAAATTTACTTACTGGCTCAACTTTACTTTTTGGCTCAATGAAAGCGTAACCGACGATGCAGCAGATCAAAACCTTTCGAGCCGCCAGTATGCAAGATGCTCTCGACCTGGTCCGATCAGAAGTCGGTCCCGAGGCCGTAATTCTGCATACTAAACAGATTGCCGACAAATCTTACCTTCCCTGGAAAAAAGCCAAACAAGAAGTGGAGATCACGGTCAGCATCGAAGAAAGCCCCTCGAAATCCCGTCTATCAGAATCGATTGCCAGTCGATATCAGGGGGACGCCACATCAATGGAGGACACGCAAGACGATGAGCTTGTAACTCGTCGCCCTGCTAAACGCCCGGTTCAAAACACCAAATCGATGGCCATGCAGTTGCTCGATCAGATAGGAAAAGAAGAGGATGAGCTCGAACTCAGCACACCCTCGCGAGGACCGAGTCAATTGAATGCGAAGCCTGCCCGGCCCGAACCCACTTCCGCAGGGAGACCAAGCCGAGAAAGCATGCTGAACAGACCGTTAACTTCAGCCAAGCGACAAATCGGTTCGACACACGAAAAACTATCAACTCCCGCATCAAAATCAGTCGCCAGCGATTCCATTGCTGCGACACAAACTGTCCAAAAGCCACAAGCCCCTTCAGTTGCGAGCCAGATTGCAGCCGCGGAATCCAAGCCAGTACCGCAAGCACCAGCTAAACGGACCGATCGTCCTCAATCCATCGCCGCCCGTTCTCTTACGAACGACTCTGCTGGCGAACCGGCTTCAGTCGCCCTGCCCCCGACTTTCTCTCGATTCGAACCCAGACCAGTCTCTACGGAATCGGCACCACGCTCCACTAACAAATCTTATGTTGATGAAGACTTCGCCGGTCGTCTGGCTAACATCGAACGCATGTTACTGAATATGGGTCGGCAGAATCCAATGCTGGCGATGCATGAGCTGCCCAACAGTTTGTTCAATCTATACACCCGACTGATCGACGTCGACGTGGCAGAAGACGTAGCCCGCGAACTAGTCTTCGACATTAAAAAACAATGCCGTCCGCAGGAACTGCAAGTCGAAGGTCAAACTGACGCCGTACTGGACGGATTGCTCGAAAAACAATTCCAATGTGGTGGACCAATCCAAGTGACACGCGGTCGCCGGAAAGTGGTCGCCCTCGTCGGTGCGACCGGTGTTGGTAAAACGACCACGATTGCCAAACTAGCGGCCAACTTCAAATTACGTCAGGGATTAAAAATCGGTCTGGTGACCGTCGATACCTATCGAATCGCGGCTGTCGAACAACTCCGAACCTACGCGGAAATCATGGATCTACCTGTCAAAGTCGTCACCGACGCGAAAGAGATGCGACAGGCACTCGATGAATTGCAGGGCCTGGACCTTGTTCTTATTGATACAGGAGGTCGCAGTCCCAAAGATGAGCCCAAAATCCAAGAATTGAAAGCCCTTCTTCATGAGGCCAGAGCAGATGAAGTTCATCTGGTTCTGAATCTGACGGCCAGTCTTCGGAGTCTGGAGTCAATGGCCAATGAATTCGCCACCGCCGGAACCACTTCCATGATTCTGACGAAGCTGGATGAAACCGAAGGCCTCGGCCCCATGCTTAATCTGGCTCGAAAAGTTTCTCTGCCTGTCAGTTACCTGACAACAGGTCAGGCTGTCCCCGAAGACATCGAACCCGCAACCGAAGTTCGGATGCGACGGTTGTTACTCGGACAGGAAACATTGGGAAGAAAGCCAGCCCAGCAGGAATTGCTCAATACATAAGGTAACTGGATAAACATTATTCCCATACATTCATCGTCAAGCGACGATCTCGTTTAGACATTTCAGGAATCTCATAGTGACCATCGAAGATCAGGCAACTGCCCTCCGCGGCTTGGCCGAACGATTTAAAAAGCAGTGCGAAACACCGTCGCTTCCCCGTGAGCGACGTGCAAGCACTCTGGCCGTAACCGGTGGCAAAGGGGGCGTGGGCCGCAGCACGATCGCGTTGAATCTGGCGATCTCGCTATCGGAACTGGGACAGAAAGTCTGTCTGGTCGATGCGACTCCCGGATTGGGAAACCTGGATCTGTTATGTGGACTCAACTGTTATTGGAACCTGTCACACGTGATCAGTGGGGCGCGTCAAATTGAGGAAGTCATAACCGCCGGACCTGGCGGTATTGATGTCGTCGTCGGCGCCAACGATCTTTCCCAACTGGAAGGCATTCCCGCCACAACGATGCAGGAACTCAGTCGCCAGCTCGAAACACTCGAAGAAAATTATGACGTACTCATTCTGGATGCAGGCAATGCCCTGCACAGTTCGACTCGTCCTCTACTCAACCTGGCGGAAATGTTTTTGATCGTCACGACGCCGGAGCCGACCGCTATTGCGGACGCGTATGCCAGCATTAAACGATTATCAACAATGAAACCTGCCTTGATCGAAGTCCTGGTCAATCAGGCTCATGACGCAAATCACGCGGCACAAATCTTTGAACGAGTGGAAGCCACCTCGCGATTGTTTGTGCAAACCCGAATTCAATATGCCGGACTTGTCCCTTTTGACGAGCAAATGACCAAAGCGATCTGGCGTCGCACCCCCTTATTAAGTTATGCCCCGGATAGTCTGGCGGCGAAGGAAATTCGCAAGCTGGGCCAACGTCTTCTCAGTTCCCTTCAACCTGATTCTACAGGTTCGGGACAGTGGAAAGAGCGGTTGGGGGGAATCTTCCAGAAGAGTACTACCAGTCCCGACTCGCTTGCGAGTGTTGTCTGAGTAATTCACCTCTGCCTCCGGCAGAAACTGCCGAACCTACCCATGACAGAATGTTAAAGTTTAACGATTACGTCAAATTTACTAGAGAGACTCATCGGCGATGTCGATAAATACTATACGCACCCGTATCCGCCTGAACTGGGGCGACCATTTATCATGTAAGTCGGAGAAGCAATTTGGCTGTACAGTTCGCTGCACGTCTCGCTCTGATTGCCTTTGCCGCGGCGAACCTACAGGGATCGTTGACCGGCAGCGATTTGTCTGGCACGCTTCAAACCGCTTTAATAGTCGCTGCACTCTTTTTTCTGGCGGGTCTCGTAATTGGTGACTTAAGTCGCCGAGTCGTGGAAGAAAACGTGGAGAAGGAACTCCGCGAACTCATCACACAACTCGAATCGACGAACACCCCATTGACATCGAATTGATATCGATTTTCAGCAAATCAGGAATTCACAACTCCAGGGAGGGTTGAATGGCCACCAAATTAAGCAGCGAAGAAGTTGCAGACCTTTGGCGGGTTTATAAAGAGGATCAGGCAGCAGGTCGCAAGGATGAACGACTTCGCAATAAGCTGATCGAGACTTATTACTCACTAGTGCGGTATAATGCGGAACGTGTCTGGTCCAAGCTACCGGAGGGAGTCGATCTCAATGATTTGATTTCCGCAGGTGTCTTTGGTCTTATGGATGCAATCGACGCGTTCGATCTCGAACGGGGTGTCAAATTTGAGACCTATTGTGTCCCTCGTATCCGTGGTGCGATGCTCGACGAACTTCGAACTATGGACTGGGTTCCCCGTCTGGTTCGTAGTAAAGCGAGCAAGATGGAAGCGGCACGAAAATTGGCTGAAGCCGAATTTGGCCGTCCCCCTTCCGATGGCGAAATCGCGGCCAAAATGGAACTCTCCGCAGAAGAGTTCGACAAGCTCAAGACCGAAGCCAACGCCGTCAATCTTGTCAGTCTCAACAAGAAGTGGTACGAGACCGACAGTTACAAAGATGTCCGCGAAGTCGATATTCTGGCAGACATTAAAGGCGAAGACCCTACGCTCGGCATTCAAAAACGGGATGTCATGCGACTGGTCACCAAAGGCTTAAACCGCAACGAACGGTTGATCATCATTCTTTATTACTATGAAGAACTGACGATGAAAGAGATCGGCACTACGCTCGGACTCTCAGAATCTCGCGTCAGCCAGATGCACTCCAGCATCGTCAATCGGCTGAAAGACCAACTCGGACGACGTCGCCCTGAGTTCGACTAAGCGAAAGACACGACACCAGCACGACACAAAAAAACGCCCTGCTCGAACATTCGAACAGGGCGTTTTTTATGGTGACTTGTTTTCGTTTAAACTGACTTCGATACCCGATGGGTGGGTTCGGGTCGGCCGGGGCGGAAGCTTTGTGATGTACGGAAAGTTGAAGTAATACCCCGCTTTGCACATTCTTCACCGACAGCCAGTTTGGCTTCGGCTTCCAGAATGACCGGGTCGCAGGCGACACGGGCATTGACGATCAAGTCGACTTCCTTCACTTCGCAGTTCGAAGGAAGCGAGACTTCGGGCTCGGTATCGTTACTGATCAAGTTGGCGACACCGAAGAAACCTTCCCAGAGCCCAATCGTTTTGAGATGGGCGGCTTCGAACCCCGCTTCGTTAATTCGAACTTGCAAATTCCGGACAATGGCGAGCAGGAGTTCGTCCAGTGCGTAAGGTTCCTCGGACGACAGATTCGCAGAACTGTTCAACCAACCCAGTTCGGCTTCTCCTTCGGCGTAAATATCATAATCAATATCGAGAATACGGCGTCCGAAATCTCCCTGCTGGTCGAGTAGTTCGATCAGTTGATCGATTCCGGTTCCCAGTTTGGCCGACATCTGCAATATAGGAACCTCCGGGTAATCTCGTTTGACAAGCGAGGTCAGATCTTCAGTTTGCTCGGGCGTCAGTTCATCAATGCGATTGATTAAAATGGCGTCCGCTTCTTCAAGTTGCTTCTTCAGAATATACGCCGCTTTGGGAGAGA
The DNA here is from genome assembly GCF_007750395.1 of Polystyrenella longa. Classification (GTDB taxonomy): domain Bacteria; phylum Planctomycetota; class Planctomycetia; order Planctomycetales; family Planctomycetaceae; genus Polystyrenella; species Polystyrenella longa. Next base: position 115,509 of record NZ_CP036281.1, on the reverse strand, counting down.
AGCCCCCCTTCTGTTCATTCTTGAGAATCTTGCTGCCATGGCTCGGTTTAAGAATGACGGTATAGGGAGCGATCTCGAACTCGGCACCCAGAAGTTGTTTGATTGGCTGAACCACGGTGGCAACGAGGTCGGTACAACTTCCGACCGGCTCGGCCAGAAGAATGTCCGGACGGTCTGCTTTGCTCAAATCTCGAACTGTCTCGATCAGATTATCAAACTGGCAACAGAAACAGGCACCCGCCACTTCGCCTACGTGAAATCCTTGAGACCGTAGAGACTCGGTATCCACCAAACCGGCAGCCTGGTCATTCGTAACAATACCGACGTTCAAACCCTGATTCTGATAATGACGAGCAAGCTGCGCCATGGTGGTCGTTTTGCCAGCACCCAGAAAACCTCCCACCATGATGAATCGTATTTTATGCGTCATTGTGTTTCGTACCTGTCTGCTTTATGTTTGACATCATCGACTGCCATTCGCACCACCGTGAAAGTTGGGATGGCGTGAAATCATATTCTAATCATGGTAAGAATATCCGGGGCAAAGTCCAATCATCGGCCTGAATTATCATGGATCGAAACCCGCAAACAGCGCTGCTTACTCACTGCGACTTGCGACATAACTCTTTAATTCATTGGTAGTTATTCCATCCAGCCACCCCTTATTGTCATCCCCGATATGTCCGACTCTGCAAACCGACTTCATGAACTCCCTCAATTGCTGGGAGGTCCTGCGGTCCGTCCATCCGGCCCACCGGGTTGGCCTATTGCTCGACCGGAGATTGGATCAGCCCTCCGCGATTGCTGGACCACAGGCGACTGGGGTCGGTACCACGGCGAAAACATTCCCCGTCTGGAAGAGTTGATTCGAGCATTCTTCGAGACCGAGTTTCTGACCCTCTGTTCAAGCGGCAGTTCGGCCTTGGAACTCGCCTTGCGTGGCGTGCGAGTTGGTCCTGGCGATGAAGTCATCATGGCGGCGTACGACTTCCGAGCGAACTTTCAAAACATCACTTTGCTCGGTGCGACTCCCGTACTGGTCGACCTGCGGCCCGACGACTTTCAAATGAGTGTCGAGCAAATCGAATCCGCAATTACGAAAAAAACAAAAGCGATTCTGGTTTCTCATTTGCACGGCGGAATTGTCGATCTCCAGCGAGCACGCGTCATCGCCGATGCCCATTCCCTTCCTATAATTGAAGACGCCTGCCAATGCCAGGGCGCCTCATACGGCGGACAACTTTTAGGGACACATGGAGATGTTGGCATCCTCAGTTTCGGAGGAAGTAAATTAACGACCGCCGGTCGCGGTGGTGTGGTCATTACTAATAATGCTGGAATCGCGCAACATATCAAGCTGCATCAGGAACGAGGAAACATCGCCTACCCGCTGTCAGAACTCCAAGCAGCGGTGCTGATTCCCCAATGGGAACAACTCCCGACAGATCATGAATATCGACTCAAGCAAGTCGAGTTTCTGGCGAGTCGAATCGAAGCGGAAGAGGTTCCCGGTCTTCGTCTGTTAATGCAAACCAATCAGGATCATCTGCGACAACGGGGGAATCTTCCCCTCTCACCCGGTTATTACAAAGTCGGATTTCGCTATAATAAAGAGGAGTGGAGCGGTTTAACGCGCGAGCAGTGGTGTATTGCTCTTCGTGCGGAAGGAATCGCTTTCGATCCGGGTTTTCGCAGCCTGCACCTCACTCATAGTCGACGACGTTTTCGAACAATGAGTGAACTGCCGGTCGCCGATCATGCCGACGAAGAAATTGTGGGGTTGCACCATCCCGTGCTTCTGGAACCAGCAGAAGCGATCGAAGAGATCGTCATCGCTCTCAAGAAAATACATCTGCACGCACACGACTTACATCAACGGAAAGAGACTTCCCAGTGAACTACGATGAACTTGTCCCCCTAGGACTCGACTACCAAAGCTTTCTAGAGAAATACGCGACCCCCGAACAACGTCAACGGTGGGATCGTTTTCATGAGTTGGTTGATTTGACCGATACACAACAGGAACTAATCAAGAGTTTCGTTCGCGAAATGAAAGTCCTGGTCGTGGCTGGGGCCTGGTGCGGTGACTGCGTGAATCAGTGCCCCATTATGGCGAAAATCGCCGAGTTGAATCCGAACATCCAGCTTCGTTTTTTTGATCGCGATGACCACTCTGAATTTGCAGCAGAGATGTCGGTCTGTGGTGGCCAACGTGTTCCAGCCGTCCTCTTCTTAAATGAAGACAATCAACCTTGCGGACGATACGGAGACCGGACGATTTCCAAATATCGTCAGATGATCAGCGACATGACCGGTGCTGCCTGTCCCACTGGCCTGATTCCCCCAGAAGAAAAACTGACCCAGGAAGTCATCGCCGACTGGATCGTAGAGTTCGAACGAAACCAGTACGTCATGCGCACATCGCCACGACTGCGAAAGAAACACAACGATTGATCGACATGACTAAATTGGACTAGCCCGGATCAGATCTCTACTTGTCCCTGCAGTTCATTAATGAACAAAAAGAGAACTGGAACAAAGTACGCGTGTTCGGCTACCAGTCGTAGAGCGGGTGGAGAAGCAAGCGAACCTCATCCGGAACAGTTTGTCTTTTCTTGAGCGGCGCCTGCAGCAGTATGTCTCTGGCACATTTTTCAGACCCCAAAATTCAATAGCCGGTCTGAATGGAGAAGGCAATTCGACGAGCCTTGGAGAGTAGACCGGAGTTTTTGAGTTGCAATCATGCTAATTCTTCGGCATGACGAATATCGAGAAAGATATTTTCACTTCGTTGCCGAGGTTCGATAGACGATGAGATTCATTCCACTTCTGGTGCTTCTGCTGATTTGTCGAGCACCCATTCAAGCAATTGCGAAAGAACCCGTCCGCGCAGAACGACCAACCCAAGTTCAACGCTCGGTCAAAAAACTTTCACTGTTCATCGAGACAACAAAGTTGAAGAGGGGGTCTGATCAAGCCCGTTTACTTGAGAATTCTCCTGGCGTTATGATCGCTTTTTTCGAAGAGCTCGCTAGGTACAGCAATCAGCCAGCCTCACTACAAAGTCACTATAGTGGGCCTGTGACTGTATACGTCGACCAGTTTGGCGACAAATCAAAGAATCGTCCCTATATCCTCAGAGTGAATTGCAACGACGAAGTCAGAGTGGTCGAGTTCGACGCAGAACCGGAGAAGCTACCTGTCGAAGTTTATCGATTTAAAAACCATCGCGTCTACGTAAACTATTATGAGGATTACCTGGAGTGTGAATTTAATGGTCCACGACTCGAACTGATTTCAACTCGTTATCGTCATCTTTGGTTTAAGAACGTGCATCGCCAGATTTTACAACAGGAAGTTCTCTCACCTTCTGGTGTCCATCGGTCACTTAATAATCAGAGTAAGTACTTTTCGACTGAGTATGGTACCAAAGTGGACATGAGGGTGATCAAAGTAGTTCAACGGGGCAACCGGGCTGAACTAACTCTGAGAATCAACACGCCTGGAAAATCGATCGACAAATTCGTCGACCACGTTCCTGTGACCTTATATGACGGGGAGTATATGAAGATCGAATTGAAGAAGGCCAAACCAGACAAGCCCGGAATTCTTCAGCGAATTTTCCCGTAATCAAGGTTCAAACAGATCCCGCGCAGACTTCCGAGTTCGTAACCATTCCGCTTTCACTTTGGCTTTTCGCTTTGCGACCCGGGCAACACCTCGCGATTGTCCGGGCTAACCTAAACGAGAGCAATCATTCATAATGCTAAAGCAACACGATGTCGCAATAGCAACAAGGGCTGTGCTTCCTCTAACCAGTTGCGTCTTTGCGCTTCGGTTGCGTATTTGGAGACGTAGGATTGCTGTTAGTGGAGCGATCGAGTTTGAGGATCGACGGTGATGAATCACCAGTGGCGGCAGCTTCCTGGTCTTCCACTTCGGCCATGTAGTCCTGTTCCTCGGCCGAGGGGGACAACCGCTCGAAGTCGTCGGTATGGACGGTTTGAATCGGGCCAGTCCGACTTGATCGCTGATGCGTTTGGGCCTGGTACAACTTTTGATAAACCGGGCAGGAAAGAATGAGGGTGTCGTGCGGACCGACGGCGACCAATTGTCCCTGATCCATCACGGCGATACGAGAGACGAAGTCCAGAATGCCGGGACTGACGGAATGTGTGATCAGGAAGACGGTTCGGTTGACGCTGAATTGTCGCAGGGCTTCGTGAATCAGAATTTCACTTTGAGCGTCGATCGCCGACGTCGCTTCGTCCAGAATCAGGATTGAAGGATCAGACAGAAACGCGCGGGCGAGCGCGATCCGTTGACGTTGGCCACCGGAGAGGCGTCCCCCCTTTTCGCCGACCCAGGTCTGTAGCCCATCGGGTAGCTGTTCGGAGAAATCGAGTACGTTTGCCTGACGAGCCGCTTCGATAATTTCTTCCGAGTTGGCTTCCGGTTTACCGTAACGGATGTTGTCGTAAATCGTATTATCAAACAGTAAGGTCTCTTGCGTCACCACTCCGATTTGTGCACGCAGATCTTTGAGTTTAACGTCACGAATATTGATCCCGTCGATCTCGACTGTTCCGTAGTCTGGATCGTAGTACCGGGGAAGCAGGTTCACGAGGGTTGATTTCCCGGACCCGTTTTCACCAACGACAACAATGACTTCGCCCGCGTTCACATCGAGATCGACACCGGAGAGAATCTGTTGCTCTCTTTTCTTTTCCTGAGCACCGCAAAAATAATCGAATTCAATCCGGCGGAAGCTGATACTCTGACTATGTCTGGGGAAGGACAAAGGAGTTTCAGGTTCCTTAACCAGAGTCTCTGTATCAAGTAATTCGAAAATACGGTCCGCCGCCGCAGAGGAGCGACGAAGTTTGGAATAGGTCGTGGAGAGTTTTCGGATGGGGTCAATAATCCCTGCCAGCATCGCATACAGCACGATCAGCGAAGCGATGGTCATCGGTTCGGCGGCCAGCTGAATGCCCCAGATTTCGGTCGTGCCCCGCAGAACCAAGTATGTACCTGGCAGGACCGCCATGAAACCGGCAATCATTCCGAGGGTCTCGGTCGTGGGGCTGGTGAGTGCATCGAGTTTGATGATGCGCAGCATCTTATTGTAGTATTCTTTGTTTTCGCGATGGAACCGACGACGGTGAGTCGGAGCACCATTGAACGCAATCACCACTTTTAAGTTGTCGAATGTTTCCTCCAGTGTCTGGTAGATTCTCGACATACTTTCCATCATCCGATGGCTGGCATGTTTGAGCCGTTTTCCGATGCGGTTGAAGACGATCGCAATCAGTGGCCCCATCAACAGCGAGAGTAACGTCAGTCGCCAGTTCACCATGAAGGCAATTCCCATACAGGCAATCGCTTTAAGTGGCTCCCGAATAATCTTGCCGCCCGCCAGGCGCAGTCCGAGCCCGAACAGGTTCAGGTCGTTGGTAAAGCGGGACAGCAGATCGCCCGTGCCATGATGGTGGACGGTTTGATAATCGAGCGAGAGAACTTTCTTGAAACATTCCTTGCGCAAGTTGATCGTCGTGAGTTCGACAACAGAACTGATCAGCGTCTCCTGAATCACGACGAAGATCCCTTTAATAATCGTCGCGATCAATAAGGCAGCTAGAAGGACAGCGAGTACGTCAAACTTATCACGAGGAAGATGCTCAATGATGTCCGACTTTACCCAGGTCCACAAACTCAGCTCACTGGTCGCTTTACTGAGGGAAGTTTGTTTATCGGAGAGCTGGCCGATGAGCCTGTCTTTTTCGTGCTCCAACTGTTCGTACTGTTTTTTACTCAGATTCTCATTGGTAAGTTGGGCTTCGAATTCAGCCCGTCTCTCCGTGAGGTCATTGACTTTTTTGCTGAGCGCATCACTCTCTTCAGTCGCCGCTGCGATTTGTTCATCCGCGTAGACGACGAGATCCTTGTTCTCCAACATGACTTTCACCACCGGGTAGATGGCGGTCAGGTTGGTTCCCCAGAGAATGGCGACAAGGACAGCGAACAGAATCGACAGGAAAAGTCGTTTCCGGAAAGGCCATAAATAGGGTAGAGCACGCGCGAAGTTATTCACGTTGACAAAGTGACTCCCTGTGCCGGGGCGGGCCAGCACAACCAGTATGTAAATCGAAACAAATCCATTTGTCCCTCGTCACCTCCATGTGAACACATACTGCGTGAAGACAATAGACGCGAAGTCATGTTGTGGCGCAGAGGGAATTAGCGATCGGCCAAACTTAATCCTTAAGTGGTGATCGACTTCAATACCCGAACCGCAAGAAACGGGTCGGAAAAACTCTAAACTCTTGACGCTGAAGGACGGAATGACCCCGCGTCTTTTAGTAAAGTTCGCTCAGTTTACCAAGAAACCCGAAAACGGGTCCAGACGAAAATTGACGGGAAAATTCCCCGACCAAACAAGTTAACAAAATTAGTTGGCAAATTGATTCATGTAGGGAATTTCGCTGGCGCGCGTCTGGATTTTATCTTTTCGATCCAGGAGCTGGGCGAGGAAATCGTATTGGCCCGTCATCAGGGCATTACGAGCACTCTCATTGATGGTCACCGGAACGGATTCGGACTCGTAGGTAACCTGACATTGCTCAAGATCGACCCTGATTTCCAGATTTGGGTCCGCTTTGATCGCGTTCGAGAGCTTCTCCAAGTCAGCCCGGCTTGCACAGACTGCCGGGACCCCCAGTGAAGTGCAGTTGCCGTAGAAAATCTCGGCGAACGATTCAGCGATGACTGCTTTGACTCCCCAGCGGATCAATGCCTGTGGGGCATGCTCTCGTGAGGAACCACAACCAAAGTTCCGGCCGCTGACAAGGACGGTTCCCTGCCGATAGACAGGATTGTCAAACGGATGATTCGGATCCTGTTGGCGATCATCTTCGAATGCGTTCTCGCCCAGACCATCAAACGTCACACAACGCAGGTAACGAGCCGGGATAATACGGTCGGTGTCGATATCGTCGAGTAACAGGGGAACGCCAGTGCCAGTAACGGAAGTAATTTCAGACATGATTCGATTTCGATTTTGATGATAGTTCGATTTTGATTGTTACTTGCGGACTCGGAAGGCAGCCGCTTAATCCGTTGATACCGTATTAAACCGTGGCTGGTTCGAGCATTTCTCGTACGTCAGAGACGTAGCCATTAATTGCAGCGGCAGCAACCATTGCGGGGCTCATCAGCAAGGTTCTACCGGTGGGAGAGCCCTGTCGGCCTTTAAAGTTTCGGTTACTGGACGAAGCACTGATCTGGTTACCGACCAGTTTATCCGGGTTCATCGCCAGGCACATGGAACACCCTGCTCCACGCCATTCAAAACCGGCCGCTTCAAAGATTTTGTCGAGCCCTTCCTCGACGGCCTGTTTCAATACCTGTTGTGAACCGGGGACGACTAACGCTTTGACGTTCTCTGCAACATGTCGTCCTTTGGCGATTTCGGCCGCCTGACGCAGGTCGGAGATACGACCGTTTGTGCAGGAGCCGATGAAGGCGACGTCGATGTTCAAGCCTTTAATTGCCTGTCCCGCTTCCAGTCCCATATAGTCAAAGGCTTCCTGGATACCGACCTGATCGTCTTTAGAGTAGTCGGCCAGTTGGGGCAGGTTCTCGTTGACGCCCACGGATTGTCCGGGGTTAATGCCCCAGGTGACGGTGGGTTCGATGTCGGCCGCGTCGTATTCGACCACGTCATCGAACTCGGCATCCGGTCCCGAGGCGAGACTGAGCCACCACTTGGCGGCGCGATCGAATTCTTCACCCTTGGGTGCCTGTTCGCGACCCTGAATGTAATCGACGGTGGTTTGGTCCGGGTTGATGTAACCGCAGCGGGCCCCCCCTTCGATGCTCATATTACAAACGGTCATCCGTTCTTCCATCGACATATTATCGAAGACTTCACCGGCGTATTCGTAAGCGTAACCAACGCCTCCCTGCACACCCAACTTGCGGATGATGTAAAGGGTGACATCTTTCGCGAATACGCCGGGTTTCATTTTACCGTTGACGATAACCTTGCGGACTCTGGGTTTAGCGAGCGCCAACGTCTGAGTCGCCAGCACATGAGCCACCTGACTGGTGCCGATACCGAGAGCGATCGCTCCGAAAGCTCCATGGGTACTGGTATGGCTGTCGCCACAGACGATTGTCATGCCTGGCTGAGTGGCACCAATCTCTGGGCCAACCACGTGCACTACGCCTTGTCGCTGGTCTTTCAGGTCGAACAAGGTGATGCCGAACTCTTTGCAGTTCGTTTCGATGGCTGACATCATTTGCTCGGCCAATCCATCCTGGAAAGGTCGCAGAACGCTTTGGGTGGGGACAATGTGATCGACTGTCGCAAGTGTGCGTTCGGGGAACATGACCTTCAGGTTCCGGTCGCGAAGCATTTCGAAAGCCTGAGGGCTGGTCACTTCGTGCAGCATCTGCAGACCAATGAAAAGTTGCGTCTGTCCTGACGGAAGGTTTTCGATGGCGTGGAGGTCCCAGACCTTATTAAACAGATTTCGTCGATCGCTCATGGGAATGTGTCGGTTTCGGTAATAAGTTCGGTAATTTAGTAATGAATCAAGTGGGTCAACATCGCCTGTATTGTCGCTGTCGTTCCATCGCGCAGGTTAGTCACGCTAACCAGGTCTCAGGTTCACCCACTCCCCACGGGGAATGTCGTCCAGTGGCCTGATGCCATTGATATTCGCAGAAAATTGATATTCGCAGGAATTCGTCACCCGTGTTGCTCCATTGAAAGAGGCACCGGAGCCGGGTCGATGGCCGTGGATTCCGCGTGGATTAATAACGAAGTCGACCCGATTTAAAACGGGAGAGACCATTCGATCACGGTCCACCGGAGGGTGAAGCAAAGGCTGACAGCGTTCTGCAAAGGGTTATCTTAACAGAGAACCGGTCCGCTTCGCAATTTTGCAGCGTAGGAACCCCTGCGGCAAGAGGGTAGTTTTCCTCACTCTGGTAGATCTTATTGTCTCAAGGTTCCGTTCCGGACAAAAACATGAACCTATACACAGTACGCCTTGACGATTGACCATCGCTAATTGCCCCCTGAGCGGTAAAATCCTCGGTGAGAACTGTTGTGTTTCTATGAATTGGACTCTAAAATCGCCGTTTCTCTACGGGGGACTCCCTGACGAGGGAGTTGCGCATCTTGTTTAGCAGAAACAAATTGCGTCAATCCTAATGAAAACATGACGGCGGAGACAGTCACGCGACTGGACTGCGAACGGAAGCTCTATCAACTTTCCTGCCGACATTTTTGGACATTCTGCCGCTATAACGACCGTGCAAACAAGAACAGCACCAACAGTTACCGGCAGAAACTCACCCACAGAAAGAATCAGGCCCGAGTTGAAGATACCGGGCTGGAAATGATCCTTTTTCTGGTGAAGTTGTTCCAACGATTGGTCCCCCAACGAGACAGAGCCGGTTCGGTTTCTCGCCCTAGATCCAGAAGGTGTCCCCCCACCTGTCATGGCGAGCGAGTGCCTTACTATCTAAATCCGCATTGAAACCTATTTATTTCGCCGTATTCGCGCCATCTCCAACCGGGAGAGCCGAAAGCGGAAGCCAGTTAAGTTGTCATGTTTGAATCTATAACTAAAAACCTGAACGAAGCCTTTTCCGCTTTCCGCATTGGTGGGAAGTTAACGGAGAAGAATATCCGCGACGGGTTACAACAGGTTCGACAGGCGCTGCTGGAAGCGGATGTCAGCTATGATGTCACAAAAGAGTTCATCGACAAAGTCGCTGAAGAAGCGGTTGGGGACAAAGTCCTCAAATCCCTGGACCCTACCGAACAAGTCGTCGGTATTGTCTATCAGGAATTAGTCAACCTGATGGGCCCCGTTGATCACAGCCTGGCGATCAAACGGAACGATGTCAGCGTTATCATGATGGTCGGACTGCAAGGTTCAGGTAAAACGACCACCTGCGGTAAGCTGGCCCGCCTGCTCAAAGAACAAGGTCATCGACCGTTACTGGTCGCGGCCGACCTGCAGCGTCCTGCGGCGATTGAACAGTTGCGTGTAATCGGAGAGCAGATCGGCGTGCCGGTCTACAGCGAAGACCCGAAAACGAGCTCTCCCCTCAAGGTTTGCCAGAACGGGGTTAAGCAGGCGAAGAAAACAGGCGACGCCGATATCGTCATCCTCGACACCGCCGGTCGTTTGCATGTCGACGACGAATTGATGGCCGAACTGGAAGCGATCGACCGCAAAGTCCGTCCCGACCAGGCGCTGCTCGTCTGCGATGCGATGACCGGACAGGATGCGGTCAACAGTGCCAAAACATTCAACGAAGCCCTCGAAATCGATGGGGTGATCCTGTCCAAAATGGACGGTGACACACGTGGGGGTGCCGCCCTGTCGGTGAAACAGGTCACTGGCGTGCCGATCAAGTTTATCGGTGTCGGTGAGCAGCTGGATCGTCTTGAAGAATTCCACCCGGACCGGATGGCCAGCCGGATCATGGGCGGAGGCGACCTGCAAACGCTGATGGAAAAAGCGCAGCGTGAATTTGATGCCGACGATATGGAACGTCAGCAGCAAAAGATGCGCGAAGGGAAGTTCTCCCTCGAGGATTTCCGCAATCAGATGCGAAAAGTCCGCAGTATGGGCCCCATGAAGGAAATCATGAAGATGATTCCTGGTATGGGAGGCATGCTCGACGCTGCGGACAATGTAGACGCAGACAAGGAAATGAGCCGCATCGAAGCGATCATCGGTTCCATGACCATGGACGAGCGGGAGAATCCGCAGAAAATCGATCGTAATCGCCGTAATCGCATCGCTATCGGAAGTGGCTGCGACCCGACCGACGTCAGTCAGCTGTTGAAACAGTACGACAGCATTGCTGGCATGATGAAAGGTATGGCAGGCGGGGGTATGAAAGATCAATGGAAAGCGATGCGACAGATGCAGGAAATGGGAATGTCCGATCCGAGTGGCGCACTTCCTAAAGAGAAAAACCGCAGCAAGCGGGGTGGACTGGTTTCCAAAGAAGAAAAACGGAAACAGAATAAAAAACAGAAGCAGGCGCGTAAGAAAAATCGCCGCAAATAGTCAGAACAACCGATAGACCGTTTCAAGCGGTTTCAAAAACATAATTTTAATTCAACTACAGACATTCTATTTTCCTTCAAGGAGTTAATTCGTGGCAGTTCGAATTCGTATGAAAAAACTGGGGCGTAAGCATCGCCCGTTTTACCGGGTTTGCGTAATGGACGCCCGATCTCCCCGAAATGGTAAAACCATTGAGGAACTCGGTCACTACGACCCTATGGTCACCGACAAATCGGAACGCGTCAAACTCAACATGGAACGGATTGAGTACTGGCTTTCTGTCGGAGCTCAACCTTCCGACAAAGTTGGCACTCTGATCAAAAAGGTCAAAACAAACAAATTCGGCAGTGTAAAAACTCCACCTCCGATGCAGGCCCCTAAGCCGCTGCCGGAACCGGAACCAGAAGCTGCTCCCGAAGGGGAAACAGCCGCTGCGGAAGAAACAACCGAAGAAACTCCCGCCGCCGAGACTGCCGAAGCCAGCGAAGAGTAATCTCGCTCTGTTTCTAAAGTCTGTCATTGAGGGTGGGCAGTATCACCAGGTGAACCCGAACTGGATGAACCATGCGATTTGATATTCTCACCCTGTTTCCCGGTCTGTTTGACGGATACCTGCAACAGTCTTTACTGAAGCTGGCCATACAAAATGGTTTGGTGGAAGTGAATACTTGGGACTTCCGTCAATGGGCCACCGATAAACATCAATCCGTTGATGATCGACCTTACGGTGGTGGACCGGGAATGTTGATTGGCTGTCAACCTGTTTACGACTGCGTCGAAGCAGTCCAGAACGAAGGGGAGCAGCCGGGGCAATTGGTCATGATGACCCCCCAGGGACGGCAACTCGATCAGAATCTGGTCGAAGAGCTGGCAGAGTACGACCGACTGGTCATGCTCTGTGGACGATACGAAGGTTTTGACGAACGCATTCGAGAGGGGTTGAAACCTCTGGAGATATCAGCAGGCGACTTTATTGCCAACGGTGGTGAAGTCCCTGCAATGCTGGTCGTCGATACCGTCATCCGATTAATTCCGGGTGTCCTCGGAGACGAGACCAGTTCCAAGTACGATTCCTTTTCGCACCAGGGACTACTCGAACATCCGCAGTACACTCGCCCACGGGAATTCCGGGGCATGTCGGTTCCAGACGTTCTGTTGAGCGGGAACCATCAGGAAATTGAACGGTGGCGCAAAGAACAAAGTCTGATTCGTACTCGTGAATTAAGAAGTGATCTCCTCGATCAGCAGGATGAACTGCCCGAGTCCTGATCGAAAGATGCGACCTCGTTCACGGGGCGAACAGTTTTTAAATAAGATAATTACAAACCAAATTAAACTCAGTCCTATTCGCTAAGGGTGGAATCATGAGCCAGGAAATTCTGAAACTTGTCGAGAAAGATAGTCTGCGGGAAGAACCGCTGAAATTCGAGATCGGCGACAACGTCAATGTGCATACGCGAATTCTGGAAGGCCAGAAAGAACGCATCCAGATTTTCTCTGGTGTGATCATTGCCAGCAGTGGCGGCGGAACCCGCGAAACCTTCACCGTTCGACGCATCGTCGCTGGCGAAGGGGTCGAACGTACTTTCCCGGTTCACTCTCCCAAAGTGGCCAAACTGGAAATCGTCCGCCACGGTGTCGTCCGTCGCGCCAAACTATTCTACTTGCGTGATCGTACAGGTAAGGCTACCCGCCTGGCCGAACGTCGCGCCAAAAACGAGTAATCATCGACTCGATTTTGAACCCGGAATTTATTCGGCAGCCCCTTTGAGCCCCCGTCTCCGATGGCACCGAATTAAATTCCCCAGTTGAGTAATCAGATTATTCCACCCCACGAGGTCATCCCTTTCGCGATGTCCTCGTGTTTTTTATGCGCACTCAGTTTATACTGGAATGCATCAAGGGGGACTCCGATGCGAGGCTGGCTGGCAAAACTACTGGGCAACAAAGGGGAACGCGCCGCCGCCCGTTATCTTCGCCGCCAGGGTTACCAGATCGTCGCCCGCAACTGGTCTAACAACCTCGGCGAGATCGATATCATCGCCCGTCAGCAAACGGAAGCAGGCCCCCTGCTGGTCTTCGTCGAAGTCAAAACCCGCAAGACAACCCGCTCCGGCCAACCCCACGAAGCAGTGGGATATCACAAGCAATCTCAGCTCACACGCGTCGGCCTGTCGTACCTGAAAACCAATCAGCTACTCGATCACCGAGCCCGCTTTGACGTCATCTCCATCCTCTGGCCAGACGAAGCCAAAGAACCACAGATCGACCACATTCAAAATGCCTTCGAACCACCCGGCCGCGGGCAGATGTATTCGTGATGAGTTGGAGGGCGTTCTCCGAAACAATTAGTGATATAATTAGAAGAGAATTTATTGAATCAATGGCATCAAAAAAAGAGGGGGGGGGCTGCCTCATTGATGATACAACGGAATTGAATAACACCTTAGCATCTACTTGATTAGGAGAAATGTGCTCACCTACATCTCCTTCTTTCGATCTAGCCTGTCTTGAGTAGCTAGATTTACATTTCCAACCGATTAGCCAACTCTCGTCGAGAGTATTTTATGACAACCACGCTCGACATCATCGAACATTACCTATCTGGAGTTCGCGATAACGTTAACGCCATATGTGACCATTATGGTGTCGACGATCTTTGGCTCAATCAGGAAGATCGAATTCCCTGCTCAGCCATTATTGATTGCCCGGCAAAACGCATCCGGTTTTCATTCCATGGGGTCGGCTGTCGCATGCAAGTGGGGAATCAAATCTACGACTTTGATTTTGGTCCCGACGGACGAATTGATGGATTTGATGCGTTTAGACTTTCGCTGTATATTCAATCCAGAAATAAAAACGATGAAAAGAAATTCACTGAAGAGCAGCTACAAACTGATATCGACTCGTTAGTAACTAAGGGAGGAGCGATCAAGCCGAAGTGGGAACCTGGCCCGCATCTCTATTATCTGGTCGAAAACAATACCTCTCCCGCTGCTAATAACCGAGAAACAACTTGAATTAGTGAAGGAAGTAGAAAGGGCACTAGCAGCCCGTTGAAAACATCACTATCCGCTGGGTTGTCGGTAAATAGTGACGGTGGTTTTCATGGGCGGTTTTTATCAGCCGATTGTTGGTCCGGACCGATCTGAACCGCGATGAAGCTCCGGGCAAACCGCAAAGCCACTTAATAATGGCTATATAAAGCCCCAACAACCCCGCCATCGCCCCCTGCAGACCCCGCGGACTACCTGTTCCGAACAGCGACCGCATCAAGGTCCCCAGGTTTCGACTCGCTGCCTGCAGTAGATAGCGTTTATTGATCTTCTCGATGCCGCGTAACCAGGTTCGCCTGGCTCCGCCCGTCTCGCAGGTGTGGGCGAAACTCCGTTCCACCTTTTCGCTGCGTTGCCGCTGCAATCGCTTGCCTTTACGGCGTCTCATACGTTGCCGGTTATTGGTTACCGCCCGGGCGACGTCAGCTTGCGTGTTTCGACCCAGAGTGATTCCTGCCGTTCGTGCTTGCGTTTTCCAAGTGACATGTCGTTCCTCCGTTAACCATTGCGATTGAATTCGGTGGGAGAAAAGATATCAATTGAGAATTCCGGCGCGTAGGGAGAATTTCAACGGGCTGTTAGGTCATCGTAACTTCTATACTCGCCACCTTCGCTTATCTCGTACACTCCGCAAAGAAAAATCATTCTTTATTCTCCACAATGTTATTATGAAGTACTCTGTAAGTTCAAATTTGTCATTATGAACAGAACAGAACAATCTACCAAAGAAATTCAAGAATTCCTCTAATCAATGGTGTAATTATTTAAATGGCTCTGAGCGACCATAAAGAAAAAAGGTTCGTAGGATGTCATCATCCCAATAGCTATCTACTTGAAGAACACCTATTGTACTGTCTCGCAAATACAGGACCTTATCATTCCGGCAGAAATGAAGCAGAACCTGCTTATTCTACCGGCTACGGCCCATTGAATAAGTTCCCATCTGTTAGCGACAGTACACTATTAATCTGATTGGAAGTTTTGGGTTATTGTGGCATCGATATGTCGTGTTTTCTGAGCTCAGTATTTCTCCATAGGAGATAGGCTCTCCAGTGATCTGAAAACATTTCAAAGAGTTCCCTCTCAGAGGGCCTCTCTTTACCACTTTCGATGAGATCGTTGAGATACGTTTCTATAAAAGCACCGGAACCAAAGTCATGATATTTGGCTAGATATCCCTGATATAAAGAACCGGACCCATATGACTTATATAGATTATTTGCATCTAGTATGAATAGTATGATATTATCGTACTCTCTGCAAAGTATCTCAAACTCCTGGGCATTTCCCGTGAACATCCAAGGTTTCTGAATCATTCGCTCCATCGTTGTATTTAGATGGACCAATATCTCCGAAGCCGTTTTCATAAGTCAACCATAATATCAGAATACTATAAGCTATCCTGATACTCTCTAATAGTCCAAGGGTCTTAAAGAGCCACAACAGGGTTTCAGGGTAGATTTCAAACTGAGCTTTCTACTGTCCCGGGGTAACATCGGTAATATCTAACCATCTTCTTAATTCATTCAGAGACCCAAAATTGTTTAGTTCTCTGTATTCTTCGAACCATTCACGAATTGGCATCGCTGTTCGATTAGAAGTGTTGACCTGCCCGTCCCTCAGGTGAATATCATGATGATACAAAAGGTGCCGATCATCATTGGGTAACTGGCCCAATACGCCACCTCTTTTAGAATTCGGACGAAGACGTAGAACTTTTCCACCTTTGCTTCTATACATTCTCTTGGCATACTTACTGCAATCTTCGACCGCATTATGCACAAGCACCCCGCCCGCACCCACATGATAAACATGTTCCCCCTTAACTTCTATGTTGTAAACAATATGCCAACCGGGTCTTAGGCGGATTTGTTCAACGATCGAGACGCCGGTTAACGTTCGCACCCTCTCGTATAGGTTCAGTTCATCCGCTCGGACAAACTCCTGCCGGTCTTCTGACCAGAAGGGGTGATTGGGTGTGGCACCGATTGATGCTGCTTCGGAAGCGATCTTGACGTCTAGCACTTTTTTGCCGGAGTGCCGGAATGTCGCGGTCACCACCCGACCGGGACCTGATGGGATCTCTGGACAAGCTTCAATATTTAAGACTTCGGCGTCTGCATCAATACCCAGTTCCGGGATGAAGAGGGGGATCGTTCTGCCAGTCTCGGCATCTTGGAGAGTAAGCCATTCTGCTGGTTATAGTAGTCTACGAGTTATCCTCCTGAATTGACTATAGCGTTTGCAATTCTCTCCTGCTGGGATTGTCTTATCCACCTCATTCCGGTTCTGGACAGAAACAATTTTCATCAAGTATTGGGTTTTACATGTTCGTTGTAATAGTCAAGGAATTCTTCTGGTGCATGGAAGTACTCCGTTGGAGAAACTTTGAAATCAGCAGCCCTTAACATATTAATAGCACCAGACAGACTCGGCACATCGACTGTCGGTGGAACAGAATGTAGACCTTCATCCCATTCTTGATCTAATTTAATAGCCCAATCAGATGCTTCTTGTCTATTCATTTCCCCATTAATCAACGCTTTATAAACTGGCACTAGAGTAGTAAATGATAATTCCATCAAAATGTTCCGTTCTTGGAATTGAATCCCTTTATTCTTTTAGTTCCAACATTTCTTGCGAATATTTCGGAGCAAACCCACAATAGAGATCTTGCTCCCATGTGTATTGGAAGCACCAATGTGAATCCTCAGGGATTATATAAGTATGTTGCGGATAGCTTAGTATAATATGCAATACATTCATCAATATACGAATGGGCATCCTGAATGCAAACGAATAAGCATCGTCATTCATAACGTAAACAGTACTGTTTTCGTCTATCTTAAAATCTCTGAAGAATGTGAGGAAGAAATTGCCTATTTCTTTCGGCAAAGAATGGTCAAAGTCACAGTTGCAAGAACAGTTCAGGTATTTGTGTTGCTTGACTTTGCTCCAATCAATTCTGCCCATTCCGATTGGGAAATTATCTTTAATTGCATCATAAATTAAGTCCTCCTCAAAAATCGAGATGTCTCCTGTTGCTATTGGGGAAGATAACTCATGCAAGATTTCATCATTTAATCCGTCTGACATAGTGTTTCCTCGCCAGTTGAAAAAATACAGTATCCTCGCTGATTAGTTATCTGACATTCGACAATAACTGATCTAGAATGCTATTCATAGCTTTCTCATTTCCTGGGAAAAGAAAGTGTGGTCCAATTCTTTTACCCGCTTGAACATTGATATGTGCAACACTTCTGGGATCAGATTCAATCCGATAATGAAGCTTTCCATCTGCTGATCTCATTCCATTAGAACCCATCCTGAAACCTGCTTGTGGTTTTCTTAGAGCCTTTTAAACAAGGTCGGTATTTCACCCATCAGAGGGTTTCAGGACCGCTTGTAACACGTCCGGTCCACTTGTTTATTCTAAACTTTTCTGCTTTAAATCCATGTTGCTTCAACCCAGGGCCATCGGGCCCGAGTCCGCTGCCAGTTTTTTTGTGATAGGAATTATATACGACGAACCATTCAGTGATTAAAACTCAGTGAAACTCATTCAGTTAACGATTTTCGCAACTAATGGATTGGGACTCCAGGCCGCTGCCGGATCACCTAGTGTTGACTTCCCAACACTCCTCTGGTGTAATCGCCACATCCTGACTATTTACTCCATTCTGCTTCATTCACCTCAGGCGTGGGTTCTGTCGGACGACATCATCGGGCGCTGATCCCACTTCGCAATTCGGCGGCTTCATCTCCATGATCATTACCTCTTGGCTTACGTCCCTGCTGCGCAACAAGAAACGTCACACCCGCCAACAAAACGCTCTCATTAATCGCCACCTTTATGGATGGCAACAGTTTGATCAACTCGAAGATCGAACATTGTTGTCGGCACCAGAATTTGATTTCGTCGCGACTTTTGGCGGAGTCGAAAATGACGATGGAGTCGAAGTGGCAGTAGATTCATCAGGTAACAGCTTCATTGCTGGCCACTTTTTCGAATCAGCTGATCTGGATCCAAGCGCCGGGGAAGTTAATCACGTCAGCAATGGCTTGAGTGATGTTTACATTGTCAAATTAAACGAGGAGGGAGACCGCTTATGGTCCCGTTCGTTCGGAGGTTCCTCGTATGAAACAGTATCCGGAATGCAAGCCACCCCAGATGATGGTGTTGTCCTGACTGGATCTTTTCGCGGGACGGTCGATTTTGCCCCAGGGCCGGACACTCATGAAATCGTAAGTACGAACAACGGCGTAGACACTTACATCCTCAAGTTGGACAGTAGTGGTCAATTCGAATGGGTTCGTACACTTGGAAGTTCGAGTTATGAACAAAGTTATGATCTCACAGTGGATAGTGCCAGTAACATCTATGTGACTGGTCGCTTCGATGGAGACAGTGGCCCTCTAACATTCAACTACGGAAGTATTCCCTACAGCTTGACTGGCTTTGGAGGCAGTGATGCCTATGTGATCAAACTCGACAGCCAAGGCCAATTCCAATGGGGAAAGACGTTGGGAGGTAGCGGGCGTGACGAGGGTGAAGGCATCGCCATTGACAGCTTTGGAAATGTATTCACAACTGGATTTTTCGAAGGCACAGCAGACTTCGATCCCGGAACGGGCACATTCGATTTATCGAGTAACGGTGGGAGAGATGTCTTTATAAACAAGCTGAACAATAATGGCGAATTCGTTTGGACTCGAACCTTAGGAACGACCTCATCAGAAGAGGTCATTGGAATAGAGGTCGACTCTTCCGGTAATGTCGTCCTTCTTGGAAAGTTTGAAGGAACTGTCGATTTTGATCCCGGGGCAGGTACGAGCAACAGTACTTCACTCGGCGGAACCGATATATTTGTGCTTAAATTGAATGCCAGTGGAAACCACATCTGGTCCCAAACATATGGCTCAGACCGAGCCGATCATGCTACCGGCTTAGAGGTCGACCATACAGGTATTATCTATATTGCAGCTAACGCATCTCAAGGCACGGATCTCGATCCTGGATCTGGAGTCATTAATCTATCTGACACTGCAAACAGTTATGTCCTGATCTTGAATGACGACGGCACTTATAAACAATCAGTGAATTATGGCGACGACGGATATACATTTACTCGAAGAATTGTTGTAGATCAAAATAAGAACATATTCGTCGTCGGTCCTTTTCAAAATTCTCCCGATTTCGATCCTGGTGTTGGAACGACTTCAAGAGAAAGTTTCGGTGATCAGGATGGCTATATCTTGAAACTCAGTCAGAAGTTGGAGACTGAATCGGATCTCGCCATCACTAACGTTGCCCACGAGGCCACCGTAGAACAAGGGGCGCAGCATTCCTATACGATCACTGTTAGTAACGAAAGTGGTGACGACGTAACTGATGCACTCATTCAGAATAACGTCGCTGCTTTCATGACCAATATCTCCTGGACTGCGGTTCTTAGTGGAGGGGCAACGGGATCGGACTCCGGAAACAGTCCGCTGAATGAGATAGTCGAATTGCCCGTCGGGGCCACAATCACCTATACCCTCACGGGGACAATCAAACAAAGCGTTCGTGATATCATTACGAATCTCGCGACGGTCAGTTCCGCAAGCAGAGCCGATCCTGATCTTTCCAATAACCGTGCGACACATAACGATTTCGTAGTTCTCACTTCTGCACCCGCTCCAGGGTTTTTTATCAACAGTGCCCAAGAGCTGAGCGATGACAGCACCCGAGACGTGGAACTCGCTGACCTCGATAATGATGGTGATCTAGATATTATTTTTGCCAACATAAGTGAGTGGAGCCGTATTTGGTTCAATAACGGCGATGGCACGTTCACGGAGAGCTCTCAGCGGATACCTTCGGGGGCCGGCGTCGCTGTCGGCGACCTGGACGGAGATGAAGATCTCGATATTATCATTGCGCGGGGTTCATCGCGGTCTTTTCCCGATGCCGTCTGGCTAAATGATGGCAGTGGACAATTTACTGACGGAGGTCAAAACCTTTCTAATGAAATCAGCCGCACTGTCCGATTGGGGGACTTGGACGGTGACGGCGATCTCGACGCTGTGGTTACTACCAACGACAGCACGCATGGAAATCGAATATATTTCAATGATGGCCATGCCAACTTCACTGATTCGGGTCAATCTCTCGCAGAGAATATTGATGGCAACAGATGGGGCGTTGATCTAGGTGACTTGGACGGTGATGGTGATCTTGATGCTATTATGACTGATTCCAGCGGAGAGGGCTTAGTTTATTTAAATGTTGGCGATGGAATTTTTACGCTGTATCATACGCTCGCTCTGACTTCCAACGATTTGGCCAGCGTCCAACTTGGTGACGTGGATGGCGACGGTGATCTCGACGCGTTCATCACCCGACTATACAACCCGGACGTCCTCATGACGAACGATGGTACTGGTATCTTCACAATCACCCAAGAGTTTTATGTCTACAATGGAATGGGTTGGGAAGGTGACTTCGGAGATTTTGATGGAGACGGTGACCTGGATCTGATGGTGACGGGAGGAAGCCTTTCCTTCACCAGCGTCTGGTGGAATGATGGTTTTGGACGATTCACCGACAGCCAGCAACAGTTAGGATTAGGATCGGCGATCAGCGTGGCATTCGGAGATCTGGATGGTGACAACGATCTGGATGCCGTGATCACTAAAAACGGAAACTCCCACAACGAGGTCTGGCTCAACCAGTATCTAACGGTTCCATTTCACGAGGACTTTCAAGCAGGTCATCGTGGTAACTTTCTGATGAATTTGCCGGAAAACTTCTCTTATCTAGAAAGACGTGATGGAAATCGTCTCCTGTCGGTAGGAGTGCGTGATCCAGAAGGAGTCAGTGTGGCAACGCTGAAAACAGACCTTCCACTACTTGAAAAATTAGAACTTTCTGTAGAAGTCACACCTCTCAGTTATCCTGATCATTGGGCCGATGGATTTCTGGTTTTTGACTATCAGAGTAATTCTGACTTCAAATATGCTGGTTTTTTTGCTGGAAAGAATCAGTGGGTAGTCGGACATTATCAAGGCGATTGGAAAAATCGCTTAGCTCAAGTCGATTGGGATGAAAATGGTCGACGCATTGATATCGGTACTGCATACACGCTGCACTTGACCATTGACGGAGACAACGTTGCTCTGTCCGTCGATAACAAACTGATGATGCAAGCCACATTTACTGAACCGATCAATGAGGGTCGGATCGGGCTTGCAACATACAACGCAGTCTCCCTGTTTGATAATCTTATCGTTGGAGAAGACGTTGATCAGGGGGCTCCATTAGTTCTCCCATATAGAGAAGACTTCAATGACGGCAGTTCTGATCAGTTTGAGTTCGATCAACCTGAATCCTGGTCAATACAGTCATCTGACGATGAAGTTTTTTTGCAAGTAGATGCATCCGAATACAAGGGTCTCCGCATAGGCCACCTTAACTTTGATCGCCCCATGCCCAATTCTTATGAAATGTCAGCTTTCGTAACCTCGATGGGCGGGCCCAACCGCTGGCTGGATGGGTTCCTGATCTTCGATTACCAGTCCCCGACCAACTTCAAATACGCGGGTATGTTCACCGGCGTGAATCAATGGGTGATCGGACATTACCAGGGCAACTGGACGAACCGACTCGCTCAGGTTGATCTGGACGATGTGGGAAATCAAATCTATGCCAGCAAAGCGTACACGCTGCATGTGACGGTCGATGATAACGATGTTGAGCTACGTGTCGATGGAATTCCGACCTTGTCCGCGACCTTCGCCAGCGGGATCACTAACGGCACCGTCGGCGTGGCCGCCCAGAACGCAGTAACCCGGTTCGATAATTTGCATATCGATCTGGATGTCCCACAGGGAAAAGAGTTACCGCTCCCTTACAGTGACGACTTCAACGACGGAGCAGCGCAGGACTTTTATTACAACTTGCCCGGTGCCTGGGGTATCGCCAACTTTGGTGCTGAGAAAGTTCTCCGCGTGAACACGGCTGGATCAGGCCGTACCGGCCTGGCGTTTGTGCCCATTGACAGTACTGATGCGGAAGCGATTAAAGTTTCGGTCGATGTCCGTTCCAACCAGGTCACCAATGGTTGGAACGACGCGTTTGTAATCTTCGACTATAAGAATGAAAACGACTTCAAGTACGTCGGTTTCTATACAGGTCAGAACGAATGGGTCCTCGGTCATTTCCAGGGGAACTGGAACAACAGATTTGATACCCTCGACTGGGACGGCTCCGGTCGCAAGATCAATTTCAATCAGTTCTACCACCTTGAACTTCACATGGATAACGACTACCTCATATTCTCTGTCGATGGTGAAGAGATCTTCAACTATTTTTTCGACTCGCAAATCGAAAAGGGGGCAGTGGGTGTGGCCGCCGCGAATGCCTTCAGCTGGTTTGATAACTTCACCGTTGAAGAAGCGGGACCACTCGTCATCCCTATTGCTTCACCCATAGCCGATCCGGTCTTTGCCAACTGGGATGAGGAATCGGACGACTTATTAAGTTAGAAATAGGATCACTTCTCAGAGCAGATGAATTGTGAGAGCTCGATTTGAAAAGTGCATTTGCTCCGCCTGCACCCAGTAAAATCACAATTGGCTTGCGTTAAGTCCTTTCAACGACTTCCGGATGGAGATGCAGTACCTGATTCTTTCTATGACGTCGACACTTAAACGGTTGCAGATATTCTAAATATTCACGCATCCGAGCAATTCTCTCCGTTTTCATGTTTATCGAGTTGCGATTCGGGCGTATTCATCAAAGACCTTGATCGATATCTCTCTCGCATCTGTTTTATAGTTGGAGTCAGAATAATGCGTTTATTTTCCTGGTTGAATTCGTCTTCCTATATTCGGTCAAACTCTTCACTTCGTCGACTCTCGGAAAACCGAATAGAAACTAGGGCTAACGCACTGCGACAATTCGACAGTCTGGAAAGTCGGCTGCTGCTTTAATCTACAGGGTTCGCATACACTGCCGGACCACAGGATGTCAACGTTCCCTACCTGTCAGAGGGTCAGGAAATTGCGATCGATTCGGCAGGCAATTCATACTCCATCGTCAGGTACGTTGGCAAAGTCGACTTTGATCCCGGTCCCGGCGTCGTGGAACTTGATTCCGCTCAATCTGCAGGTTCTTTTGCCTTAGTAAAAGTAGGACCTGAGGGTGGTTTTGAATGGGTACGTAGCTATTCCACATCTAACAACCCTGCGGGACATATTATGGCCTTAGCCATAGATGGTGATGATAACGTTTATTGCTTTCAAAGCTCGAATCTCAGGAATATTTTGAAGATAGATGGCGACGGAAATGTAATCAACACGTACCTGGTTCAGGAGGAATACTCTACGGCGGTGGCCGACGAGATGAAAATCGACTTCGATGGAAACATGTATATCAGCGGACGGTTTGCAGGTGAATTGAAATCAGGGACAGGTGAGGACGAGATTATTTATGAAAGCACCTCAGGAGGTGTCGATGGCTTCGTTCTCAAAATGGACAATACCGGAACCCGGGAATGGGTCAAGCAGTTCGCCATCTCAGATGGAAATAGCTCTGTGCGATTGTCACTTGACGAGAATGGAAATGCTGTCGTCCTCGGAGACTTCAAAGGGACGATCGATTTCGAATACGGTAACGACAGTGATATTCGAACGAGTAATGGTCTCGACGATGTGTTTTTAGCGAAATTGAATTCAACAGGAGAGTTACAATGGGGCCATACATTCGGAGATGTCCAAAGAGATTCTGCCAATTCTATTAACATAGATTCCGCTGGGAATATTTTCGTCGCTGGCAGGTTTCGAGGAAATGTTGATCTCGACCCCACTGTAAACACGAATATTCTTGAAGCCTCTCTCACTAAGTCTGAGACGTTCATTGCTCGTTTCGACACGAATGGCGATCTGGTCTGGGCCGGTTCAATGGAGGGTAGTAGTGGAGGCCCTCTTATAGCGAGTATCGATTTTGATCAACAGGAGAATCTCATCATTGGAGCTTCGCTGTTTGGTACATCGGATATTGATCCTGGCCCAGACACCTATATTTTAGATATGGATAATTATTCCTCTGCGATCTTCTCTCTGGACACCAATGTCAATGTCATTTGGGCAGCAACCTTAGATGGGACTTTTAAAACCCAGTATAATTACAGCCCGAACTCTGCTTTGGATCTTGTAGTCGCTGATGATGATTCCATTTATATGTCAGGAAGCTTTAAGGGGAAGGCGGATGCTCAAATTGGCCCTGGCACTTCCATTATTTCAGCGAATGAGCAGAGTCAGCAGTCTCCTTTTATGTACTTATGGAAGGTCACTCCTGAAAGCGTGGACTCCCTCGGGATCTCCAAATTGTATCAGGCCGATTTCGATTTTGGTCTTCCCGCCAATCTGATTATTAACAACCCCGGATCTACATCCACAGTAGAAGCCTCTTCCAATAAACAGCTCATGTTCAGCAACGCAGGCGGTACCGGATTAAGTACCGCCGTCTGGAATTCATCAGATCCGCTCCCAGAAATATTCGAGATTTCCGCAGAGGTTACTTCGGTGGGTGGTCTGAATAGCTGGTTAGACGGTTTTCTCATTTTTGATTACCAAAGTGAAACCGATTTCAAATACGCCGGTTTTTTAGGCGGACAGAATCAATGGATCATTGGACACTATCAGGGCCATTGGGGAAACCGGGCTGCCCAAGTGGACTGGGACGATATAGGTCGAACAATTGATGCTGATGTTCCCTACACAATCCATCTTCGAAGTGAAGGTGCTACCGTCTTTCTTTCGGTGAATGGAGAGTTCCTCACGCAGGTCACCTTTGATTCCCAGATCAATAATAGACAAGTCGGCATCGCTTCTTTTAACGCTGTCACCAGATTTGATAACCTATTCGTGGGAGAGAGAATCGACGAAGGGGCACCAACGAGCCTTCCTTATTATCAGGATTTCGCAAGTGAGACGCCCGACCGATTCCTGTTCACAAATCCCCATTTATGGACCGTCGATACTTACGAAGATCAACGCTACCTTCAAATCGATGCCTCCGACAATCAGGGACTTGGTATCGGCTATATCGACTTCGAATGGCCCATGCCCAATTCTTATGAAATGTCAGCACTCGTAACCTCGATGGGCGGGCCTGGTCGCTGGTTGGATGGATTCCTCGTCTTCGATTACCAGAGTCCAACCGATTTTAAATATGCAGGGATGTTTACGGGGCAAAACCAGTGGGTCATCGGTCATTATCAGGGCAACTGGGGAGATCGTGTTGCACAAAATGACTGGGACGACATCGGACAAGAAATCAGTGTCAACATTCCTTACAATTTACACATCAGCGTTGACGGGAATGAAGTCACGCTGCGGGCCAACGGAATCATCGTCGCAAGCGGCAGCTTTGAAAACGGTGTCGGTAATGGGACCGTAGGAGTCGCTGCGCAAAACGCGATCACTCGTTTTGACAACCTTGAAGTCGATGTAACTGTCGAAACGGGGAAAGCAGTTTCTCTTCCCTTTACAGAAACTTTTGATGACGGAGCAGCACAGAAGTTTTACTACAACAAACCACTTCCCTGGAAAGTCGTCGCTCCCACAGACGACCCGCTCTTACGCATTAATACCTCTAACGGAGGCGGCCAGGCTACCGCTTACGTTCCAGTTGATTTGGATGGCTCCGAAGCAATCGAAATTTCGGCCAGTATTCGCTCAAACCAGATTTCGAATGGATGGCACGATGGATTCTTAATCTTCGATTATAAGAGTCAAAACGATTTCAAGTACGCCGGGTTCTATACGGGCCAGAACCAATGGGTCATTGGACACTTCAACGGCACTTGGAATAATGTCCTGGCGATGGAAGACTGGGATAATTCGGGGCGTAGTATTAACTTCAACCAGTTTTACGATCTGACACTGCACATCGACTATACATTCGGTTTTGCGACCTTATCCGTCGATGGTGAAGAAGTCGTTTCAACTTCGGTCGATGTCGATCCCCGGGAAATTGAGACTGTAGGTGTCGCCGCCGCGAACGCATTCAGCTGGTTCGACAATTTCTCTGTCAAAAAGGCCGATTCCATCGGCATTCCCGTCGCCTCTCCAATAGCCGACCCTGTGTTTGCCAACTGGAAAGAGGAATCGGACGACTTGTTGAGTTAAGACAAAAATTGTGACTTAGACGTTAGGGCAGGGCGCGTTAGACACGGTCGAGCCAGAGAATTTGGTAAGGCTCGATCTGCAAATGCTCGGAAGTTGCATATTCTCGGTTGGTAATCATGTCTTCAAAGAAGTGCCCCAGGCCTGCTGTCCGGATGATGTTGCCATCTACCGTCTGTGGAATTTCCGAGAAGTTCGCCAGCACGATCAGTCGGTTGCCGTCGTGGAAGCGAATGTAGCCCAGAATATGTTCATTTCCGGTGCGGACCAGATCCATTTCCTGTCCCGCAAGCGCGGGATGAGATTTACGCAGGGCGATCAGTTTTTGTGTTGAACGGAAAATTCGTTTTCGAATAGAACCACTCCCCGAGTCGATGTGATCATCCAGCTCGTCGAGGTATTCCCATTTCATTTTGGGGCGATGAATCCAACGACTGTCCCCTGCCTTCACGGGGTCTTTCACGAAGTCGTAATCGTTAAGCATCCCCCATTCTTCGCCCAGGTAGAGCAGGGGGATTCCGCCAATGCTGAGTGAGACACCGTGCAGCAGAAGCATACGTCGAATCGCCAGCTCTTTCTTATCTTCATCTTCCTGTTCGATTGCCTGTTCCAGTCCGGCCAGAGAAGCCATTGTTCCGGAGATACGCATATCGCCCGTCTGCTGGTTTTCCTGAAAGGGAACTCCTCGAGCAAAAGATCCATCGAACTGTCCCGTGTAAAAGGAGTTCAAGAACTGCCGATGATCGTAGGCATTGATACCGATCATCGCCGCATCGGCATCGTCGAAAGTCCAACCAATGTCATCATGACAACGAAGATAGTTCACCCAAGCCGTATTCGGAGGGAGCCGATATCGATGACTCAGTGACTGCACCAGCAGCTTGACGTTGCGGGTGGCCAGCGATTCCCACAGCAGCGCCATCAGCGTTGGGTTATAGGAAATCTGGCATTCTTCTTCACCAATGTATTTGACCACTTCATCCGGATGCACGATGGCTTCCGACTTAAAGAGCAAACTGGGGGTCGCTATCCGTGAGAGCAGGTTGAACGCTTGAATTAACATGTGAGCTTCGGGTTGGTTCTCGCAGGTCGTGCCCATCTTCTTCCAGATGAAAGCGACCGCGTCCAAACGCAGGATATCAACACCCGTGTTAGTAATGAATAACATCTCTTCCAGCATCGCTCGGAAGACAGCGGGGTTGGAATAGTTGAGATCCCATTGAAAGCTGTTAAACGAAGTCCAGACCCATTGCTCCATCCCGTCGTGCCAGGTGAAGTTCCCGCGGCGAACCGTGGGGAAGATTTCACGCAACGTATGCTCGTACTTATCCGGTTCAGTTCGATCCGGAAAGATATAATAGAACTCCTGGTACTCGCGGTTACCGGACTGCGCCAGTCGCGACCATTCATGATCGTCAGATGTATGGTTGAAGACGAAGTCGAGCACCAGCGAAATGCCCGCTTCGCGCAAGTCGTCCACCAGTAATCGCAAATCGTCAATCGTTCCCAGACGTGGATCCACTGAGCGGTAGTTGCTGATCGCGTACCCACCGTCGCTGTTCCCGGGCCTAACGGCGAAGAGCGGCATCAGGTGCAAATAGGTCAGGCCGAGATCTTTAAAGTAGCCAACATGCTTACGGAGCTGATTCAGATTTTCACCGAAGAGGTCCACATACAGCGCACCACCACAAATCCGCTCTGATTGAAACCAGTTCGGGTCGTTGACCCGTTTCCGGTCGAGTTTACAGAGAGGTTCTGCGCGGTCGGCCCAACCCTGGGCGGCGGTTGTCACAATCTGCTCGAGGTGATAGAAGAAGTCGTATCGATGGCTGTAAAGGTGATACAGGATCCGGAACAGTGGACGCCAATATTCATTCAAACGAAGTTCAAACTCATGCTGTTTGACTTCGTCGACTTGATTTCGTTGCCAGACTTCGGTGAGCGATGATTGCAGCCGTTTGAGGGTTAGATCAGCCTTAAAGTTGATGTCATCCTGCGTGGTGCTCATTCGGTTTTATCGTTGGGGATAATGATGTTATTCAGAAAGTTGTAATACTCGATACCCTCAAGAATTCCCGCGGCGTGTGACGCTTCCGAGAAGTAGATACGAGGTCTGTTGCGTAACCGACGGAGTTCGCGACTGTGGTTGCCCACGACCACTCCGAGTGTTCTGCCGAGCAGCATGCCGGCATCGTTACCTGAATCTCCGGAGACCAATACTCTTTCCGGGGAAAAACCCCATTTCCAGAGCACATGTCGCATGGAGAGATCGCTTCCTCCCCGCACGGGGATCACATCCAGATACATACCAAGGGACGAGACAACCTTAGCACGCAATCCGGCCTCGCGTAGCGTTTTTTTGATGACTGTTATCTTAGGACAGGTCCGGGTGTCGAGTTCATAACTGATTTTGTACTCAGACTGACAATCCTCTTCCTGAAGATTGATCCCGGGGAGTTCAGCCATCACTTTTCGGATCCCTTCCGCGTTCCAGGCGTACCCGATCGATTTCTGCCAGCTGCTGTCGACGGTCAGATTTTCACCGTAGTGCAACTTTGTACCGCAGTCGGTGTCGATCAGGTCGGGCTGGGGAAGCCCAAGTTCGCTGATCAACTCCATGGCACTGTCCAAGCGGCGTCCCGTGGCGATCCCGAATCCGATGTGATCGTTTTCCTTCATCATCTCGATAAATTGCTGCAACGACTCGTCATCGCCAGTCAGCGTGTTATCCAGATCGGTGATGATCAATCGATCGAAATCAGGCAGTCGCCGTTTGACTGTCGTGTTTTTGAGAACCGGCGGTGGAGAATGTTCCAGGATGTCATCCAAGTCACGGAGGTAGCGGTTCGCATGGTTCGCCCAGGAATAATATTTCCGCGTTCCGTTGATACCATTCTCAGACCAGGTTTTCCATTGATCTTTCTCGGTCAGTACCCGTAGCAGCGCGTGCTCAATATCTTCATGACTATGCGGATCAATCAACAAACCGTTCTGACAGTTAGAGATGATGTCCCTCGGTCCGCCGTCGTTGGTCGCTACGATGGGTAAACCAGTTGCCCCTGCTTCCAGCAAAGTCAGGCCAAATGGTTCCGTATACGCCGGATTGATAAAGACACCTTGTGTGAATGCGGCCAGTCGATACAGCTCGGGCACGTCGTCGGATTTGTGCGTCTTGGGATAAGCAACTTTGCCGTACAAGTCGTACTTGTCGATCAGGTGGAACACGTTTTTGATGACGGTTCGCTGCCCTTTAGGCATCTCACGAAAATCGTCTCGCGACCCCATCACGACAACCAAGTTGGCCAGTTCCTGTAGTTGCTCGCTTTCTCCATATACCTTGACCAGCGTCTCCAGATTTTTACGTTCATCCGGTCGTGCCACCGTCAGAATGATGGGCTTGTCCGGTTCTCGCAGAAAACGATTCAACGTCTCAGCGAAAGTCGGTGTTTCCCAGTCTTTGTCGATCGGCATGAACGATGTCAGATCCACTCCCGGCGGAATCACTTCCATCCGTTCGGGCTGGTAATGGTCGTACATTTGATACTGCTGTTCCACTTCCTGATTCGTGCTGGTCACGACCATCGAAGCGGTTTCCAGAGCAAACTCTTCCGCCTCGATACGTGTTCGGAAGTGGTACTTGCGTTCGAGTTTGTCCATGTCGGCATTGCTGTGGGACAAACGCTCTCTTTTCACGCGGCCCAGAGAATGGCTAGTGAAGACGTAGGGAATGTGAAGCAGTCGCGCTAACTGAGCTCCCGCGGCACCGGCATCGGCATAGTGTCCGTGGATAATATCGGGCAATCCCGTCCGGCGAAAATGCTGGAGCGTCTGATCGATGAACAGCTCCATGTACGGCCAAAGCGATTCTTTTTTGACGTACCGTTTTGGCCCAAAGGGGATCCGGACGATGCGGGCATTGTCCGCCAATGGCTCTTCCAACTGGGCATAGTCATCCGAGACGCGCGGATCGATGATCTGCCGCGTTAACAACTCTACCTCGCGTACATGAGAGTGCGCGGCCAGCTCTTTTGCCAGCTCGATCAGGTATTTGATTTGTCCTCCGGTATCAGCATCTCGACCCAACTCAGGTTCATGACCTCGAATCAGCCCATGCAGACTGATCAACGTTATCTTTAAATCTTCCTTTTTTTTCATTTATTAACCTGCGGCGTCACCAGTTCTGCAGAAACAGTTGTCTGTCTTCCGTCTTAACTGCAAACCAGGCATTGTCTAATATTGAAAAGGTTCCATGATTGATATAAATCACAGGGCACATTTCCTCAAAGTAGTCCGTGGGGAGCAGGAAAATCCTTGCTCATCAGGACAGGCATTCCACGACAGCGCACGCCGGGTTTGCTTTCACTTCAACAATGTGCTCTCTGTAACCCAATGGAGGGGAAGGGTTGTTGAGGAGGGGTGTACTTGAACACAGTTTAACAGAAACAGGAACAGATTTCACGTTATCAGATTTCAGCGTTGTTAACAGTTTCACTATTCCCCGCTCAGGGGGCCGGTTTTTCGTGGAGTTCCTGTTCTTCCTGTTCACTCAGTATCACCTGTTGCTGTTGCTCGACCGCTTTATGATGTTCCCAGTTGCCTTCGGCTCCCTTGCAGCGTTCGTCGAGGTTCTTCAAAGTCCCCGCCTTGCCGTACAACAGCAGGACATCGTTGACGCCCAGAACCGTATCACCACGCGGGGCTCCAATATAAACACCGTCGGCGCGTTCAATCCCCAGCACCAGTACCCCTTCGTCAGTCAGCTTCAATCGAATTAACGATTGATCGGCCAGCCAGTCATCTTCCTGAACGCTCATCTCGACGACAATGTAGTCGTCCGTTAGGTGTAGCAACCCGGCATAGTCGCGCAGTTCCAGGTCGGTCCATCGCTGTAAAGCCCACTTGATGAATTCTGAAATGTGGTTGTCGATCCAGGCGCTGTGGGAGACCATCCAGAGAATAGTCACACTGAAAATCAACGCGAAGATTCTCAACCAGAAGGCCGGCGTCATATCGGCGTCGATAAAGGAGAGAATCAACGACGAGACGGCCGTCACGATTCCGGCGTTCCCGAACAACATCAACATCATGATGATCCGGCGACGGACCGGGTGACGCATTACCTTCTCAGTTTCGCTTGTCGTAAACCCGGTACTCGTGAAGGCGGACCGCGCTTGAAAGCGAGCCAACTCATTCGACAGGCCCGTTAGCGTCAAGGCGACAGTCGCCACGCGCACGACGATCATCGAAATAATGATGATTAAAACCAGTGAAACGATCGCGAACATAGAGAATGACTCGAGCTGGAATGAAAATCGATGTTCTGGTTACTGCCCCAATTGCTGCTCTGAATTATCTTCGTTTGGAAACTCAACGCTATTAGATTCGACCTCTTGCGATTCCATATTTTGCAAATCGATCTGAGCCGTATTTTCCTGATCGAGGTCCTCCGCTTCTATCAGTGAAAAATCAGGATCAGGGTCATCGGACGACTGAAGCGAAGGATGCACCGCTGATTTGGTTATGGCCCGAAATGTGTTCCACAGCGAATACAAAATGAAGAGACTTAGTACGATCGCCATCGCCCCCATCAGGGGTACGAGCCGTTTGGGCGGACGGACCGTAGAGGCAGCCCCCACCAACGTCGGTGGCGCAGCGGCAATTAACAAGGTCGTCCGCAATCCTCCTTCGGCTGCGTAACCCTCTCGCTTAAAGAGGGTGCCAATCAGATTCAAAGGGGTATTCAATCCATCGCCCGTGGGGCATTCGCTGGGTAATCCAGCCGTCACCACGTGCAACGGCATTGATCCCGACCCCGGAGTCACCACCCATAGATCATAGAGCCGATCTACACCTTCATTCGATTGATCTTCTCGTGCAATAATTCGTTTCGCGGTCCCTTCGAACTCAATTAGTTTTCCACGCCAGGCATCTGTTTCGGCCATCCAGACCTGGTAGGCCCCAGATCGATCTGCATTCAGCTGGAGCACTCCTCGATTCGTTTCGGCTAGTCTCTGGACAGCATGCTGGAACAGCGGTTCTTCATTTTTCTTAAGCCCCAGGTAATCGTCTTCAATCGCCGCCCGTTCGTCGCCGGTCAACAGGGGAGGGAGTTCGGTCGTCAGTTGGACTTGCGAGTTGGCTGGATCGGAGCCTTCGGGGACAGTTTCGCCTGTCAGGGTGATCACCACCTGATCAGAATCCTGCTCCAGATTCTCAGGCTGTTCAGAAGGAATCAACCAGCCCCAGGACTCCGGTTCCGACGCACGCTGCATTGCCAGTACGACCAAAACCAGCGCAACGCACAGCATAACCAGTCGGAGTTGTTCCTTCTGACTCATCCAGGGAGACTTTTTATCGGGGGTTCGAAATCGCATGTGTTCACACAGGTTAACAGGAGAAATCAGGGAAAGAATTCGTCAAAGGATCGAATTAAGATACTTTTTCTTTCAAAATGGAGTTTGATAATGGCGTCCGTTTCCCGTTATAGGAAGGCAGCCCATGTTTTCATGGAGTCACTTTCTCCTGAAATCAAGCTCAAACCGTTCAATACACAAGTTAACGGGGCCTCTCATTTTACCCGGTCACCTGCGGTAAAGTCGAACGGCTTAATAATGGGTTGAATCCTTTCTGGCGTCGATTCCCCTTTCGCCTATTCATTATTGCACTTCACTCTCTTATAATCGAACCACCGAATTCATTTCGTCCGGGCCATTCTCTTCTGTCCTGTACCTCTTCTGATAACCTCTCCCGCTCGGGAAGATTCGTTGCGTGCATATGAATCGTCAACTTGTTCGTATTTTGCCCGGTCTGATTGCATTCGCTGGCCTGCTGTGCGCTAGCCTGCTGTGCGAGCCTTCGTTGATGGCACAGGAGCAGACCCTCCGCTTTCTGGACGGCTTGCGCGAACGGGAATACTACGACACCGCCTTGTTCTATCTGGAACAAGAACAGCAACGCCCCAATCTCGATCCCAAACTGGCCGCGCGTTTGCAGTATGAACAGGCTGCACTACTTCTGGAATCAGCCAGCCAGATTCGCAACCCCGACAGCCGACAACAACGACTGAACGAAGCCGCCGAAGCCCTTGCCGCCTTTGTCAAAGAGCATCCCGATCATCCTCAGATTGGTTCCGCGAACCGAGAGCTGGCTAAAGTCCATTTAAACAACGCCCGCGTTGCGTTATGGGAAGCAGACTCCACCGACGACGCTCAGGAACAGCGGGAGCTTCGTCAAAAAACGCGAAGAGAAATCGAACTGGCCCGAGAGATTTTCCGAAAGGCACTGCCTCAACTGACCGCCGAGTACGCGAAGTTTCCGCCACATGTCGATCCGGATGATAATGAAACAGAGTACCGGGAAAAGAAACAACTCGAACAGAGTATCATCAACAGTCGACTTGAATTGGCGAAGTGTACTTACGAAGAAGCGCAATCCTATCCCGAAGGTTCTGCCGAGTTTCGCGAACGGCTCACCCGGGCGATTGATGAATTCGAATTGTTGCACTTCGAGTACCGAAATCAAACCGGCGGCCACTACGCGCGACTCTGGCAGGGTAAATGTTACGAAGAGTTGAACGAACTAACCAAAGCACTCGGCATTTACACTCAAATACTATCGCAACCCCAATCCTCTTCGGCGGTAGAGCGACTTCAAGATCTCGCCGAAGAATTTCGCCTGATCTGTTTGAATCATTCCGATCAAGCCGGGTACGAGCAAGTCATCCAGGAAGCCAACTATTGGATCAGCAATGCCCGTAAGCGACGTTATTCCGCAGCGGGCCTCGGTATCCTGTGGCAACGGGCGGTCGCTTACGAAAAACTGGCACTCACCCAACCGGAAGGCAGTTCTCGACGTAACAATTTCCGTCAGGCCCTGAACGATGCCGAAGAAGTCCAGCGTTTTCCCGGACGACACAAAGGCCTCGCGATGCAACTGGCACGCAGGCTGAGCCAGCAGATTCGAGGAGAAGAAAACGCACCCGAAGACTTCGCTTCGGCTCTTGATCGGGCGCAGCAGTTGATGAATCAGCTGCAGGATATCAAAGCGGATCGAGACGAAGCAGCAGGTGGTGATTCAGAAAAGCAAACGGAAACCAAACAGATCTACGAAGACCATCTGGCAAGAACTGATACCGCTCTACAAGTCGCGGACGACCTGCGTGACAATCAGGCGAAACCCAAACAGCTTGCCCAGTTATTCTACTATCGGGCTTACATCGATTACCTGAACGAAAGCAGTTACTCTGCCGCAGTCCGTGCCGAGTATGTCGCCCATCAGTTCGCCGCGATTGATTCCGAAATGGCGCAGCGAGCGGCCCTCCTTTCCACGGCCAGTTTCGCGCAAGCACTTAACAACTCAACCGAGCAGGGACGCGCCGCCAACATTCGCATGATGGAACAAGCGGCCCAGTACGCGTTGTCCGTCTGGCCCAATAGCGATATGGCGGCCAACTGCTGCCAACTAATGGGGCAAGCTCTGACCGGCCAGAAACAGTTCCAACAAGCGGCTGACTGGTATTCCCGCACACCGCCCGACAGTAATCGCGCCCCTCACAATCGAGTCCTCGCCGGACAGTCTATGTGGCAGGCCTTTCTTCAATCTCGTAAAGGAAATGCTGGCCCCCCCCCCTCAGAGGAAGAACAGGAACAATTGACCGCCGCCGAAGCCGCTCTACAGGAAGGAGTTCAACTACTGGAAAAGTTCTCGTCGTCACCTCCCCTGGAAATGATCACCGGAAAAGCAACGCTCGCCGAAATCTATTCCCGCCAGAACCAAGACGCGCGAACCATCGAACTGCTTACCGCGGAACCGGCCCCCGTCACCGGTGCGATAGAAGACGTTCTCACGGGCGAAAGCAATCTTCCGCTGTCGAGCACCTTTTCTGCATCAGTCTATCGTCTGTTACTTAAAGCATATGTCGGTACACGAGATATCGATCAGGCCTTGCAGACGATGCAACGCGTCGAAGAACTGAGCCAGCAAAACGCCAAGTCGTCGACGATGGGAATCTACGTCCAGCTGGGTAAAGAACTGGAACGAGAACTCAACGAACTGGAAGCGGCAGGCGAACAACAGCAAACGGCAGAGATGCGTCAGAATTTCAAACAGTTCCTCGAAGGATTATATGAACGGCAGGAAGGCCAATCGTTTTCGTCGCTGTTCTGGGTCGCCGAAACCTACAACAGTCTGGCGAGCAGTTTGGATGACACCAGTTCAACGGAAGCGGTCGACTATTTCGAACGGGCGCGGTCGGCTTATCAAACCATCCTGCAACGAGACGAAGAAAATCCTGACTTCATCACCGACGAACAAAAAACGGGCATTGATCTTCGCCTGGCTTCGGCCTTAGGAGATCTGCAGCAGTTCGATGCCGCACTGGCTTCCTTGCAGGAAGTCGTACAGGCGAACCCGAATTCGCTGGTGGCTCAGTACGAAGCCGCCAGCTTATTGCAGGCCAAGGGAATGAGCCCGGAGGCGGGTGCGAAAGAGGCTCTCAGTCAGGCGATTCAGGGAACGGATCTCTACTGGGGTTGGAATAATATCGGACGCCGGTTACAGCAAATGAAAACCACCGGAAACCTTACAGAGGATCTTCAGGAACAATATTACGAATCTCGATTGAACTCCGTTCTCTGCCGCCAGCGACTGGCAGAGTTATCCAATGAACCCGCTGAAAAGCAGAAATTGCTCGCGTCCGCTGAACAGGAAATTGTCACCTTCTTCAGTATCAGCGGTTCCATTCCGGATGAGTGGTACCATCAATTCAACGATCAGTATTCCCAGGTTCGCTCCGCCCAACAGAAAACGGCTGAATCAATCGCCGAAAGATTGCAACTGGCCGACGCCCCCGGTATGGAGAATGCCGCGTCGGGTAATATTGTCCCTGGCGACCGTGCATCAACCTCTCTTGAGCAAACAGAGAAGAAAAGTTCATTTTCTCCCGAGTTGCTGATTGGCATTGTCGTCGGCCTTGGGGCATTGCTCTTTCTCGTTATCCTGTTCTTCGGGACGCGCAAAGGTTCCCGTAAGAGAAAACGGAGAGACTACAAAGCGAGCTCTCAGGAAACACCTACTTTGTCGAACGGATCTTCAAGCCCCAAAGCATCTCGACCTCGTGCCGACCGCACCACATCTTCGCGGACGTCTACAAC
The DNA here is from genome assembly GCF_007750395.1 of Polystyrenella longa. Classification (GTDB taxonomy): domain Bacteria; phylum Planctomycetota; class Planctomycetia; order Planctomycetales; family Planctomycetaceae; genus Polystyrenella; species Polystyrenella longa. Next base: position 79,029 of record NZ_CP036281.1, on the reverse strand, counting down.
TTCTCGACCCAAACAACGTCGAAATCGAACAGAGCCATGAAACACATCACTCCTGTAATTCGTTCGTTGAACGCCCCTCGGTTTACGTGGGCATTCTCGCTGATCGTTTTGTCATGTCTCAACGTTTCCGCGCAGGATCGGATTACACGGAGCGGAGGCGACAAACCGATTCTGGGAAAGATCAAAGAGATGACCAACGAGGTGATCACGATCGAAACCAAACGGGACGGCGTGGTTAAAGTGACTCCGAATCAAATTGAAGAAATTAAATGGGATGATGAACCGGCCCGTTTTTCTGCCGGTCGTAGCCTTGAAGAGAAGGGTTACTTTCCCCGCGCTTTTGAAGCGTATGAAGAAGCGCTGGCCGATCTTGATGCTGGACTGCCCATGATCAAGACCGACATCGAATATCATCTCCTCCATCTGAAGGCGAACATGGCGATGTCGGGCGCCACTTTGCCCAATAACCAGACCTCCGATCAATTGATCACCGAGTTCAAAACATTTCTGGATCAACATAAGAACTCGTATGTTTATTATCCGGGACTGATGATCCTGGGGAAACTGGCACATCAACAGGGTAAACCAGAGGCGCTTGATTACTTTGTCGAATTGCAAAAAACCCCATGGAACGATTACCAGATTCTCGGATTCACTGCCCAGGGGCATCAACAACTGGCGGCGGGGGAGATCGACACGGCACTGGCCACATTTGAAAAGGCATTGGCGATTCCCTCAGTCGGAAAGGCCGATGAACTGGCTCGCGCAGAAGCAATATTAGGAAAAGCCGCTACCTTGGTTGCGCAGAATAAAACTGTAGAAGCACTCCCGATGATCGAACAATTGATTGAAAACTCTCCCGACAGTGCGCCGGGAACACAGGCACGTATTTATCTCACACAGGGAAAATTATTCCAGCAACTCGGTCGTAATGAAGAGGCGGTCGTTTCCTTATTACATGTCGACATTCTGTATCCTCAATCGGCTCCTGAACATGCCGAAGCGTTATATCATCTAACCAAACTCTGGGCGGCGTTAGGGCAACCTGACCGAGCCGCCACCACAATCGGTCAGCTCAATAATGATTACCCCGACAGCCGCTGGACGGCGGAATTGAATAAGAACTGAGATTATCTGGCGTCCCTCGCATCTCAACTATTTTTAGGTTACAACGAACACCAACTCCTCTTTTCATAACGATCCCATCTCTTTTGTCAGCAGGTAACGGTCGAATTTTCTCTCGCCGTTTACCCCATTTCGCCAACATCCTGTAGGTACTGATAAAATACTGGGAGTCAAAACTCCGTTGGAGAGTCATTCATGATTCCATCAGTGAAGCATTCCTCCCGTCCCAGCTGGATCGGGTTCTGCTGGACAATGCTCTGCGCTGCCGTCCTGCTGTTGCCACTTTCCGCGTATGCCCAACCGGCTGATGATGGCGACGCCGGAGCAAACGTTTCCGCACCACCAGTTGCGAACGCCGCCGCTGCCGATACCGCCAATGAAACCCGTCCCCAGGAAAGTTACCTCAGTTGGATGGTCCGTTCTTCCGGTTTGTTCGGGCTGTTGTTACTGCTGCTCTCTTTCGTCATGGTGGCCGTCATTACCATGAACGCACTGCAAGTACGGCGATCCGTCCTGATGCCTCCCGACTTCATCGAAGAGTTTGAAGAACTACTGAACGCCAAAAAATATCAGGACGCCTACGCACTCGCCCGTGAAGACGATTCGTTTCTGGGCCGAGTTCTAGCCGCCGGCTTGAGCCGCATCAACAAAGGGTACAACGAATCGGTTTCCGCCATGCAGGAAGCGGGCGAAGATGAAGCCATGGGACTGGAACATAAACTGAGCTACCTCGCCCTGATCGGACAGATTGCTCCGATGATTGGACTGATGGGAACCGTCTACGGGATGATTAATTCCTTCCGCGTGATCGCCAGCCTGACGACACAACCCAAACCGTATGAAATTGCCGATGGGATTTCGACCGCTCTCTTCACGACGCTGGAAGGGCTGGGAGTCGCGATTCCAGCCATGATCGCCTACAGCCTGATTCACAATAACCTGCAACGGTATGTGCTTGAAGTGGGCATGCTGAGCGAAGGATTTATGAATCGCTTCTCCAGCATGGGCAAAGCCGGCACCGCGAACCCCAAAGGATAACAGGGTGCTCCTGTCTCCGTCTGAATTCACTCCTCCGACGAATTATCGTGGATCAATTTAATGCGGATCAAATCGACAAAAAACTCTGTTCGTGAAGTCGACATGACGCCCATGATCGACATCGTTTTTCAGTTGATTGCCTTCTTCATGGTGATCAACAACTTTGAACAGAATCAGGTCGACGAACGCGTCAAACTCCCTCGCGATCAACTCGCCCGCCCCCGAGAGGATGTCGCAGAAGACAACATCGTCTTGAACATCGGATACATTCGAAATCTTGAAGGGGTCATCACCTCCGAACCACTCGTCTTTTATCTGGGCGAACAAACACCACTTCTGGAGTTCGGACCGTTATTACAAAAAGAAGCCCGTGTCCTCCGCGGACTCAAGCGGGAAGCGGGCGACGTGACGATCGAAATCCGAGCCGATGGTGAAATTGAAACCGGCCAGATTCAAGAAGTCATTCGGATGGCGCAAGACGCCGGTTTCCAGAAGTACACATTAAAAGCAACACAGGGCGATCAGAATTAATTTTTCGGCCCGACGATTGTAATCACACTTTTTTCTTGTTCCTACTGTTCCCACACAAGACACGATCACATGCGTATCCGAACTTCTCAACAGGAATCGCTGAAGCAGGGGCCTCAAATGGCGCCGATGATCGACATTGTCTTTCAGCTGCTGATCTTCTTCCTGCTAACGCTCAAAATTGTTGAGCCGGAAGGGGAGTTTCAGATCAACATGCCGATCAACCAACCGCCCAGGCAAAGCTCTGAAATCGCCCTCCCTGCAATTAAAGTCCGGTTGATCGCCAACGAAGATGGCTCACTCAACTCCATTCAATTCGGCGAGCGAAATCTGGGGAGCGGCGACGATGTCTTCAAACGGTTGAATCAAGTCATCCTGCAGACGGTCGGAGGAGACCAGGCAGGTGGAGCCAATGCGGCCGACACAGAAGTCGAGATCGATGCCGATTACAACCTAGATTACTCCTACACCATTCGGGCCGTCTCCGCCTGTACCGGTGCCATCGATCCCGTCACAAACCAGCCGGTTCGATATGTCGAGAAAATCAAATTCACCCCGCCCAAAAGACCCGCAGGCGCAGCCCCCCAACTCTGATCCAGTTTCGTCTGACCTGATACCATGGTAGAACTCCCTGACCTGGCCGTTTGGATTCGACATCTGCTCCGGCAGATCCCCATGGGCAAGGTCATGACGTACGGTCAAGTCGCCCGCCTGATGGGAAACATCACCGCCGCACGCTACATCGGCGAATACGCCCGTCGCCACGATCATACCAACGAGTGCCCCTGTCACCGATTGGTGCGGCAGACTGGAGAACTTGGCCTGTATGTCAGCGGCGAGACACGAGAAAAAGAAACTCGTCTTCGCGCAGAAGGGGTTATCTTCAAAGGAGACCATGTCGACTTGAAACAATCAGGCTGGCAACCCGATGGAGACCTGTTCAATAGCCCGCTGACCGAACTTCATGAATACCAGGAATCGATCTGCCGGGCAGTCAAAACAAGTCCGTTAACGGGGCCAATCAAACTCATTGCCGGAGTCGACCTCGCCTATCCGAAAAAGGGAATTGGACAGGCGGCCTGCGTGATTCTGAATGCCAGGACACTCAAAGTGGAGCATGAACTGATTCAACGCTCGTCCATTTCCTTTCCCTACATTTCCGGGTATCTTGCGTTTCGGGAATTGCCACTGTTACTCTCGATATGGGAAGAACTTGTCCGGCAGAATATCGAACCCGACCTGATCTTCGTCGACGGTAATGGACAACTTCATCCCCGTAAGGCGGGCATTGCGAGCTGCCTCGGTGTGGAGATCAACAAGCCAACGATCGGGATTGGCAAATCGCTGTTATGTGGTTCTGTTCCCAAAGGAGACGAGACCGAAAGGCCTGTCCTCTTCCAGAACGAGACCATCGGCATGGCGATTACATCGCGTCGCAGCCAAAAACCGTATTACGTTTCGGTCGGACATCGACTCACATTAGCAGAAGCGGTCGACTGGACACACCGGGCCGGAAAACAGAAAAAGCATCGACTTCCCGAACCCATTTTTCTGGCCGACAGACTAAGTCGTCAGTAGTTTGCTTTCTCTTCACGGCTTTCAGGTTCTCTAAGTCGGGCCATCAACCTTTCTCGTTTTCTTCACACTCTTATGAACAAGTCAGCATTATGTATCTCGGAATTGAAATTGGTGGAACGAAACTGCAACTGGGAGTCGGCACGGGCGAACGGGCCGAATTCATTGACTTCGTCCGGCTCGACATCGATGCCAGTCAGGGCGCCCAGGGAATTCTGAACCAAATTCAACAAGCGGGAAAAACACTCGTCGAGAAACATCATATCAAACGGGTCGGGTATGGCTTCGGCGGACCCATCGACGGTGTCGCTGGTATCGTCCGCATCAGTCATCAAGTCGAAGGCTGGGAACAATTTCCGCTGGCTGAATGGACTCAGGAAACATTGGGCGTTCCCGCTGTCGTGCGGAATGATTGCGATTCCGCTGCTCTTGCCGAATGCTGTTTCGGAGCAGGGCAGTCGAAACAACATCTGTTTTATATCACTTCTGGAACAGGAGTCGGTGGCGGACTCGTCCTGAACCGGCAACTCGTCGGTGCAGATCGTCCGGCCATTGCCGAGATTGGACATTTACGCCCGGGACTGGAAGCCACCGATGCTCATCAGACAGTAGAATCGATGGCAAGTGGACGAGGAATCGAAACCTGGCTGCGCGGACAACTTGAGAATGGCAACATTCTCGATGATATGGGAGAAGCACGTGCAGAAATATTGCTTCGGGCCGGTAATGATCCCAGCCAGATCACCGGCAAAACGATTGCCGCCGCCGCTGGCGAAGGAAATCCTCTCGCTCTGGAAGCACTCGACCGCGCCACTAAAGCACTCGGTTGGGCCGTCGCTCAGGTGGTTTCTTTAATCGCCCCTGAGGTCGTCGTTATCGGCGGTGGCGTTTCACTCATGGGAGTCGAACTCTTCCTTGACCCTGTCCGCCGTTACGCCAACCAATACGTCTTTCCGCAACTTCGTAACCAATACGAAATTGTTCCCGCTGCTCTGGGAGAGGACGTCGTCGTTTATGGTGCCATCGCTCTGGCGGCCAACGCTCAATAGCCAACGCTCAATAATTGAATCATGTTCCGCCCAGTTGAGTTGAAGAACGAGACTGCGCCTCGATGCAAACAATTCGTTCTATTACCAAACGAAAAAAACGATCCACAGGATTATCCCGTGGATCGTTTTTAAACTGATTCGATTGATCGCGTTTCGAATATCAGTCGGTCAGACTGACTACGGTGTCAGCGATAGTTCTGCTGCGTCTGGTCCGGCACAGCGGATCAGGTGGTCATGGTCGATGTAGACCACTTCTCGAGAATCATAGTCGATGTTCTCGAAAGGGATCGGGTAGTTGGATCGTTCGATTTTGGTGTAGTAGACCGTGCATTTGTAGTGGCACTTGTGCATCCGGGCAGGTCCGGCAAGTGGATAGAACTTACAGTCTTCGACTTTATCCACAATCAGGTCCATCGTCATGCGGACGTTGTTCCATTGTGTGTCCGAGAAGAAAGCAAAGCCTCCTTCTGGAGAGTTGGGGATAGCACGAATGACTTCATCCGGCGTCGGAGGATCGAGACAATACAAGGGAGCATTCTCTCCATCGATCGGGTCGAGAATTTCGACCTTACCGTATCGCTCTTCCTCGTAGTAGGCGTCTTCGACTTGCTGCGACCAGTAAGCACTTACTGGGAAGGGAGGCAATGTCTCCCAAAACAACATGTATGCGTGAGTCAATTGCAGACCACCCCAAGTTAAGGTGCAGCCGCTACTTGAACTAACAATCAACGAAAGAAACATAACAAGAATGCTTTTTCGTATGATTCCTGAAAACATGGCCATTCTTTTCCCCTCCGGGTGCGATCAATCAGTTTTTCTAAATTTTGCCGTTAGGCCATTCTGGATTGTAAACATCCAGGTCAATCACTTATCTGAATACTTCTGAGCTGACTCTGTTGGAGGACCCCAAAGGATCCAATCGCCAGCAGCTACAATTGTTATCGAACGTTAAAGTGCGTCATCTTTCACGATTCTGACCTTTTTGTGGATTATTTCGGTTCTTTTAACTGGAATGGCCACAAGTCATCTTGCGGCCCCACCAATCCCGCTTACTAGCAGCATCAATACTGCTTCAATCCGTTTCCGTCGAACTGTTGTAAGTAAGAAGCGATCCCCTAAGGGGCATTCGTTTTCAGATACAAATCGGTCCATGATCGAGATGGGAAAGCCTGTCCTTCATCGCAGTCAGTCATCGTTACTCGTCTCCACCTCTGGCAGCTGGGTGGGGTCGGAAAGCGAACGTCTGAGGCCAAGTCGTGATTAAAAAAACGCCTCCTGAACAAAACTGTTCGGAAGGCGTTTTCGTGTCACTTGTTTGCTCTACTGGACGGCGAGTAGCCTACCAGTTTTTAGGATTCAGGAACCAGTACCAGCGGTCGGTTTTCGAATCGAAGTCGAGCTTCCAATATCCGTCATCCCATTCCAGGCTGACTTCACGCCATCCCAGTGGAACTTGTGGATAAGGGTAGAAAGGTCCGATGTAAGGGAAGGCACTCGCAGAGTATTCTTTCGGATACTGAATCGCGGCGTAGTTTGGATACGCTGCCTGTGCCGGCCAGGCGTGTTGTGGCAGGTTCGGTGAACCGTAGACAGCACCTGCACCCGAAGGTGGCATCTGTCCCTGAGATGGTGCGATGGGCATCATCTGAGGAGAACCCTGGAAGCTGGCAGGATTGATTTGTGGTCCGCCCGCTTGCATTCCGGGCATCCCAGGCATTCCACCCGGCATTCCGGGAGCCATACCAGGCCCCATTGGTCCCATAGGACCCATTCCAGGTTGCATTCCACCGGGCATTCCCGCTTGTGCAATAGGTTGACCTTCGCCTTTGATTCTCAGGCCGTTGGCGACCTGATGAACTCCATCGACGTTCGAGGCGACAATGTGAGCCTGACGAGCTTCCTGAGGGCTTCCAACGAACCCACCCAGTTGAGCACGACCATCCTGGAAACGAACTTCAATGTCGTATCCATTCAAGCCACTTTTGCCCAGCTCATTAGCAATCTTCTGAGCCATTTTCTGATTTGAAGCAATCGGATCAGCTTCGGTTGCAGCAGTTTGCTGTATCTGACCACCATTGGCCCTGAAGGCTGGCTTCTGAGTCTGTGCAGCCGACTGGATTACTTCCAGTTGGTTGTCGACTCGTTCAACACCATCGATTTTTTGCAGAATTTTCGATGCGGTCTGTTTTTGTTTAGCACTCTGAATTTTGCCTTTCAGTGTGGCTACACCGTCCTGATATTGGATTTCAATATTGAATCCATTCAGTTTGGCGCCCCGCAGAGCCTGACCGATTTCCTCGGCGACCTGCTGGTTGTTACGCGGTGAAACGGCCTGCTGATCAGCAGACTGATTGTTCAGGAAGCCAAAGTCACCCGCGGTAGCCACGGACGGGACTGCCGCCATCATCCCCAGGGTTAAAACCCACTTGCGATAAATGCCCATTAAGAGCTCTCCTCCACCAGATGTTCCCTTAAGGAGTCGAGGACTTTGGCGACTCCCCCAGCGGCTGCTGGTAATATTTGGTTACTTGTAGACAAAATTTTTCCCAGACTCGTCCAGTTGAGCAGGTTAGAGTGCTGAGCAGCCAGTTTCGACGTTCCGATAAGATGAGCGGCGCACGGAATTGACTGATTTCCTGATAGTAATGATCGGACGCAACGTACCGGTTAGATAAGAACTTCTGGTTTTTCATCCTTCTTTTTAAGCGATTAAGCACGTCCCACGCCTACTAAAATCACCATAAGCCTTTTGAAAATAAGGACTTCCGATTGATATCGGTGTTCTTTCGCTTTTTAAGTATTACTTGAGGCGACCCGGTCCCAAAATGGCATTCCTCCTTTAAAAACAATGGTTTCACTGCCGTTTTCCCGTGGCGTTAAGGGAAATAGGGATTCGTTAATACTGGTCGATCTAATGTGAAATTGTTATGGTATCCCCTTCCTGATCGAAGTCAGTCTGTGTGTACGCACGTTCTTTCAGTCATTCATTCAGCTCAGCATATAAAGTAATAGAGACAGAACATGGCGCGAAAAACTGCCAGTCGAATGGACCTGAGGCGGGAAGCAGAAGCCGCTGAAGCCCAGGGAGTCACCAAGAAAAAAGCCAAGAAGAAAAAAGCCACACGCAAGAAAGCCACACGCAAATCGGCCAAAGCCGCTGTGCGTCGTCGCTTGGTCTGGGGTGTCTTCAGTGGTAGCCTGAAAGAGGAAGCTCGCTTCCCTTACGATCAGCGCGAAGCGGCTGAAGAAAAACTGGAAGCTCTGCGTGCCCGCAGCACCAAAAAGTTGTTCTTCATCCAACCGATCAAAGAACCGATCGGCGACGAAACTCCTGCAGCGGCAGAAACCGAAACGGCTCCCGAAGAGGATGACGTCCAAGACGTAACCCCCGAAACAGACGAAGCCAACTCCGACGACGACAGCTCTGACGACGAGGATCTCGAACTGGAAGACGGCGAAGGCGACGACGCGGATTCCGATGACGACGATGATAGCTCCGACGACTGAGCTTGACGAAACCTCATCGAAATCTGAGTAACTGGAAGCAAAGTCTTCATTCTCAGGTTTCTCTGTCGGAACAGAAATTCAAAAGCCGCCTGCTCTTTACCCGGAGCAGGCGGTTTTTTTACGGTATGAATAGAAACTTATTCGTCCCTTTACTGTACCGCTCTTCCCTCTGCAGGACCTTTCCCTTCATGTCTGAGGTGCATCAGATTCCGCGTGATCAGGTCATCAAGTACCTGGTGGGCCTTTTTGATCAACGGGGAGATTCTCTGTACGCCGGCGAACCTGTCAGCCAGACCGAACACGCATTACAAGCGGCCAGCTTCGCCGAAGCGGAAGGAGCCTCTTCCCCGTTAATTACTGCCGCCCTCTTGCACGATGTTGGTCATCTTCTCACCACGCTTCCCGAAGACTGTGCAGAACAGGGAATTGATTCCGAACATGAATCTCTAGGTGCCGAATGGCTGGAGACTTATTTCGGTCCTGAGGTAACGGAACCCATCCGATTGCATGTCGCCGCAAAACGATATCGCTGCGCGGTCGATTCCGAATACCATGCAACCCTCTCCGACGCATCGCGATTAAGTCTGCAATTACAAGGGGGACCGTTCACTTCAGACGAAGTCACCCAGTTCGACAAACACCCGCAGGCACGCGATGCGCTAAGGTTACGACTTTGGGACGAAGCCGCAAAGATCCCCAACCACGTCACACCTACGCTGACTCACTTCCAAACATATTTGGAAGAGAGTCTCCGTCCTTGCTGAAGCAAATCGTTTACTTACTCTCTACAGATACACTCTCCACCGTCCAGACAGGTAAATCCCATGACGAACACTTCAACGGAACCATCCGGCCTCAAGATGGTCATCTTTGACTGGGCTGGCACTACAGTGGACTTTGGCTGTTTCGCCCCGGTGGCTACATTCATCGCCGCCTTCGCCGACAAAGGAGTCACGATATCACCTGCCGAGGCCCGCGGTCCAATGGGACTTCACAAACAGGATCACATCCGGACGCTCTTGCAGAATGACGGGATCGGCCAGCGTTGGCAGGAAGCAACCGGACAAGACTGGACCGAAGCCGATGTCGAAGACCTCTACAAGAGGTTCACTCCTCGCCAAGTCAAAGAAGCGGCAAGGTTCACCGACCTGATCCCGGGCGTACTTGAGACACAACAATACTTGAGAGACAAAGGAATCAAAATCGGTTCCAGCACGGGTTATCCGCGAGCAGTCATGGAACCCGTACTGAAAGCAGCCCGCGAGCAAGGATATCAGCCCGACCATGTTCTCTGCGCCGACGAAGTTCCCGCCGGTCGTCCTGCTCCCTGGATGATCTTCGAAAACATGCAGGCCCTTGGCGTCTATCCCCCCAGTCATGTGCTGAAAGTCGGAGACACCGTTCCCGACATTTCCGCAGGCTTAAACGCGGGCACATGGTCGGTTGGATTTGCGGACTCTGGAAGCGAGGTGGGCCTCACCCTGGAAGAGTGGACGGCTCTTCCAACAGAAAAACAAAACGAACGCCGAAAACTGGCGACCGATAAACTCCGTGCTGCGGGAGCTCATGATGTTATTCACACCATCAAAGAATTGCCGAAGTTGATCGAAAAAATTAATCAGAAACTGGCCGCTGGTGAACGTCCTTAACTCGTCTGTTGTTCTCCCGTGAAGTACTCCTTTAAGGATACGGCATAATGGATCCAGAAATTCCTTATCTCCTGCTGACTCCCGGCCCTCTGAGCACTAGCCGAACGGTGCGTGAGGCGATGTTGCACGACTACTCCACCTGGGATGTCGACTACAACGCGCAGGTGAATGAAATTCGACAACGGCTCGTCCGACTGGCGACGGTTGAATCGGGTGCCGATGAGACAGGACAACCTGAGGATTACACCACCGTCCTGATGCAGGGAAGTGGAACCTTTTCGGTGGAAGCCACCATCGGATCTGTCATTCCGCCCGATGGGAAACTGCTCGTCATCAGCAATGGCAAATATGGTGCACGAGTCGCCGAGATTACCCGCCGCTTGAACATCCCTCTCGTCGAGTACATTCAACCCGAAGTCTCTCCCCCCGACTTGGGTGAACTACAGGACAAATTGAATGCGGACCCGGACATCACGCATGTCGCCATGGTCCATTGCGAAACGACGACCGGCATGTTGAACCCGGCGGCCGAGGTGGGACGCATTGTCAAACAGGCGGGCAAAATTTATATCGTGGATGCCATGTCTTCATTTGGGGGATACCCAATGAGTATGGAATCACTTTCCGCCGATTACCTGATTTCTTCCGCGAACAAGTGCATTGAAGGTGTCCCCGGTTTCGGCTTTATCATCGCCAACCGAAAACATCTCGAAGCGACCCAAGGCTGGGCCCGGTCTCTCTCTTTTGATTTACACGATCAATGGCAGGAGATGGAAAAGAACCAGGGCAAGTGGCGTTATACATCGCCAACGCATGTAGTCCTCGCCTTCCTGCAGGCACTCAAGGAACTGGCGGCGGAAGGGGGAATACCCGCGCGGCACGCCCGCTATACTGAAAATCAACAAACATTGGTGACGGGACTTCGCAAACTAGGATTGAAGATGCTGCTCTCTGACGACTGCCATTCGGTCATCATCACTTCGATCATTTACCCCGATAGCGACCGATTTCATTTTCAGGATTTCTACGACCGCATGAAGTCGAAGCGATTTGTGCTCTACCCGGGAAAAGTAAGCCAGTCCGATACCTTTCGAATAGGGAACATTGGGCATGTCTTCGTCGACGATATCCACCTGCTGGTCAAAACCATCCGGAAGACTCTTGAAGAAATGGGCGTGACGCTTTCGCCTCCCGAATAATCTGAGAAATCTTTCAGACAGCGGTGGGCATCCATCATCGCCTGGAGAAGGTGTACAGAGTGCACTGTTTTGTGGAAAATTGGGGCGAATGAGTCGCGACCAGCGCGGAGAAGCCTGAAAACCAGAGCCAGAGGGCAGGTCGCCCCTTGGATTCGCCCTAACGCACATTTATACTCGGCTCATTCACATACAATCGAGGTGCCCCTCCCTTTCGTGGAGTCTCGACCTGTCTTCTATTTTCACCTCGCATATTCAAACTATCCTAAACAATTCCCGGCTTCGGATCGTAATAGGGAAGGGTAAACCCCGGTGGTTCCGCCCGTTCCAGATCTGATAGTCCGCTCTCCTGCAGGAGTCTACCGTGTTCGCGGGACCGATTTTTGCCCGGGAGGCCCGTGTGGCCCCTCGGTCAGTGAAACATTTTCTCATTCGTACCGGCTATGTCGCGGCGCTCTTTCTGCTGCTGTACACCGCCAGCCAGACGACGTTCGGTTGGCAGGAAGTCCGGAACATCGGTGAAATCTCGCGATTTGGAACATTGGTGTTCCAGATTCTCGCGACGGTCCAGCTCTGCCTCGTCATTTTCTTCGCGCTGTTATTCTGCGCCAGCAACGTCTCGCAGGAGAAAGATGGTCGCACGCTACTCATGCTGCTCATGACTGACATGAAAAGTCGGGAGCTGGTTTTGGGAAAACTCTGTTCCAGCCTGCTCATTGTCACTGTCCTCATTGGAGCATCGGCTCCCGTGTTCTTTTTGATCCAGCAACTGGGGGGCGTCACCACCGATCAGATTCTCTGGGTCCTGTTGCTCTGCCTCGCTTCCGCTTTTGCGGCGGGAAGCTGGTCGACATTGATTGCCTACTGGCGAGAAAAGACATTCCAAACATTGGCGATCTCGGTCATGGGAGCGGTCATGTTTATCGCCCTTTTGGAAATCGCGACTGTGTTTGTAGGAATGAATTCCACAGCCGGAAAGTATCTGGCACTATTCGATCCCTTCCGGGCACTGTTCCAGATTCTTGATCCGTTTAATGCCCCGGGCGAAAGTCGTCTGGTCGCGATGCAACCGATCCTCGCCCTGGTTGGCCTGGGCGTCGTTCTGAATGTGATCACGTCGTATAAGTTGCGGCAATGGAACCCCAGTCGGTTTGTTTATCTAGCCGCAAAGAACAAAGCTGATGAAATCATTCCCGGTCGAACCCAACATCGTGCTGTGTGGGACAACCCGATCATCTGGCGGGAGATTTGTACCCGAGCCTATGGACGGAAAATTGTCTTCATCAAAATAGTCTATGTGCTGATCGCCGCGTTCGTCGGATATATCTTTTACGGGGCCGCTTATCATCCTCAGCAGCAATCCCTCATCATGGGACTGATCTCACTGCCTGGCCTCGCATTTGTTGGCCTGGCGCTGCTCAGCCTGATCTTGATTAATGCTCAAGCGGTCACCGCTCTGACCAATGAACGAGATGGACTCACATTGGAGTTACTTCTCGTTACCGACGTCAGTCCGCGTGAGTTTATCTTCGGTAAGCTGGGAGGAATCTTTTACAACACCAAAGAACTGATCATCCTGCCGGTCGCTTTGCTCGGTTATCATTATTACCTGCGAGGTTTAGATTTTGAGCAGGTTCTGTTTACTTCGCTCGGATTCCTCGTTCTGGTCCTCTTTTCGGCTATGCTCGGTCTGCATTCCGGGTTCAGCTACGACCGAACCCGGGTCTCCATCGCGACCAGCCTGGGGACGATGTTCTTCCTGTTCATCGGTATTTTCATCTTCATGATCCTGCTCGTCGAAGCCCGTGGTTCCTTCATGCTGCAGATTCCGAGTTTCCTCGTCTTCATTCTGGCGGGTGGTATTGGATTAGGAACTACATTAACGAACAAAAACCCCTCGATCGCGCTGACGATGGCCGCGGGGGTTCTTCCCTTCCTCACTTTTTATGCAATCACCGAGTTCCTGCTCTCCGGGACCTTGGGCGTCTGCCTGGCGATTGTAGGTGCTTACGGTTTCGCGACGGTAGCCATGGTAATTCCCGCCATCAGCGAGTTCGACGTCGCCCTGGGACGTTCTTCTCACGACAAAACGTAAGCGAACGCCACCCGGCTTTCATTTTCGATTTGCGATGTCCTCATTCACGTTGCGAATCCGGATTGAATTAGTTAGCGTTATTACAGAAGTGCCCACAGTAGAAGTGCTCGAAGTACAATCGTTCGACGCGTTATCCTCATTCCGGATTTACCCCATGTTCTCAGGAGGGATTTGATCACTCGATGACTGAATTTATCGAGTCTGCCGACCTTTGGCTCTCCGGCTTGATCGCGATGATCTTCCTAACGCTTGCCTCGGGCTTCTTCTCCGGTTCGGAAACTTCCTTCTTCTACCTCTCGCACGACGAAATCCGCACGCTGCGAGTCGGAAAACCGCGGGAACGTCTCGTAGCGATTCTACTCAGTAATCCCGACCGCCTGTTGACCGCCATTTTATTCTGGAATCTGGTCATCAACCTGCTGTACTTTGCCGTGAGCATCGTCATTACTCAGCGGTTGACCTCCGAGAATTTGAATATCGCCGCCGGCGCTTTTGGATTACTCAGTCTCTTTGGTCTGATTCTCTTTGGTGAAGTGATGCCCAAGAGTATCGCTGTCTTTGCTCGACGCAAAGTCGCCACCACGGTCAGCTGGCCTCTCGCCGCCGCCGTCCGCGTGCTCGATCCGATCATTCCGTCGTTATCGTGGGTCACGCGACTGGTACGGCGGACTTTCTGGCCCACCATCGAACGGGAACCGGTACTACGCCCAGAAGACCTTGAACGAGCGGTTGATGCCTTTCAACTTTCCGAAGAGATCATCAAGATCGAACAGCAGGTCCTGCACAACATTCTGGACCTTTCCGAAATCAAAGTCGAAGAAATCATGCGACCACGGGGAACCTACGAGACGACCACCGGCCCGCTGCAGATTGAAAGAATGAAAGAGATCGCACTCGCGGGTGACTTTATTCTGGTTCAGGATGAAGATCGCCGAGAGGACGCGAATCAGGTTTTTTCTCTACAGAACTTCACAAACTTGAATGGAAAAACCAAAGACTTCACGCTGGATGAGTTGGTGTATGTTCCCTGGTGTGCCGACCTCGCTACCGCTTTAACGATGCTTCGGCAAAGTTACACCATGGTCGCCGCCGTTGTGAATGAATATGGTGAAACGATTGGGGTCATCACTCAGGAAGACCTCCTGGATACCATTCTCATGCCGCAACCTTCCCGCACCAAGCGTCTGTTACGACGCGATCCGATTCTCGAAATTGGGCCGGGTAAGTATCATGTCGAAGGGCTAACCACCTTGCGGCATTTCAGTGCCCGCTTCGAAATCGATTTCCAGAACAACAATGATGGCCAGCTAACCGTCGCAGGCATGTTGTCCGAACAACTCGATCGTCTGCCCCAACTGGGTGACCATGTCACTTGGCAGGGATTTGATTTTAAGGTGGTCAACGTCTCCAAAGTGGGCCAGTACCGTCTTCTCGTCAGTCGCAAACCCGCACCGGCGGAAGATACAGATTTTTAAAACAGGCATGTCCATTCCCCGATTCATAAACAGAAAACTATGTCGCTAATCTTACATGTTGTCATCTCCCTGATCCTCCTGTTGATCGGTCTGCGGCTTTCCGCATTCTTCAGCGGGAGCGAGACGGGGTTTTATCGTGCCAGCTTCCTGCGGTTAAGCCTCGATGCGCAGTCAGGAGACAAGACTGCCCAGCGTCTCCTCTGGTTTTCCAATCATCCCAGCCATTTCGTCGCGACAACTTTGATTGGCAACAACATTGCCAACTACCTCACCACTTTTGCGATTGGTCATGGAACAAGTTACATCCCCACGTCGCACGGTGACTGGGTTGAAGTCATTGCGACCCTCGTTTTTTCTCCGATCATCTTCATCTTCGGGGAACTGGTCCCCAAGAACCTGTACTATCGATCTCCGCTGGCACTGCTTCGAAAGAATGCAAAACTATTTCAGGGGTTCTATTATGCCTTCTGGTTGATCAGTCTCCCGTTGATCGGTTTTACGAAGATGATCGAACGATTCTCGGGCGCAGAGAATCGAACTCTCGATTTATTCCTGGGGCGTACACGGCTAGTGCAAGTACTGAGCCGTGGTCGGCAGGAAGGGATTCTGTCCGAAGTTCAAAGCAATTTGATCAGCGGTTTGATGCAAATCGCTGATCGACCAGTGACCGCCTCCATGACTCCACTCGATCGTTTTCTCGGCCTGCCCGACAATTCAACCAAAGCGGAAGTCCTGGAGTATTCCCGGAAATTTGGCCTGACGCATGTTCTGTTACATCGTGCAGGTAAACCACGGGAGTGGTATGCCTATGTCCGTGTCGTCGATGTCCTGCTGGAACCGGAAAAGCTGAAAGAAGTTTTGCAGCCCCTACCTCAGATCGACATCAAAATGACAAAGCTACAGGCCTTGTTGCAATTGCGAGAAACTGGGACCGACTATGGTTTGGTCGTAGAAGAAGGGCGCATCGTGGGTTCGATCAACCAACGGGGTATGACGGCTCAACTGTATCGACCCAGCCAAACCGCCAAACCGCTCGTCTCAACCTATTAGATCCTGTCCAGGATAAGTGTGGCGGCTATCGGTCCCGAAAAGTCCTTAAAACAGCAGGCTACGCCGCCAGAACACTCTACGGTTATCTGGAATGCGCTCTAGATCCTGTCCAAGTTTTAGTAAACAGGGAGAGACGATTCACCGAGCCGTTATTCATCATCCCGATGAACCGTCTCGGGAGTAAAGGCGGGAAGGCAAATCGCCACATAATCCGCTCCTCCTGCTTCCGGACTGCTGTAGCGGACCCATTCTCCCTTTTCCACGATGATCGCCTGCCCCGCACGAATGATAAGGTCACCCGATTCCGTCTCGACGTTTAACATCCCTTTGAGGACGAGCGTCATCTCTTGAAATTCCGGGCGTTGACCCGGCTCTTCCCATCCCTCTGGAGAAATCATCCGCGCGACAGACACCTCTTTTGTCTCTGTATTTACACGGCCGATATATTCTTCAATCTGCTTCGGTTTGTTTCCCGCCGATTCGATGGTCATGGGGGCACTGATGACTTGAGGCATATCGTTTCTCCTTTATCACGGTGGCTACAGTCCTGATGTAAAAAAACCAAGTAATGTCCTTACTCGGTTTCATGAGAGAATGTAGTGTAGATCAGCACTGTTCAGGATCCGAGAGCAATTTGCAAAAGGAAGCCGTCAGCAAATTTCCGTTTGCTCCAAAGTTTATCGAGTTGCGATTAGCGATCGACAATGCCCATACGTTGACCCAACTCGCGTAAGACTTCGATATCCGAATCGGGTCGGGGAGCGTTCTGAGGATGGGTATCATTGCAGCCCAGCCAACCGCGCAGCTTGTGGAATTGTGCAGCGGAATGTTTATATCCTGCCGAAGGTGCCCGGAAGGTGAAGTAACCCAGGTATTGCAGTTGATCGTTTAATTCATAGAACGCGGGATCGCCCGTTTCCCACATGCGATCTCGTTTCGCAAACAGATCCGGGGCGAAGGTACTCAGACCAAGCAGATAGTCGCTACCGTATATCACCATATCAATCGCAAAGTCGTTACCAGTAAAGACGGTGAAGTCGGGACGTTTCTTATCTCGCAACAACAGACGGTCCCATTCCGGTTGCCTGTGAAAGGAGGAATGTTTCGCACCCACGCACTGCGGGATCTCCATTAAGCCGCCATAAGTCTCCAGGTCGTACACGGCACCAAACGGAGCAAGCTCTGTGGTTAATTCAAATCCGAAAAACTGATCGCAAACGGTGGCCAGATCCCGGTAGGAATCGAGTATCCCAGCGTTATCCTGTTCGACTAATCCAAACGACTGGAAGATGACAGACGTGCCACCATGTTCCTGAATTTCCTGCATTCGATGTTTATAGGTATCCCCATCGAACCGAGCCCCAGGCTGATCTTTCACAAATGCTCCGGCGACGAACGGTTTCCCGGCGAGCAATTCCTGCGTCGTTTTGAGCACGGCCAAGCGGGTCTCTTCGTCGATCAGATTGATGTAACCCGTATCCATATTCACCGCCGGAATCAGTCCAGCATCAATGGTTCGCATCAGATGACTTCGAAAACCTTCCCAGTCGACTTCGCCACTTTCCAGAAAGGGAAGCAGGATCGCGGAGTACCCGGTAATTTTACGACGGGGCTTAATCATGGCGACGGGATCAACGAAGGTAGAAGTCGAGGTACTCATAAGATCGATCTTTTAATGTTGTGAATCAGGTATCGGATACTAGTCGTAAAGCGTGCGCGTAATGCATCAACAGTGCGAAAACAGTGCGAATGCTGATCAGCGGTTCTTATTGCGGCGAGGTTTGGGAACAGTCCAGACGGGCGAGGGCGTATGGGCTTCTTTGATATAACTCTTCGCCCGTTTTACCAGTTCAGGTTGATGAATGGCCAGATTGTGCTGTTCAGCAATATCTTTAGTGACATTATAGATTTCCATGTTGTCGCTGTACATCGGCTCGACAATCGCTTTGTAATCGCCAAACCGAACCGCTTGGCGGGAACCCTGTTCGTAGAACTCCCAGTAGAGGTATTCGTGCTGCGGCTGACTTTCCGAGTGCCCCGTCAGTTCCGGCACGATACTGATTCCGTCGAGGTCTTCTGGCGTAGTAACAGCAGTCAACTCTGCTGCCGTGGGCAGAAAGTCGGCAAAGTAACCAATGTAATCGGAACGGGAACCGGCTTTGATTTTTCGCGGCCAGCGGACGAGCATCGGCACGCGAATACCGCCGTCATACAGTGCTCGTTTAATCCCCCGCAGCGGTCCGTTGGAATCGAAGAAGTCCGCGTCGCGTCCTCCTTCTTTGTGAGGACCGTTGTCGGAGGTGAAGAAAACAATCGTATTGTCGTCGATCCTCAGCTCTCTCAATTTTTTCATCAACTCGCCCACATGCGTATCGAGACGGGTGACCATCGCGGCGAACCCTTTCTCCGCCGCTGACCAGTCCTTGTCCGCATACGGGCCGAAATCAGGAACCTCCATTCCTTCGTCACGCGCCTCGTTGTTGGCATGCGGAATCGTATCGGCCCAGTACAGAAAGAACGGTTCTGAGTGATGTTCGTCCACGAATTGCAACATACGATCGACAATCAAGTCGTGGCTATACTCCACTTTATTGGATGACTTGCCCGCCCCGGTGATGTCCTCGTTCGGCACGATGTTTTTAAGAGGGACCCGTTCCTCATTGTGAATGAGAAAAGTTGGGTAGTAGTTGTGCGCATGCTTCTGATCGAGATATCCAAAGAACTCATCAAAGCCTTGCCGAGTAGGCAGACCGGTGGAGTTTTCCTGGCCCAGTCCCCATTTGCCAAATAAACCGGTCTGGTACCCAGCCTCTTTCAAAACTTCGGCGACCGTTTTCTCTTCTGGTGGAAGATTCAATCGCGTGTCGGTGCGAATGAAATCGAGGACCTCTTTCTCAGTGACTTCATCTGATACTTTCTTGATACCGACATTACCACGTATATGGCAATGGCCCGTGTGCAGGCCCGTCATCAACACGCAGCGAGACGGAGCGCAAACTGTTGAACCGGAATAATACTGTTCAAACAGCATTCCTTCTTTGGCCAACTTGTCGATGTTCGGAGTCTGAATGACTTGCTGCCCGTAACAGCCGAGATCTCCGTAACCGAGATCATCTGCCATAATGAAGATGACGTTCGGCTTCTCTGCGTGTTGCTTTTCCGCGCTCTGAAGAGAATCAGAAGAGACGACAGGCAGAATCAAAACCAGCAGCAAAAGTGTTCGGAAGAGGATGCGCATAAGCTCAGGCCAGCATTTCGATAGGTACAGAAACAGTCGAATTCACAGAAATCTTCTTTGTACCACCTTAAATGACCCGCCCCACGGAAGCAATCAAGAAAGCCAGCGACCAGATGGACTCCGGCGAACGCATTATGCCGCTTCTGGTTCGGTTTGCGTTGGCTCGGAGAGAAGAGCGGGATCCGAGTCTATGGCGTGGACGGCTTCAGCACGGAACTTTAACAGAAACGGTACGAACAGCAGCATGCTGAACGTGGGCAGATGATAGCTGTCTATTATCCAAGTCAGATCTTTTCCAATCAGGCCCCGATTCAGAACCAGGTTCACCAATATATAGAATCCAACCGCGCCAGCCAGCGCGAACGATCCTTTTCGCTGATACAGCACCTCGTACCCGGCCAGAAAGAAAAACGGAAACAGTCCGACACAGTGCTGGCCCCAGGTGATGGGTGAATAGAGCAGAATCAGCACGGACCCTAACGCAAATTCCCAAGGCAAACTTTCCGCGGTGCGATTGGTCACTTGCCGAGGAATCCGGGTGAGGATTAAAGCGAGAAGTCCCCCCATCGTCAGCCAGGCAATTCGACCTGCCCAGACTGGCCCCAGATTGAGAAAATCAAAATACAACGGATGCTCCATCCTTGCGACATGCCCTTCGGGTAAGTGCATGAAGAATCGACCGATGGCGGGTTTCAACGATATGTTCTGCAGCGGTTCGACTCCCAACACACCCTGCGACGGATCCGCCGTTCCCATTCCGGTAAACAATGTCAGCACCCAGTAGTGCATCGTCTCCACGTAGAGAGCAGGTTCCATCCAGAGCAGAGGAGTTAGCATACAGACAAAAATGGTAACGGACGCCGCACCCACTAATTCCCATTGTCGTTTCCAGACAAACCAGGCGATGAATAACGCCGGCGTACACTTGAGGGCGGTTAACAGCCCGAGAATGATTCCGGCCGATTTATCGTGACCCTGTTGCCAGCGAACCAGTGCCCACCAGGCCCCCGCCACTAGAAGAAGATTCACACCGCACTCGGTCATATCGCGAATAAGAAAGCGAGAAGTTAAAACTGTGGCGATCGTAACTACCCAGAAGAGCGACCGATGTGGTAGCCCCCGGGTTGCTTCCTGTTGCTTTACCACTTCGCCAAGCGAATACACCAGCAGTGCAAAGGCGATGAAAAACAGAGGATACAATATCAATTGAGCTTGGTGACTGGTGACCAGCAGGCAGGGAAGATGAACGACTGCCCAGAACGGAGGGTAAGGAGTGTCATGACCGCCGTAATAAATCAATTCCCCGTGCCAGAGCCGTCGGGCGAATTCATAATGCAGCTTAAAGTCGCCCCGCTGCTCAACCCATATCTGAAAGAAAGGGACCAAACAGGCAATCAGCCCAACAATCAACAGCCCCCTTTTCCAATGGACTTCCTGATTAACACACCAACGCTGCCAGCGGCTGGGGGTGGTCTGGGCTTTCGACGTACTACTACTCATTGCATCCTTGTCATTGCATCCTTGCTCAACCGGGAAGCGGGCACATTCCCGGTCAGGGTTCGATCCCGAGTCCTTCCCTGATCCTGAAGAGAAAGGGCGTCGGCACATTATTCGTATCCGGATCTTATCGAATGCCGTTGTGACCGCAAAGTGAAATCAGGTCCATCAATCCAGACTATAACCAGGCCGAGAGCGAGGTGAAGGACTTGCCAGTCATCTTCTTAGCAATGCTGTCGAAATTAGGAACGAGTACAGTCGCGGGATAACTGTTTTTGTACTGACCGTCGAATCCAAGATTACAAACCGCCTCCAACCGTTCGCCATCCGAAGGATGAGAGTCCAACCACGAGGTCTGCTTTTCGTAAACAACATGGTTTACAATTTCCATAAGATCCGGCGACATTCGCTTTGTGTGCTCGGTCACAAGCCGCGGTAGGTTTTCGGGAAACTCATAAGTGGTGCTGCGTGCCCGACTCGCTTCGCGGAGAATCTCATTCAGGACAGCCTCGAAGCTGAGCTGAAGTTTGTTCATGGCTTTGAGCGATTCTTCGAAGACCTCTGGACCGACCAATCGCGCTTCATAACTGTCGGCATCAAACTCGAGCTGGCGCGAGAGCAGACAATATAGCGCCTTGGACGAGATCATCAGAAACCAGAACTGGATGCGAACCAGCCAGGTCAGTGTCAAAAAGAATCGAGCCGCAGTACGCATCAGGTAAGTGTCAGATTGAACCATTTCGTTGAGTTCATCGTCGAAGGCGTCACGTTCAAGAACCATCTTGGCGAACCAATTATGAATTGCGATGACCATACAGCGGAGGCGCATCCCGCCACCCTGACTGAAGTGACCCAACTCATGAGCGATAATTCCCGCGAATTGTGAGAGATTCATCGTGGATAGCAGCGGCAAGCCGATGGTTAGTATCAGGTCGTTCTCGCGGAAACCTTTCGCTCCGCCACGAAAATGGGCGGCCGCATTCGGTTCCAGCACGACATGGATGGATTTGGGAACGGGTGCATTCACCACGTGGGCGATTGAATGGACAAACCGAAACAAGACCGGGGCTTGATCAGGTCGAAGCGCACGTTGCCGCTTGCGACGGGAAGGGGGGGCCCAGATCGGTTTCAACATAAGAGCTATTAAGCTGGTCACGATCAGGATGGAAGTCAGGTAGACCGGCAGAGCCAGAGTGACCGGCAGCATCTCAAACAGATATTTTGAGATCGCCAGACGATACAGCCCATAGCCTATGGTGGAAACCATACTGACGTAGATCAGGGGCAGCAACGTCATCGTCATGGCGACGAAAATCGTTGTACCCAGATAACGCCGACGTGTTTTCGCCTTAGGAAAAGGTTTCTCCAGTCCTTTTATCAGTGACTGTGAACGGACAGCCTTCTTGGAGGGGCGAGTCTTCCGAAAAGCAATCGGAATCGGTTGGGTCTTCGAAGCCGAAATGACCTGGGTTTCGCCCAGCATTTTGAAAGCGGCTTCCTCCTCTGCCTTCTGCCGACATGTCCGACAGACAAGTTTGGCGCCGCTGCGAGGAGTGCCGTGAATGATTAGTTTTCTCGAACACCGGTGGCAACAAGCACGGGTCTTAACCGGCTCCACGGTGGATGACTTCGTCTGATCCCGTCCTGACACGTAATTCATTCCGTACTAAGAGGTGCGTTCCTGAAGTGACTTCCGAGTTATTCTCCGAAGGGAGAGGGACTCAGATAATTCCGTCGTCTTGGCTGTCGGAACGGCGGGAACCAACAGTAAAGACATGTAGGTAGAACGGCGGGGCGCAACGCGAGAATGGAATTTTGACTGCGAAAGCGAACCGTGAACTGAGTAGGTCTGATTCGGTCTTGCCAGAACAGGCAAAGGGATGTCGAATCAAACCGGCTGAAGCGCAAACAGAATTAACTAAAGGTAAGAAAAGTTAGACGAAAGAACCCGAACGAACCGCGACAGTGGAAACCATCAGTCGAGACTGTGAGAACCAACGGAAGTCGCTTTTTCGAATCGAGATTTCCATTCCTGTTTGCCGGGCGGAAAAAGCCCAGACTATATAACGCAAGAAATCGGGAAGGTTCACAGGTTTTATTAAGAATTATTAGAAATAAGGCGACCCGATTTTAAAGAAGTGCCCGATCTCAAGACCAAACATCTACTTAAGTCCTTTAAGAAATAAGCATTTATGACGATCAATAATGAGAAAGAAGACTTCAGTTGCAGTTACCGTTAATTGATATTGTCTACAATAAATTAGACTTGCTGTCTATTTTATAAAACGCCTTGGAGCCAAGGTAAGATCAGAGTGGCTTTTTGAATTGAAGATCGAGATGTCTATGCAGTCTGCATCCAGTTTTCATAGATTTGATTCAAACCCGATTCCTCAGGTGTTCCCGTATGCATGACGACGCGATAGCGTAACAGAAGTTTTTCGCCTACTTTCATTTTATAAGGCTCGGTCAAAAACTCAAAGGGGGAAGGGGAAAGATGTCCGTATTCTCGAGTAAACCAGGGGCAGTCACCGCCGAAGTTTTCGGGATGATTCATGATCGCAATTCCCTCCACGATGTCCGGGTTTCCTTTGCGAGCGCCGTGATATCCACACCACTTCGCCGGTTTTCCATACGTCCCCTCGGCTCCCGTTCCTCCTTCGGAATTCATTAACGTACCACCATACATCGGCGCAATATCGGGAGCACATCGGAGTGCGAAGAAAGAGTGTTTGGCCCGTTTGATTTCAATTGCTTCTTCGGCACTGACAACCAGTTTTGCGTCTATCGCCCAGCTGCGATCATCCAGAATCGAAACGGTGAATTCGCGTTCGTCGGAGAACGGTTTGGAATCCTTAGGGCCCACCCAGCGGCAATTGTTTTTGAATGAAAACGAAGTCTCGGTCGGTTTGCCACTCAGTTCGATGTTCGTCGACTGAATTTGCCCCTCTTCCACCGGACCGTCGCTCCAGTAGTTCCCCCCATTGAGCGGATCGCAACCGAGCCATAACCCACGATGATGCGGATAAGGAAGAGCCGATTCTGTCGTCAAGGGAAGTCCGCTCTGCAGGCCATTCAATGGATAGAAGTACGGGTACTTCAATTGAGGTCCGGTTCGATAGGCACCCAGCGAGACATCGTTCCAACGAAAGAGCATGCGGTCCTTGTTGAGGTACGGCGTCAGGTTAGCTGCTTCTGGAACGGGTTTGGTGTAATCGGCTGCCTGCGCAGAGGAAGTCAGGCTGAAGAGGCCCAGGCCGCCGAGTGCTGCTGCGGAAGAAGCTTGCAAAAATTGTCGGCGGGAAACAGAATCAACAGTGTTCGGAAGATTACAATTTAGCATAAGGGGCCTCACTCAGATTCCGTGTTGAGAATAATTCCGCGTTGAGAATAACGGATGGAAAACAGACAGGGACCGAGAAGTGGCTCATTCACGCAGGGCATCGCTTCGGTTATACTGAAACTCGTATACTGAAACGGGCCCCTGACGGATGAGCATTTCCGGCAGGATCTCTAACGTGCTTCCTTCTATATGAACAACTCGACGAACCCAGCACAAGGTACGAATATCGATGAATTACCGGTCTCTGTTTTTCCTGTTTTCCTGCATGTCCATTATGTCCATTGACTCACAAATCACTTCCGCCGGCGATCTGCCCCCGGTTTCGGAATTGCCCGTGCAGAAGGAATTGCCGGATCCGTTCGTGACGCTGGATGGTCGAAAAATTACGACACCTGAAGAATGGAATGAGATCCGTCGACCCGAACTTCTCGAACTGTTCTCCCATTATATGTATGGTTATAGTCCAGAAGAGGTGGAGGTTAAATTCACTGAAGATGCCCCGCCGACCGAAGTTCTGAATGGCAAAGCGATTCTCAAACAGATCGCGATCTCCTTCCCTCAATTGAAAAGTGAAAACGCGCCCCAGATTCACCTCGCGCTGTTCCTGCCTAATCAACCCGACCATAAATCACCCGTCTTTCTGGCTGTGAATAAATGCGGTAACCACACCGTCATTCCGGACGAAGCCATTCTCACCTTTCCGACCACCAACCTGCATAGCTACTGTGACAATCCAGAAAAGGGCGATCGCGGAGCCCAACTCGATTACTGGTGTCTGGAATACTTAATTGATCGGGGTTATGGATTCGCCACCTGTCATGTCAACAATATCGATCCCGACACAAACGATTTCACTGATGGCGTTCATCCCCACTTTAAAGACATTAAAGGACCTGTTGAATCACACTGGGGAACCATCGCGGCTTGGGCATGGGGACTGCATCGATGCGTCGACTACTTGCTTACCGACGAACAAGTGAATCCCGAGTGCATCGCCGTCACGGGTCATTCCCGTCGTGGAAAAACGGCTTTGTGGGCAGCGGCCACTGATGAGCGAATCGCCTTATGCATTCCCCACCAATCGGGCACCGGCGGCATGGCTCTCAGCCGTAACAATGACCAGGAGACGGTCAAACGAATCAACGACGTCTTCCCTCACTGGTTCAACGATACCTTTACTCAGTTCAACGACAATGAAGCACAGATTCCCTTCGATCAACATTTGCTCGTCGCTCTCGTGGCCCCACGTCCGTTAATGGAGACTTCTGGATTGAAAGATGTGTGGGCGAACTACGACAGCTCAATCAAAGGAATTCGAGAAGCGGATCAGGTTTACAAATTTCTGGGAGCCGAAGGGATCAAAGGGGACGGCATTATCAATGGAGGCCCCGTCACCGCCGAGAATGTGGGTAATCTGGCTCAGTATCGGTTGGATACCAAACATGTGCTGGAGCTGGACTACTGGAAGGGAATCCTCGATTTCGCAGACCTGCAATTCAAAACAAAATAGAAGAAAGAAATGGCTGAACACGAGCTTGGAGAACATGATATTGCAGCGAGAAATCGGGCAAATTCAGTGATCCCACGGAGGGATTCCTGTCGGCTCCTTTTCCTGCGGGGACAGGTTGAGTAAGATCGGTCAAAGTGGTACCGGCCCGATGTAATGAGTCAGGTGCCACTGACCTGTCATCCACCTCTTTCCCCGGGAATAACTGCTCTCATGTACGACCGTGATCGCTTGATTGAACTCTTCAAAGAACGAGCCCTCAAATTCGGTGACTTCACTCTCGTCTCCGGTAAAAAATCGAACTATTACCTCGACGGCAAACAGATCACCTTGCATTCCGAAGGTCTGCGTCAGGTCGGGTTTGGTCTGCTGGAACTCTTGAAAGATGTCGATTTCGATGCCATCGGTGGAATGGCCATCGGTGCCGATCCTATCGTCGGTGGAGTTCTGGCTGTCGCCGCAGAACAGGGACGCTCGCTTGACGGATTCATGGTTCGTAAAGAAGCGAAAGGTCATGGCACCCAGAAGTATCTGGAAGGCCCCGTCGAAAAAGGACAGAAGGTTGTCGTCATCGATGACGTCGTCACGACTGGCGGTTCCGCTCTGCTGGCGGCCCAGCGCTGTCAGGACTTCGGACTGGAAGTCGTCAAGATGGTTGGCATCTGTGACCGACTGCAGGGGGGACAAGCCAACTTCGAAGAGAACGGTCTCTCTTACGATCGATTACTGACGGTCGAAGATCTGGGTGTCACCCCGCTCAAAGATTAAGTTCTCTGACTCCAGCTCCCTATTAAGTTAGCAGAAGTCGTGAGTTCGATTCCCTCTTTGCTCCTTTTCACCATCTCTCATTGAATAGAACTGATAATTCGGTCCGGAAAGTCATTCTTATGTCCGACTTGATTATCGGATGCGGTTACTTGGGAAAACGAGTGGCGGCACGCTGGCTGGCTGAAAATCGCGACGTTCATGTTCTCACTCGAAGTCAGAATAACGCCGACCAATTCACTCAGCAGGGCATGACACCGGTAATCGGAGATGTAACCCAACCGGAGTCGCTGAATACCCTCGCTCAACAGGAATACGGGACGGTTTTATACGCGGTCGGATTTGATCGTGCGGCCGGTCCCAGTAAGAGAGAAGTCTACATCGACGGGCTACAGAATGTGTTAGCCCGTCTTAAACCCCGTTGTCAGCGATTCCTATATATCTCCAGCACTTCGGTCTATGGCGTGAGCGACGGCTCCTGGGTCGATGAACAATCGGCAACCGAGCCGGAGACTGAATCGGGGGAAATTTGCCTGCAGGCGGAACAGGCTGTTCGGAATACATTCTCCACAGGTCCCGCAACAGGGTCCATTCTGAGATTGGCAGGGATCTACGGTCCAGACCGATTACTGCGCAGAATCGAGATGCTCCGAAACGACGATCCCATCCCCGGAAACCCGGAAAGCTGGCTGAATTTGATCCATGTGGAGGATGCCGCGAGAGTCGCCTTGGCGGTGGAAAAGCAGAGGAATCCAGCATCGCTCTATCTGGTCTGCGACAATCAGCCTCCCACTCGGGAAGAATATTATCGTGAACTCGCCCGCCTGGTAAACGCGCCGGAGCCTCGTTTCGACGATGACACACCTGCGAAACGAACGCGTGGTTTGAACAAACGGTGCCGAAATCAGTTCGTCAAAGAGTCGCTGCCGTTCCAGTTTGATTACCCGACTTACCAAACAGGTTTGCAAACAGCGGTTGAACAGACCGATGGGCTGGATTGAGCGATAGATCGTCGCGAGTTGTGAAACAGAAAATCAAATGCATCTTGCACTTCAGACGACCAGCCGGTAAAGAGGAACCACGTCCATGATTCTCCCTCGCGGGGAATGTTTTCCAGCACCTTTCCCGAACTTTCGGTGACATAGCCTCATGTCGAGTGAATCCACCTCTCCCGTAAAAACCGAAATTGATCTCCCGTCACCAGATAAATGGACCTTCATGTGGGGGTTCTTACATGTCGTATGCACCCTGTTTTGCACAGTCTGGTTCCGCTTAAGGGGATACCATCAGGAAAAACTGCCCGCAAAGGGGGGAGCGATCCTGATGATGAATCATCAGAGTTTTCTTGACCCAGTGCTGGTGGGAACAGTCATCCGCCGGACAATCAGCTTTGTCGCCCGCGACAGTCTGTTCAAAGCCCCGATTATCGGTTTTATTTTAAAACGTGTTTACACCATGCCAATCCGACGAGAATCGGCGACCAGCAGTACCATTCGCGAAGCCGTTCGCCGCCTCAAGCATGGGTTCCTTGTCGGGTTGTATCCGGAAGGGACACGTTCTCCGGATGGATTGGTGGGAACCTTTAAACCTGGGTTTCTCTCGATCCTCAAACGAACAGATGCCCCCATCATTCCCGTAGGAATTGCCGGAGCCTACGAGGCGATGCCCCGCAGTTCGGTCTGGATTCGACCCAAGAAGATCTGCGTCGTCTTCGGCGATCCGATTTCACACGAAGAAATTCAAGCTCACTTTGATAGCGATCAATCAGACAAAGAGTTCGTCGAGTTCCTCCGTCAACGCGTCGTAGAGTGCCAGAACGAAGCCAATGCCCGGAGGCAGGGCAAACCGATCCCGACCAAAACAGCAGGAACCTGAGCAAGACTCCCTGAGATCGTTACGACTGAAATCCTAATGGCTGAGATTCTCTAGCGACCTCCGTATAACCGTAGCGTGTTCTGGCGGCGCAGCCTTCTGTCTTGAAAGACTTTTCGGGACCGCTAGCCGCCACAATTATCTTGGACAGGATCTAGTGTATTGCCGATTGACTGATTACAATCGGGACTCTTCATTTCCAGAATTCAACTCAATCCTCATGCCGCTCGGCTGAGAAATCATAGATAACCGGAGACGTCCCACATGGACTGGATCATTGCCCTCGTCGCCCTGACTTGCATGGAAATCATTCTGGGAATCGACAACGTCGTTTTTATCGCGATCCTCTGTGGAAGACTTCCTGAATCACAACGCAAGAAAGCCCGCCTGATCGGCTTGGGACTGGCGTTAGTTCTGCGTATTCTCTTGCTGTTTAGTATTAAATGGGTGATGGGTTTAACCGACCCTCTATTTTCGCTCGGGTTCCTCACCACCTGGGGATTACCCGAAGCGTACCTTACGAATGAGGTGTTGGAGATTTCCTGGCGCGACCTGATCCTGCTGGGCGGTGGCTTGTTTCTGATTGCAAACAGCGTGAAGGAATTGCATCACAAGATGGAAGACAATTCCGACGAAAACGTGGAACCGGAGGTTGCCAGTTTGGGCAGCGTCCTGGTTCAAATCGCGCTGCTCGACCTGATCTTTTCACTCGACTCAGTGATCACCGCCGTCGGCATGGCGGAAGACATCTGGGTCATGGTTGTTGCCGTCGTGATCGCCATTATCGTGATGATGGTCTTCTCGGGCGCGATCAGTCGCTTTATCGATAAGCACGCGACATTGAAAGTCCTCGCCCTCAGCTTCCTGATTCTCATCGGAGTGATGCTACTGGCTGAAGGGTTGGGAACCCACATCAACAAAGGGTACATCTACTTCGCGATGGCGTTCTCGCTCATCATAGAGATGGTCAACCTCCGCGTTCGTTCCGTCGCTAAGCGGCTGGGCATCAGCAAGTCAGAATTGAAAAAACAGAAACCCCCAGTAGCCTGACTGATCCAGATGCGGAACTGTTAATCAAACAGTTCCGCATCTTTTTGCGCGAAGACCAGATCGATTGCGGACGGATTGGTCCCGATTGAAAAGTCATCGAACCGGCTGACTCCGTTCATCACTGCGACTCCGACGGGGCCTCCATTGACGTTGGCCCCGAAATCAGCAGAGGTGACATTTTCACCGTCTACCCATAATTCGACATCACTTCCATCGATTTTCACGGAAAGTTCATAGGCCTGATCCGGGTTGATAGTACGACTGAAATCATCCCAGTCGACTTCGGCCAGTCGGTTCTCAAAACTGCCCTGAAAGTGTCCAATGATCCATTCGTTCTGACCTGCGAACATGCCGGCGTATTTGAAATCATATTCATTCTTGTAATCGAAAATCAGGAATCCATCACGCCAACCAGTGAGGCTTCCTTCGGCTGTGACCGTTGCCGAAACCATGTATTCTTCTGGCAGCACTTCATCTGGCACAACATAGGCGACTCCCAATCCACTGAAGTCGGAGAGATCTCCCTTCAGAACCTGGCCTCCTGATGCGGGAACGGTATCCCAGAATTTTGAATCGTTGTAGAGGAAGGCATCAGCCTCTTCGTCATCAAAGTTTTCCTCGTAAGGGATTTCAACAGGAAGACCTTTTGCCACTTCGTAATCAATTCGGATGTCATCAAAATGGGTGACCGCATTCACGGCCGCCACACCTACTTTTCCGTTATTAATGCCCGTCGCAAATTCTGCGGTGACGATTTCTTCTCCATCAACAGACAATGTGACGACATCTCCATCGACATCGATATGAAGGTTGTAGTCCGTATTGGTATCAATACTTCGACCGACATCATCCCAGTCGACCTGGGCCAGTTTCGTTCCCCAGAGAAATTCGGAACTTCCAATAACCCACTGATTCTGGCCGGCAAACATCCCCGCATATTTGAAGCGGGATGAGCTTTGATAATCGAAGATAATGAATCCATCATGCCAGCGTCCGGGCCCTTCGATTGAAGTCACCACGGCTGACATCTGGTATTGATCGGGCATCGGTTGTGTAAAATCAACAAACGCGCTGAACCTCCTGTTCCAATCTTGATGGTCTACTTCGATAACGTGATCTCCATCGACCTCCACTACTGACCAATAACTTTCTTTGTCGAACTGAAAGAAATCGGCGTTTCTATCTTCAAGATCTTCAAAGTACGGTAGAAACGCCGGAGCACCGGTATCCACTATGGCGCCGACGGTGAAATCATCAAAATGGGACACGGCACTGACCGATCCGAAACCAACATTTCCAAGATGAAGGGGGACGCTGAACTCTCCTTCCAGAATGGTCTCGCCATCCACAGTGAGAAATACCTGCTGGTGATCCACACGGACATGCATTTGGTACTCTGTCTGGTTATCGATGGTGCGACCCACATCATCCCAGTCAAGTTCGGCCACCCGGTTACTGAACCCACCGATATAGTGACCGATGATCCATTGATTCTGATCGGGTAACATGGCCACGTATTTGAAATCATTAGGAGCTTGATAATCGAAGATCACCATCCCGTTATTCTGTCGATTCAAACCAGCAACTGATGTTATTTCCAAAGACATTTCATAGGAGTACGGGAGTGGGTCATCGCGATCAAGCAACGCGGTGCTCAGCCCTGTGAACCCACTGTTGTCTGTTTGAAGAAGTTTATTGTCTCCCTGATCAACGATCGTGAAATTCCCCGGATCACTTTGAACTAATCCCATACTGTTATTCAGTTCATAATTCTGAAAGTAATCATAGGGCTCTGTCAAATTCAGAAAGACTTTACTGGGCTTATCAAGATAAGAACCGATGAACGCATCCAGGTCACCATCCTGATCCAAATCTCCCAGTGCTACCGCTTGAGGGAGATCAATATTGATGTCCTGTCCGCTGGGCAGGAAGAAACCGGTGCCGTCATTCCACCAGAGTTTCTCGACATTAGTAAAAGAGGAGGGATCGTCGACGACTCTAAGCAGGTCAAGATCACCATCGTTATCAAAATCACCCAACGCTACATCATTCGTGCTGTACGGGTCACCCAGGTTTTGACTGCTTGCGAGGAACGTGCCCGTGCCATCATTGAACAGAATCACCTCTGTGTCGTCGCGCCGTCCAATGATTGCGTCTACGTCACCATCGTTATCAATGTCTCCTAGTGCAATTCCTTCGGTTTCTCCTGTATAGGGAAGATCCTCCCAATAGGAAAATTGACCCGTTCCATCATTTTTAAAAACGGCATTTTG
This sequence comes from Polystyrenella longa, assembly GCF_007750395.1. Lineage (GTDB taxonomy): Bacteria > Planctomycetota > Planctomycetia > Planctomycetales > Planctomycetaceae > Polystyrenella > Polystyrenella longa. The sequence continues at coordinate 47,200 of NZ_CP036281.1, read as the reverse complement.
TCCATATAGTCGCGTTATGATAAGATCGAGATCGTCATCACCATCGAGGTCTTCGAGACCGAGATAAAAATATCCACTTGAAGGAGAATCGCCTACGAACTGACCTTCATCAAGCATATTGCCATCGCCGTCATTTATCAGGACGCGGACACCACGCTTTACACCGCCAAACCCTTCAAACTGACCGATGAGTGCATCCAGGTCCCCATCGCCATCAACATCTCCCAAGACAAGGTCATTGCTGAAGTACTTAGGAGGCTTTAAGGATTGACCACTCTTGGTAAAGTTTCCAGAGCCATCGTTAAACCACACCGTTTCCTGATCGGGATCAAATCCGGTTTTAATCAGATCGAGATCACCATCACTATCAATATCACCAAACTTGCCTACAAACCCGGAATCAAATACCTGCGTACTTATGATGAAATTTCCAGAGCCATCATTGATCCAGAGTTCGCTATCTCCGATATTATTTGTCTGAAACGCATCCAAGTCACCATCGCTATCAACATCGCCCAAGTCAACTTTCCAGGCATAACTGTCGCCTAACTCCTGGCCACTATCAATAAGTTGATTTAACGGACTCGCTGTAAGAAGAATTCTGGCTTCCAGAAATTCCAATGTAGAACTGTTTAAGTTTCGAGCAGTTTTTCGGCGTAAAGAACTCTGATTTTGAAAGGATTCGTTCGATCCGAAACAGGAGGCCAGCCAGTTGAAGTTGATCATGAGAATTAATCCTGTAGTGAAAGAAAATGGGGATGTTCGCGAACACATGAACGTCCACATCAGTTCTGCCTGCTATTCTTCGATCCGGACCTCACGAAAGTAGGTCTTCAATACAATTCGCCAGTGATAATTGAGTCAAGCTGACCAGCGAGAGATGACCGTCGGTCGCGGGCGTCTAAGATTACTCATTTAATCAAATCATTATTAATCAAGATGAAGTTACAGTTACACTGGATACTTACACGGGCACATTCGGTGAGTACCCGAAGTCGTCGAATTCCGTCAATGCCCTAAATGCTCCGAAACCTGCCTGGCCGCCGTAGACGGATTCTCCAAAGGTCGTAGAAATCAGTTCCGAACTATCAACTAAGAAAGTGACTGCGTCTCCATAGACCCTCAATTCCAGATCGTAAAACGTGCCTACATCGATTGTTTCACCAACATCATCGAGGTCGACAATCAATCGGGTTCCCCAGTCCCCCTGGTAATGGCCGACCACCCACTCGTTCTGGCCCGCGAAGGCACCGGCATATTTAAAGTCTTTCTCGTTCTGATAATCGAAGATGAGAAACGCGTCCTGCCACGCATTCATGTCACTGTCCATTCTGGTTTTTACATTGAGCGTGTAGCTGGGGGATAGCACCTGCAGGGGATTGGTCAGTTGAAGCTCCAGTCCCCGAGAGACGTTGGCCTGTACGAGATAAGAGAAGTCAGAACCATCTCGATTAAGATCTCGAAAACTCCCCTGGCTGCTGTCAGGAGTCGTCAGTTCGTCGACGACTTGATCATTGAAATCTTCAAATATGCTGTCGTGCAAGACAGGGGGCACGTTGATCTCGAAGTCATCAAACCAAGTGAAGGCTTTTTCGACGGCGAGTCCAACCGGACCATGATTAACGTCGGAAGCAAATGTCGCCGATGTGACCAATTCATTTCCGACAAATAGCGATACATGGGGGCCATCGAGACGAACCCGTAAGTTGTAGTACCGACCTGAGTGAATTCTCAGCCCGATATCATCCATATCGACCTCAGCGAGACGATTCCCCCAGTGACCTTCGTAATGTCCAATCACCCATTCGTTCTGCCCTGTGAACATGCCAGCGTATTTGAAATCATTTTCGCTTTTATAGTCGAAGATGATAAATCCATTCTGCCAGCCCTCACCGGTGTAGATCGACTTAGCCTTTACCGAGATATCAAAGGTCTCTGGTAAATCTGAAACAGGTACGTAAGCCACCGATTTCAATGGGGTGTACGATGTGTTCGCACGCAGCACGTTCTGCCCCCCCGTCGCACTGACGGTTTTCCAGACATCAGAGTTATTAAAGTAGAAATGATCCGTCTTGCCATCATTGAAATTATCCATGTAGGGGAAGGGGACCGATTTTCCCACAGCGACTTCGTTTGCAATTTCGAAATCATCAAACTGCGTTAACGCATGATACGAAGCGACGCCCGCCGAACCATCACCGATGCCGAGCGGGAAAGTTCCATTCAAAACAGGCAGACCTTCAACCGACAAGGTGACGGCATTTCCATTGATTGACGCATGTAATTGATGGTTACGGTCGGTTCTGAGAACGCGACCCTCATCATCCCAGTCGAGTTGGGCAATTCGATTTTGCCAGCTTCCCTGATAGTGTCCGATAACCAGTTCATTCTGCCCAGTGAATATACCGGCGTATTTAAAATCATTTTCGTTCTGATAATCAAAGATCAGGAAACCATTGTTCCAACGATCCGCTCCAGAGACGGAACGAACTTTCGCTGACATCTCGAACAGACTCGGAAGAGGTCCGTCAAGAGTAACCAGCGCGGTCGTGAGGCCGGTCAGTCCCACGTTATCGAACTGCATTACCTGCTGCCCAAGGGGGCCGATAACGCTCACATTTGCTGGATTACTGACGATCAAACCATCTGTATCACCCGATTCAAAATCTTGTTTGAAAGGGAGGCTTTCATTTCCATTAAACCAGACCTGATCAGCATCATAAATCCAGTTCGTAACGAATGCATCAAGATCACCATCGTCGTCGAGATCGCCCAAGGCAACATCGGTTCCATAGGCCGGTCCAAGCGACTGGGGAGTCATGGTAAAGTTGCCCGCGCCATCGTTCAGAAAAACCCGATCACCGACATACCTGGGGGGAGGAGTCACGGGAGTCCCGTCGAAGGAGTTGGCCTGGTACAGATCAAGGTCACCATCACTATCGAAATCGCCCAGACCAACTGCGTAGGTATCTCGGTCACCAATCGTCGCTGGAATTAAAGCGAAGGTCCCTCCCTCGTTCAGATAGATCAGGCTACCACTCTCGCGACTGGCAACAACCGCATCCAGATCATCGTCTCCATCAATGTCACCTAGTTCAACGTCGGCGGTCCGGTTATTCCCGAAGTCAAAAGACTGGGCAAAGGAGAATTGGCCTGTTCCATCGTTCAGAAACAGCAGGTTGGGTTGCCCGAACGACACCACGAACGCATCCAGGTCACCATCATCATCGACGTCACCCAAGGCTGTATCGATATGGAGCTGACCACCGGTCAATCCGGGATCCCTGAGCGACTGAAGGGTGTTAGTGAAGTTCCCGCTTCCATCATTTAACCAGACATTGCTGCCCGTACTGCGGTCGTTGAGAAAGAGATCGACGTGTCCATCGCCATTGAGGTCACCAAAAACGCCCGCACCACTTTCCCCATTCGAGAGCACTTGATCACTCTTTGAAAACTGTCCATTCCCATCATTGATCCAAAGCTGGTCATCAGGACCGTCGTTAAATAGATTCGAACGGGAAAGATAAATATCAAGATCGAGGTCTCCATCGACATCGGCCAGAGCGACATTCGTACTTTCAGGAAGGGATTGCAGGCTTTCCGTAAAATTACCGCTGCCATCGTTCCACATGATCGAACTGTCCGAATCGTACTTGACGATCACCGCATCCAAGTCGCCATCACCGTCCAGGTCACCCAGTCCAATCGCGTGACTGTTTTCTTCACCATATCCGGGACCTACTGCATGAAAATGTCCCGATCCCGTATCAACCGAGGCCACAATTCCAGAGAGTAACGTGCGGACTTCCAGTTGATCAATCTGGCTACAGTCCGGGGTAGAACCAGAACGCCGCGAGAATTGCTGGCGAGATTGTGAACGATGAGCGCGCAGAAGCGAGGTAAGCCGCGTGATGAAAAGCATAGTGGGAGCGTTCCAAACAGATGGTGAGTCGAATGGCGTGTTGAACAGAACACCGGGCATTCAGTTTGTTAACAGCCTCTTGGTTCACAGTAATGAAACGAACGAGGTCGCAATTAATCCGGTTTGTTCCGAAGCGTGTGCATTAAAGCTAAGCAACTGAAAATTAGACCGGTGCCTAATCAAAACGTCAAGATGTCTTATGTCACCATTTTGGGAAAGTAAGTCCGAATTCACATTCCCTATTTAATGAGTCACCGAACTTATTTCTTAGGCAGTCCCAATCGGTTGTCACGGAAATCTATCTCACCAGATCAGGAAACCGGCCCACCGGAAATTTCCTGAACGACACACGATTGCCCACGTTCAGATTGACTCCCTCACTTCACCGGAGTTAACTCAATCTCCCCCAGATCAATCGGTTTATCCGGGCCGTGGCCGTTGAACATGTCGGGGGTGATTGTGAATTTCCCCGTCAGTGTTTTTTTGACTCTGATTGATAAGATGGGGAGCGGACTACTAAATTCTTTCTCGTTAATGTCACCTACAAATACAGCACCAATGTATTCTCCCGGTGTTAAATTGTGACAACGAAATGATCCATCCGCTGCCAAGCGAGCCTGAAAGGATCCTCTGAAGTAGGGATGGAACGACATTTCCGATTTCTCACGCGTCAAAGAGACGATCGAGTGATCCAGATCGACATGCATGTTTTCCGGAAAGGAAACCTTACCAACCAGATCCACTTCGTCATCGCCAATATTAAATATTACAGTCTCGCGATCCTTAGATTCAATTTCATAATAGGCGGACCACTCCGGTACAACCCTTTGAAGAAAGATTCCTCTTTGAGTCGAATTTTCTTCTGATGAAGATTCCGACACCTTTTCCACTTCCAAACGACAGCGGTAATAAGGACCGGCCGGCAATTCATAATCGCCATTCTCATCTGTTTCTGTAAATTGGCGGTATAAGACATTTGGTATGTCTCCCCCCAGAATCATTAGTCCTGATCTTCTCGAATAAGTGTAGTTTGTACTGATCTTCACGCCAGAAACAGGCTTACCTTCGACCAGAACCTTACCGTTGATATTCCTCCAGGGTTTTAGCCGTAACTCCTGTTGCTCATAAAACTCAATATCGGTCAACTGCAGGAAACCGGTCTCGTGCGTGATCACACACAGGAATCGACCGGGTGATTCGGGAACTTCGAACTTCCCCTGTGCGTCAGCGACGACCGAGAGCGTAGGATGACTTGACTCGTCTTCTATCGGCTTGCCATTTTCAATGAAGACGAATTCATGACGCCGGTCCAAATTGTTCTTTAGAGTGAATTCGGCACCGTCGGCCGGTTCTCCGTCGGGTGTGTAGATCTTCCAGACCAAGTCTCGCTTGGGACGAAGTTTAAATTCCAGATGATGTGGGAGGGTCTCTAGCTTGTCGTGTTCCAATATCGCCGATCGCTGGGGAAGATAACCATCCGCTTCAATTAAATACTGAACTGGTGAATGCACGTCGGTCAACTTATCAGAGAAAAAGCCGGGCGGGTCGTCACTCGTTGAAAAATGCTGACGATAATTCCAATCCCATTTGGTGTTCTCATTATCTACAGTTTGAACCCCTCGAGCCAGCCGAAATTTTTCGATTGGCTTTTCCGTCTCAGCGTCGTAGACGTTACCCACGACAGCTCTTGCTCGCAGTAACATCACAGCAACGGGTGAGTCATTAAGTTCATGTTGCTTCCGGAGATGTACGGAGTGATATCCTTTTTTCTCCACCTCATATCGCAACCCCTTCGAGCGTTCTACCTGCATCACCCCTTTTTCATTGGTTTTACCGGCGATCAACGGGCCATAACGAAACGAGACTCCTTCAATCGGGATTCCCAGTTCATCCTGAACGCGATACTCCACCACATTCTTCGATTTCGATTTCTGTGGATTGGATTTCTCATCTTCCACAACAGGTTTTGTTTCCGTTTCAATCGTCTCGGAAGTTTCCTTAATCGCTTGTTTGTTATTCTCGGTTAACTCAATTTCACCCAGATCAATCGGGTTCCCCGGGCCGTGGCCGGTGAACATGTCAGGGGTAATATTAAACTTGGCATAATGACTCGACCTGCGTGTGACACCCTCTTGGACATCTTCCTCCCGCACGATTTTCAGAGAACCCACATAGGTACCTGGGGAAAGGTTTCGCAATTGAAACGTCCCCTTAGAGTCCAGAAGAGCTTTCGCATTGTGATAAAATAAATATTCGGGCTCATCGTCGTTTCGTATTCGATTTATACGGACATAACTATTGGTCACAGACAAATTCATTCCTGGAGGAAGTAGAGCCTGACCGCGAATGTCGACTTCATCGTCTCCCAGAACAAACGGATTGTGCCTCGGATCGTCAGGGTCATAAACCACATTAAGCGACCATGTGGGTGGTGTCTTTTTTCGTTCAACTCCGTTGATATCTCCCTCTGCCGGCAGCCCTGAACTGATCTTGAATAGCGTCTTCCCTTCCGGCATTTTGGGCACCGAAAATGCCCCCTCCTCGTCGGTTGACAGCTCATGCAAAAATCGAACTTGGGACCCTGAAGCTCCCCCCATGAATCGCCCCTCTTCGGCCGAGCGATCCAAGGTCTTCGTCGTTCGAACATAGAGATCCTCAGCAGGCTTTCCAGACAATAATACCTTTCCTTTAATGGGTTTCCACGGTCGTAAATTCAATTCTCGCTGATGAATCAAATCTACGTCGATGTAGACAGGCAAATACCCCGTATCATGTCGAACCAGACAGAAGTAGGGTTCATCAGTTTCCGGAATGGTTACTTTTCCTTCTGCATCTGCTTTCAAATGGAGTTCATCCTGTGAGCTTTTGACTTCTAAATCTGGCATCTCACTCTGAGAAACTCTGATGACTCCATTTAGATCATCTGACCCCAGAAAGCGAATGATAATATCAGCATTCGCCGCAGGGGTTCCCGTTGGAGTGAATACCTGTCTTATTAATGACTTGTTCTTTTCGAGCTTCAGTGTCCAGTTGATTTCTCGACCGATCATCTCTTCGGGATCGACGATCTCAGACAACGTGGGAAGATAACCCTCCGCATCGACCCGGTACTGGTAGAGCGAAATACGGCTTCTTATCTCTGAGAAAAATTCTCCCGAGAGAAGAGGCTCTCGATCTTTGTTCTTCAAGAAGAGGTAATGGGGGTGCCACTCCCAGCTCCCTGGTGAGTTCGCTTTAATGTGCATGCCAAGAAATAGTTCGAATTTCTCTATTGGCGTGCCCGATTCGGCATCAAGAACATTCATATGAACTGGAATACTTCTTTCGAGCATGATCACGATCGGTTCACCAGATGTATCCCAACCGGGACGGTAATTGGGAGAAAGATAACCATCCAAGCTGATTTGTGGTTGTAGAATACCTGCCGGCGCATTCGTCCAAATCCACTTCCCTTCGGCATTCGTTTTATAGGTTTGACCTCCCACGAAGAAATTCACCCCCTCAAGCGGCTCGCCTTCCGGATTGACTATCTGGAACTCGACCTGGCGACCAGATTTCAGCTGTACCTCCAGAGGCTCGCGACGCGGAATGTTCAAATGAATTTGACGCGGTTGCCAATTGGGATGTTCAAACGACATATATTGTGAACCCCTAGTCGGGTTCGGAAGCGAAAACTCCCCTTTCTCATTTGTTTTGAATTTCTGACCCTTTGCAAGAATTCGCTCCCAGTTACCGGTGCGTCCTGAGATATCGACCAGCACTCCCTCAATTGGTTCTCCTTCAGTTGATTTCACGACTCCCGTAAGAGGAATCGCTTCAGTCATAGTCAGTTCGAATTTTTGTTGGCGGAATAAGTCGTATTTCTCTTCAGGAACAGTGTATATCCGATACTGATCCTCTGCTGCCGGTAGATATTCGTGCGTGAAATGTCCCACGCCAAGTCTCAGCCCCTTTAAATCAGGCGGCAGATCGTGGGCTTCCCAGTGTCCCTTCTCATTGGTGAGCACCCAACCTTCCGGGTTATCGTAAGTCCGCTTCTCTTCGCCACGATAACGCAGTGAAACTCCACAGCGAATGAGTACGTTGGAAAGCGGTTGGCCCTCTTCGTCAACCGCCTGCCCTCCAATTGTGATCGCCGGTTGAAGGTCCAGAACATACTCGGACTCAACCTGATAAGCGTCGCGACCAGCGAGGTCCCCTCGGTTCATGGTCAGCGTTTGATAACCCTTGCTTTGAACCTTGATTTTAAAATCGTTGAACAATTCTTCGCCGAGATCAAACTGCGCCACTCCGTTTACGATTGGGTGGTCCTCTTTTACGTACTTCCCACTCTTTGCACGTCCGGTGATCGATACCACTCCTTCGGGAACCACTTCTCCTTGTTCGTCAACAACTTTAATCTGACTGACGGTATCCTTTGGTTCTTCATTCTCAACTACCTTAGGTGCCTCTTCAACCTCCATCGCTGCTTCCGTCAGTTCACCTCCCGTTAACAGAACGGCGGTGACCAGGGCAACGGTGCTCATGGCGCAGACGGCCAGTAAAGGAAGGGAGTGGGCGAAGACTTTTTGTTGGAGTTTCGCGATGCGTTGACGGACTTCGCAGGTGCGGGCCATGCTGACCGTGCCGAGCAGAGGACGGGAGGTGGCACGAAGAGCAATGGTTGCCAAGGTACGGCTGTAGGCAGTGACGTCATTAATGCAGTCGGTCGCCACGGCGTCGCAAACACGCTCACAGTCATGTTGGTGCACGTCGCCAATCTTCCAGGCGAGCGGATGAAACCAGAATAGAATCTGAATCAGATGAACCAGACGACTCCACAAGACGTCATAAGAACGAGCATGCGAAAGTTCATGAGCTAAAATCGCGGGTAGGTGGCTGGCATTCTCGGGCTGGTTCAGATCGGCGGGTAGCAGGACCACGGAGCGAACAATTCCTGTCAGCAGGGGAATCGATACCTCCGTCGAAAGACGAACATCAATAGGGGAACGAACACCTAACTTCTCTCGTAGCCGATCTACTTCACTCCTGATTTCTGACGGAGCAACTGACGAGGCCCGCACGAGAATTCTTAATCGATAAAGCCCCAGTGATAACCGAAGTATCAACAGTCCAGTGACCATCATCCAAATTGACCAGAGGAGACTGCCGATGGAAATCGACGCGGCATCTTCAATCGTTGGCTCCACAATGGGAGCAAAGGAAGGAGGTTCCGCATTTTCTTCTGGCTCGATTGTGTTCACGATTCGAGTTGAGAGGTCACGGTCTTCTGTTGCTTCGATCTCTTGAAATGGTTTTTGAAACGGAACGGGCGCCCGGTCGAAGGTAATCGAGGTTATGTTTTCCTCAGCCATGGGAACGACTGGAGGAATCTCTTCGATTATGATTTCCGGTTCCTGGGAACTGAGCACCGGTAAGGGGATCTTGACCGAGGGAAACGAGAAGCTCCAGAGAAGTAGCAAGCAGAGACTCGCCGCTAGCGAACGCCAGACGAAGACGGCATAGCGGGGGTTCGCTTTACTCACCAATAATCGCAACAACCAGGCTGCCGCCAACAACAGGGTAACTTTACTCAGCAGTACCAGCCAGAATTCGGTTTCACTGTCTAGCATTACCGTTTGAGAGTACCAGTCGATCAGACTCATGAGGGCGTCCCTTAAGCTTTAGGATCCGGATCGGAATTGTCTGTTTCCGCGATGCGTTTCAGTTCAAGCAAATCTTCTTCCGACAACTTTTCAGAGCGGATCAGATGGCAAAGCAGTTTCTCAACCGAGCCATCGCAGCAGGTGCGAGTCAGTTCGCTCAGCATCTGCCGAAAGGTGGAAGCTTGCTTCGTTTTCGCCCGGTAGAAGAATGCTTTACCCCGTCGATGCCGGGTAAGATGCCCCTTGTCCAACAAAATCGAAAGGTACGAACGGAGCGAAGAGTTTGTGATCTCCCACGGAAAGTGCTCTTCGATTTCCGCAGGCTTCATCTCACCATGTTTCCAGAGGATCTGCATGACCTCCAGCTCTCCTTTGGTGAATTCAGGCATGGCCGGTTCTCCCTGTTAAAAAACATTGACATGCGGACTGTACCGCACTTTATGTTTGTTCGTCAATCTCTTTCTGCGGATACTTCCGCACATTTTATGAAAACAAAAAATGCTCGGATCGATGTCCTCATTCCTTCAGGGAGGGACTGACAGTGCTTCCCTTTCTGTTTACGATGAATATTCTCTTGAGAGAAAACTGGCCCGTGCACAAGAAGCAAAGACTCAAATCATGGCGAAGTCCCGTAAACGAAAATCAAAAAAGAACCAGGACAACGATTTCGACCAGACCGTGGTGGAAGAGAAAAAATCGGATTCAAAGCCTGCGTCTTCAAACGGGAAACCTCGCCCAGTCAACTTGGGAGATGTCACTCCCGGTCGCACAGAACGGGGAATTGCGCAAGCCGAAATCAATAAAAAAGTCGATGCCGCACAAGAAGCCAAAATTGCTGCCGTGCAAGACGTAATCAGTGGCGTTCCTCCGCACGACCCGGAAACTCTCGCCAAAGTGCTTCAGGCGATTCTGGAAGGAAGTTCTCCCGACGATGTTGAGTTTCTGCGAGCGGCATTGATTCATCAAACCGACGGCTCGGGCGGACCACCTATGCCGGATGAAACTCTCTCGCCCCAATGGCGGGAAGGGGGTTACCCGTATAAACACCTGATGTCTCGTAAGAATTACGAGAAGCAAAAGTACAAGCTACAGGTGGAACTGCTCAAGCTACAATCCTGGGTCAAGAAGACCGATCAAAAACTCGTTCTGCTCTTTGAAGGTCGCGACGCCGCCGGAAAAGGGGGGACGATCAAGCGGTTCATGGAACACCTCAACCCTCGTGGTGCTCGCGTGGTCGCACTGAATAAACCCACCGACACAGAAAAAGGGCAATGGTATCTCCAACGCTACGTCCAGCATCTGCCGACCAATGGTGAGATCGTGCTGATGGATCGGTCCTGGTATAACAGGGCGGGGGTGGAGCGGGTGATGGGCTTCTGCACTGATGAAGAATATCAGGAGTTCATGCGGCAAGCGCCTGAGTTCGAACACAACCTGACACGCAGCGGTATTCACTTAATTAAGCTCTGGTTCTCCGTCAGCCGGAAAGAACAGCGGCGGCGGTTCAAGAATCGAGAGATTCATCCGCTCAAGCAGTGGAAGCTTTCACCCATCGATATCGAGTCACTCGATAAATGGGACGAATACACGGAAGCGAAAGAAGCGATGTTCTTCTACACCGACACGGCCGAAGCTCCCTGGACCGTTGTCAAATCGGACTGTAAAAAGCGAGCCCGATTGAACGCGATGCGGCATGTGCTGCATCAGTTCGACTATGACGGCAAAAATTCCGACACGATTGGCCACATCGATCCATTGCTGGTCGGCAGAGCACATCTGGTTCATGCTCAACGCCCGGAGCAGCGTTCAATCCTGTAGAGTCCACTCCTTCATGGAGTGGACTCGGATTGAATCTTGATTCAGCTTCCCTATTTAGAAGGACCAGCTGGGAACCGTATTCGCAGAGTAGAATCGGCTGGACGTTTTGTCCTGATGTCCCTGGCCCCGGTTCCAAACTGAATCGACATCGATTTCGTTCTGAACCGAGTGAACTCCTTCGATGTCCAGAACAGTCTCTTGCGCAAGTTGTTTCTGGTAGTAGGTGTTTACCATTCCACGCAGAATAACATCTTCCCCGCGCACATCGACTTTGATTTTCTGGCCGAAGAAATAGGGATTAGAAACGATGGCGTTGTGAGCCAGTTCATGGAGAGAATGCTGTCCATCCAAATAATGTTTGGTCGTCATGATCAAGAGACTTTTCTGTCAAATGGCCGTAACAGCGAAGCCTGCAAGCAGCTTCCGATTGAATGGGCCAGGTTGGGGATGAGGGGACGATTAAATATTGTCCTGAAACCCAGTGATGGGTCGCTATTGCCCTGATTTCACAGGGTTAGAAACCGCCACAGCCACGTTTCAGGATAGGTTTTAGCCCACGCTCTCTCTGGAGGCCAAATTCACTTGGCAACCAAATCATTAAGGCGCGGAGCTTTTTCACCGTGTGTATCTCTCTTCGACCAGCGTCACCTCAAGCTGAAGCCGCTTCAAGGTTCTTATTAAGAAAAGCAGGGAAGCCTGGCAACTGAAACAGCCCTTACCGGTTGTAGCGAATTTAATGACGGGAATAGTCTGCGGTTGATGGGGTTGGTACACTGGAATTTCACCCTATTCTTGCGACAGGACCAGCCTCATGTTCAGATACGCTTTCCCTTTATTTCTAACCCTCTGTTTTCTCTTCTCCACCGTTCCGTCACGATCGAGTTTGACGGCCGCTGAACCCGCTCTCTTTGAGCTGGAACCGGGGTTCGAGCTCCTCTTCAATGGAACTGATATGACCGGCTGGGAAGGAGATACCTCCCTCTGGAAAGTCAAAGAGGGCGTCATCGTGGGCGACTCCCCCGGCATCCGAAAAAACAATTTCCTGGCGACGACCCAACGGTACGGCGATTTTGAACTCCGTTTGCAATTTCGTTTACGCGAAGGCAAAGGGAACAGCGGCGTTCAGTTTCGCTCCGAACGAATTCCCGACAACCACGAAATGATCGGTTACCAGGCGGACATTGGCGAAAAGTACTGGGGCTGTCTGTACGACGAATCTCGCCGTAACAAGGTCCTCGCCCAGACACCGGACAAAGTCGTCGAAGCCCTCGATAAATCGGACTGGATCGACTATACGATCCGAGCCAAAGGGAACCAGATCACATTGACGATGAACGGCGTCACTACCGTCGACTTCACCGAGCCCGATCCGGAAATCGCCCGAATGGGACTGATCGCCTTACAGGTCCATAGTGGAGGCCCTCTGAAAGTGGAGTTCCGCCATATCCGTATCAAAGCCCTCGACTGAACCTCGATCCACCATATTAACTCCTATCGAGCGTTTTCCCACTACGGTCAACGATCAACTTAGGACAACTGCTGGCGAATTTTGCTGCTGACGCTTCAAAGAGAATAATTCCGGTCGGTAAACTACACCGGCGTCTTAAAACTTACTCCGGCTGCACTCCATCCCCTTTCCGGTCTCGTCGATCTCCCTATGCGTTATCAGGTTCACAACTACGAAGAGGCGATCCAGTTTCTATTTGAACGGATCAACTACGAGCGCGCCTCGGTAGGCAGTTACAGCACCAGCGACCTCAAGCTGAACCGCATGACGGCTCTGTTAGAACGGCTCGGCAACCCTCAGACACGCATTCCGGCAATTCACCTGGCGGGAACCAAAGGCAAAGGCTCCACGGCGACGATGATCGCCAACGTCTTGCAAGCAGCCGGTTATCGCACTGGGCTGTTTACTTCACCCCATCTGCATCGGTTCGAAGAACGGATGGTGGTCGACGGGGTTCTTCCCACAGAATTAGAACTGGTCACTCTGGTCCAACAGCTCCTACCGCATCTGGAAGAGATGGACCAACTTCCCGGCCAGATGGCGCCTACCTATTTCGAAATCGCCACCGCACTCGCGTGGATGCACTTCCTTCAATCGAATGTCGACTATGCCGTGTTGGAAACAGGTCTGGGGGGAAGACTCGATACGACTCGGCTCTGTTCTCCTCTGGTGACAGTCATCACCTGCATCAGTCTCGACCATACCAATCTTCTCGGAGAGACGGTTGAAGAGATCGCTGCCGAGAAAGCCGGCATTCTTAAACCGGGAGTCCCGCTGGTCAGTGGTGTCCGCGATCCTGCCGCGCGAGAAGTGATTCGCTCTATCGCCAAGCAACTCGCCGTTCCCCTCACTGAACTTGAGACGAACTTCCATATCGAATCCTCTGCAGTGCAGTTCAATCCGGAAACCGGTTTTACGGGAACGATGGAACTTAGGACCAGCGACAACGCGATCGTAAATTTGCAACCCGGATTGCCGGGGCTTCATCAAGCGGAAAATGCGGCGTTAGCTTATCAAACATGTGAACTGTTACGCGAACAGGGATTCGCGATTGAGTCTGAACATATTCAAACGGGTATTAATACTGTTCGCTGTCCGCTGCGAATTGAACTCGTCCGTTCGGAACCAATCGTCATTCTCGATGCGGCGCACAACATTGCCTCCATCGCGGCCCTGATTAAAACATTGGAACTCGTGCCCGCGACGAACAGGACCGTCATCTTTGCATCATCGCGTGACAAGAAGACGGCTGAGATGCTCCACGAATTGCGACGCGGGTTTGATCGCATCATCTTGACCGCCTTTCAGACCAATCCCCGCGCCATTCCGCTGGATGAGTTAGTTCCTATAGCGGAAACGATTGGCTTCACCGACATCGGTTTAGCCGAGACGCCCATTGAAGCTTGGGAAATGGCTTCTGCCTCGGCAACCTCTTCTGATTTGATCTGCACGACTGGCTCCTTCTTTCTCGCCGCTGAAATTCGTGAACACCTGCAGAAGTTGAGCAACGCAAATCCGCCCTCTGCTGATTCCCACCCAGCTTCGTTTTTTCAGAAGCCACTCTAAATCAGGGTATTGTGCGTAGATCAAACTATGCACCCATAGGTAGCTACCCCAACTGAAAGTTATTATCCCACTTTCCTATTGAATCGCTTCGCAGATTTCTGGAGGCACCTATCCAGGTTTCTCATGCTGTAGACCGCACTCAGTTTTAATCTATGTTTCAGTCAATATTTTGATGAGACTAACAATTAATAAACGTTATAATGCTAACTGTACAGTTTGATTAATAATTAAATTAGCATGTGTCCTCAGGTTTTCCTCTTCAACCTGTAGCGGTAGGATCAGATCACAGATAGTCAGGTAAATGCCTGATTGCACTTCTCCTCTCTGGCAATCCTGCCAATCTTCTTCTCTGTCCTATCTAAAGGAGTTCTCTAATGAAGATTCGATTTACTCTCTCTGTTTTATCCGTTGCCCTGCTGGCGACCTTCGTACTTCAGACTTCACCCGGGTTTGCTGCAGACCCCATCGATCCCAATAGCTATTACAAACTGACGACTCAATGGCAAGGTGACAACAAAGCTTTAGACATTATCAACGATGGCCAAAAAAATAATCGACCTGTTCTCGCTGATAAAGCGAATGTCAGCGGTCAGCTTTGGAAGATCACGCCTATTCGCGATGGGTATTATCGTCTGACAACTTCGTGGCAAGGTGAAAATAAAGCCTTGGACATCGTAAACGATAGTGCTCAGAACAATCAGCCTATTCTCGCTGATAAAGCCGATGTTTCAGGCCAGTTCTGGAAATTAACTCCTATCCAGAACAATCACTATCGATTGACGACCATGTGGCAAGGCGATGGAAAATCGCTGGACATTATCAATGATGGGAAAAATAACACACCCACGTTGGCCGATTCTGGTAACTTTACAGGGCAGTTCTGGAAGCTGACTAAAGTAAGCCAGAATAAGCAGAACGACGATGCCGTCAAAGGTAATAACGTGAAAGCGGTTTTCTACAAACACAATAACACTCCAGGTGTTGTTATGTCTGTGGGTGGTGGAAAATGGATGGAATACAATGCGGATGGTCCCAATCAATTTCGGGAAGTGAACCGAGATGAATGGTCTGTCTACCTTTCGGATCCCGCCCGCCAAATGCAGATTCAATTAGATCTCCATCGGAAACGAGTGGTCTGGATTGGCAATTCCGACCTCTATGAAATCACGAATGCTTATAAATAAGCCATCTCTTGTTGATTTCGTTTCATTAAAAACAACGTTGCTGCAAGGTTTCGTTGTTTTTTTACGTTTAGCGTGCCGAGATGTTCTCTGAAATAGAAGCGGTTCTTGTACCAGAACGGCTAGATGAGATATAGAAGAAGGTTTGGCATACAATGGTAACAATCTGAAAAGCAGAGTACGGAAACTAAATGACGGGCAATCATATCGTGGGGCTCGACATCGGTGGAGCCAATATCAAAGCGGCCCACTTGGATGGAGTGACCGTGAGCCAACCCTTTCCCTTGTGGAAAGAACCGGACCAACTCCCGTTCGTGCTATCCGAAATATTGAACTCGCTACCACCCGTCGACCGGCTGGCGGTGACGATGACGGGCGAACTGGCCGACTGTTACGAAACCAAATGGGAAGGTGTCTCGTCCATTCTGGATGCGGTGGAAATTGCGGCTGAAGGTCGGCAAGTCGATGTCTGGCAAACAGGGGGAGAATTCGTCGACGCGGAGTTTGCCGTCGAGTTTCCACTCCTGGTTGCCGCAGCGAACTGGCATGCACTTGCAACCTGGGTCGGCCAAACAAACCCCTCGAAGCAGGCACTCCTGATCGATATCGGTTCTACTACCACCGATCTGATTCCCATTGAAAATGGACTCCCCGCCACCATCGGTCTGACCGATGTTGAACGACTTCGGTCGGGTGAGTTGGTCTATGCCGGCGTCCGTCGGACCCCAGTGATGGCCCTGGCGCAGGAGGTGCCCATGGGTGACGGATTAATCCCGCTTGCGGCGGAGCAGTTTGCGACGACTTACGATTTATATCTGCTCTCGGGCGATCTCCCCGAATCGAAACAGGAGACCGACACCGCGAACGGAAAACCAGCAACCAAAGCCGCAGCTCAGGATCGTCTTTGCCGCATGCTCTGTTGTGACCGGACAGAATTCCCGACAGAGCAACTCGATTCGATGGCGGCCTGGTTGCGGGAACAACATCTCCAGCGGATGCAGAAAGCACTCCAACAGATCTTAAACCGCTGCGACAAACCGATCAGTTCTGTTTATCTTTCTGGTGAAGGCTGTTTTCTCGCGGACCGCTTAATCTCTGCATTTCCTGAGCTGAAAAACGCAGAGAGACTCTGGCTCGATCAGCTGTTCACCCCCGCACTCTCTACGGCGGCCTGCGCCTATGCCGTCGCGCAGTTGGCCGCCAGCCACGGTTGAGGAATCTTGTCCAGCAGGTCTTTTCCTCCGAAAAGAATACCAATTACTCCGATTGCGTAGAAATTTTCTCATTCCGACTGAATAGACAGTCATTCCGTTGCCGATCCTAACTCATACGTCGAAACAGTCATGGCCTCGGGCCACCTGTATCAATTGGCTTGTAACTTTTACAAGTGGACGTGGGAAGATGAAACTATTGCTGGATAATCCAGACTCTTTTTTCTCTTCCGGGTCGTATTTCGTCGGAAATGAGAACGCGCATCCTGGATTACTGCCAGGGTCCACAAAAAGAAAAGGGCTGCCTGTCGAATGAGTAGCGAAGCTCAGAAAACTGCCCAATCCCAATTCGTCGTCACGATGGATGGTGATATCCATGGTGAAGATAACGCCGAAAATCGGGACATCGTTCGCCGCATTCACGCTTGTTGGAATGCTTGCGACGGAATTCCTACGGATGAATTGGAAAACGGCATTATCAGTGACATGCGAAATGTGATCTCAACCATGATCCCCGTTTTGAATCAGGCCAAGCAACCTGCTTCCGGGATGGTCAAAAAACCAAACATTATGAAAGAAGCCAAACACCGGGCCGATTCGCATATCGAAGAAACCTACTAAGGCGGCATACTGCTAACACGGTTCCCGCATCGAGTTCTTCTTAGTGATTCGGACTCGATTACAAGTTGATCAGTTTGGCTTTCAGTAATCGTTCCAATGTCAGTTCCGGCAAACCGAGTTCCTGTCGGAATGCCTGGAACTCTTCGAACCGGCGTGTCAGCACGCGCGGTTGACGCTCTACTTTGACAGCGCGAATCAATAGGTTCTTCGCGGTGTGCTCCATGTCGATGAATTCGACAATCTGCACCTGGTATCCCGCAGCCTCCAGCAATTTCGCCCGTAACGCATCCGTCACGAGTGAGGCGTAACGTTCCTTCAATATTCCATGTTGCGTGAGTGCATGGAGATGATCTTTCGGCAGCAAGCTGAAGACTTCATGCTGGCAGCAGGGAACTGCCAGAATCACTTTCGCTTTCCAGGCGATCGCCTGAGCCAGCACTTCATCAGTGGCCGTATCACAGGCGTGTAATGAGACCGCCATGTCGATCTGGGTTTCGGGCAGATAGTGCTGGATGTCCCCCTTCTGGAACTCCAGTCCGCTGCAATCGAGTTGCCCCGCGATCCGGCTGCACGTGCTGATGACATCTTGCCGACGATCCAGCCCAACGATGTTCACTTCACGGCTCTGAATGCCCGTCAACAGGTGATGTAGCGCAAACGTGAGATAACTTTTCCCACAACCAAAATCGACGATCTGTAACTGTCCCGATTTTGGAAGAGCGGGAACCACGTCGTCGATCAGTTCGAGAAAACGATTGATCTGTCGGAACTTGTTGTACCGGGAGGCCTTCACTTTTCCTTCGGGCGTCATCACTCCAATCTCCTGGAGGAACGGGCAGGGGACTCCTTCCGGGATCAGATATTGTTTAGCCCGATTGTGTGAAATTTCTTCTTTCGGCGCCTGGCTGGCCGACTTCTTTTTGATCCGTAGTTTATTTCCCTTCTGCACTCGTGCCGTCAGGTCGTAGTCGCGCGTGTAGAGGTGGCAGTCACCATAAGTTTCCGGGAAGAACAGTTCAATCTGCTTGTACGTCGCCTCTCGATCAAAGTTCTCGTGGAACTCCTGACCGTTGACCCGTTTGGTAAACTGGTACTGTAGTCCTTCTTTCAACTCAACGGGGCGAATGGAAATTTTGGTTGCCTCTGCCACCTGCTTATCCCGCGGTCGACTCAGCACAATCAGCGAACAAGCCTCTGCTTCGAGGGCCTCCTGCAATCGGGTCCACAATTCATCCGCCGCCATGATAACCCCGATATATTCTGAAGAAGTTAAGCTGTTTTAAAATGTAAGCATCCTGAAGCAGTGCGAATATGGAACACTCCATTGTTTGTTGGCCGCAGCGATGACAGCACGATTCCTTACGAAACGCCGGTCGCTCCGCGACCCGGACTATACTTAGCGATTGTCCGGGCCACCCTGCTCGATGACGTTCCAAAGGTGAGTCACTATTTCGTCTGGCTGAGCGCACCGACCCAGTCCTGTAGAGCGTGGACTTCCAGCACAGGATCTTTAATGCTCGAAGCGATCGCCTGTACCATCGCCAGGCAACCTGGCATTGTCGTAACGCAAGGGACTCCATAGGTGACCGCAGCAGAACGAATCCGGCCTTCATCGGTTGCTGCACCTTTACCGCTCGGTGTGTTGAAGATGAGGTGCACATCGCCGTTGGTCATGTAGTCGAGCAGGTTCGGTCGGCCTTCCTGAACTTTCCGGACCGTCTCAATCTCCACACCCGCATCTCGCAGCACCTTCACTGTTCCTGAGGTTCCAATCAGTTTGAAACCGAGTTCGGTCAGATGCCGGGCGGGTTCAATGATCGCCTGTTTGTAACCTTCAGCCATACTGATGAAGACCGTACCGGATGTAGGCATTTCCACGTTGGCAGCGATCTGACTCTTGGCGAAGGCTTTGGAAAACTCGAGGTCAATTCCCATGACTTCACCCGTGGAACGCATCTCTGGTCCGAGGATAATGTCGACTCCCGAAAATCGCGAGAAAGGAAAGACCGACTCTTTAACCGAGGTATGCTTCGGCACAATTTCCGTGGTGACACCCTGTTCTTCGAGTGACACGCCCGCCATGATTTTCGCCGCGATGTAGGCGAGTGATCGACCAGTCGCTTTAGAGACGAATGGTGACGTTCGGCTCGCTCGTGGGTTCACCTCCAGAATGAAGACCTGGTATTTGCTCTCGATCTCTTTGACGGCGTACTGGATATTCATCAGTCCGCGTACATTCAACTCTTTGGCTAATGCGTAAGTTGCCTGTTTGATTTCATCGATGACGGAATCGGGTAACGAGTGCGGCGGCAAGGCACAGGCACTGTCGCCCGAGTGTACTCCCGCTTCTTCGATGTGTTCCATGACACCACCGACCAAAGTCAGCTTACCATCGGACAGAGCATCGACGTCGACTTCAATCGCATCCTGCAGGAACTTATCGATCAAAACCGGCCGGTCGGGGGAAACATCCACCGCTTCGTTCATGTATTTAACAAGAGATGCTTCGTCGTGGCAAATTTCCATCGCTCGTCCACCCAGCACATAACTGGGTCGTACGAGTACGGGGTAAGTAATTTGATTGGCAATCTCGCGAGCGCCTTCGGCATTTGTTGCCAGGCCATTCGGAGGTTGGCTCAGATTGAGTTTCGTCAGAATCGCCTGGAACCGTTCCCGATCTTCCGCCGCGTCGATCATGTCCGGTGAAGTCCCGATGATCTTGACGCCCGCCGCTTCCAAACCTTTCGCCAGGTTAAGCGGAGTCTGACCACCGAACTGAACAATCACCCCGTCCGGATCCATGCGGTCGCAGATGTTAAGGACGTCTTCTGTTGTCAGCGGCTCAAAGAAGAGCAGGTCCGAAGTGTCGTAGTCGGTTGAAACAGTCTCCGGGTTCGAGTTGACCATGATCGACTCGATTCCCAAGTCACGCAGGGCGAACGATGCCTGACAACAACAGTAGTCGAACTCGATTCCCTGACCAATTCGGTTCGGGCCACCCCCTAGAATCATGATTCGTTTTTTACCCGGCTGTTTGGCGGGGGTTTCGTCTTCCATCTCGTAGGTGGAGTAGTAATAAGGAGTGTACGCTTCAAACTCCGCCGCACAGGTATCGACCTGCTTGAAGGTCGCGACGACTCCCAGCGATTTCCGGTATCGTCGGACTTCAATCTCAGACGTGTCCCACCAGTAGGCAAGCTGCTGATCGGAAAATCCAGCCCGTTTTATTTTGAAGATGAAATCTCTGTCCGCTTTTTCAAACGAGCCAATGGCCCGGATTTCATCTTCCAGTTCCACGAGTTGCCGAAGGTGATGCAGGAACCAGATATCGATGCGAGTCAGGTCGTGGATTTCCGAAACCGTCATTCCACTCTTCATCGCATACCGGATATAGAACATCCGGTCGGCATTCGGAACAGACAACTTCCGTACGATCTCATTGTGTTCGGGGCGAATCTCTTTTTCCCATAGATCGTCTTTACCACCACCCAGACCGAACTTGCCAATCTCCAACCCGCGCAGGGCTTTCTGCAGCGACTCTTTGAAAGTTCGACCGATGGCCATCGTTTCGCCGACCGACTTCATCTGTACTGTCAATGTCGCGTCCGCATCGGGGAATTTCTCAAACGTCCAACGTGGAATCTTCGTGACGACATAATCGATCGTCGGTTCGAAGCAAGCCATTGTCTCGCGGGTAATGTCGTTCGGAATTTCGTCCAGCGTATATCCAATCGCCAGTTTCGCGGCAATTTTAGCGATGGGAAACCCGGTGGCTTTGGAGGCCAATGCCGAGGACCGGCTCACACGCGGGTTCATCTCGATGACCACCATACGGCCATCTTCCGGGTTAATGGCGAACTGCACGTTCGAGCCACCAGTCTCCACGCCAATCTCGCGCATCACGGCTATGGTCGCGTCACGCATCTGCTGGTATTCTCGGTCGGTCAAAGTCTGCGCGGGAGCGACTGTAATACTGTCGCCCGTGTGTACGCCCATCGGATCAAAGTTTTCGATGCAGCAGATGATGACGACGTTGTCCGCCCGGTCACGCATCACTTCCATCTCGTACTCTTTCCAACCGATAATCGATTCTTCAAGCAGAATCTCACCGACCGGAGAAAGTTTCAAACCGTTGCGGATTTTCTCTTCGAACTCATCCCGGTTGTAGGCGATGCCGCCACCCGTTCCACCGAGCGTATAACTGGGACGAATGATACAGGGGAGGCCGATTTCATCGATCGCGTCGCGGGCGTCCTGCATGCTGCGGACGACAAAGCTTTTCGGAAGATCGAGGCCGATTTTAATCATCGCTTCTTTGAAGGAATCGCGGCCTTCCGCCTTGGCGATCACGTCTTCGCGGGCACCAATCATCTCGACGCCCAGTTGATCCAGAATTCCCCGGCGAGCCAGGTCCATCGCGGTGTTCAACCCGGTCTGACCACCCAAGGTCGGTAGCAGGGCATCAGGCTTCTCTTTCTCAAGAATTTTCTGCACGTACTGCCAGGTGATGGGCTCGATGTAGGTTCGGTCGGCCGTTTCCGGGTCGGTCATGATCGTCGCCGGGTTGCTGTTCACCAGCACGACTTCATATCCCTCTTCCCGTAGCGCTTTACACGCCTGGGTTCCGGAATAATCGAACTCACACGCCTGACCAATGACAATTGGCCCAGAGCCAATGATCATGATTTTTTTGATGTCTTCTCGTTTCGGCACGACTATCCCACTTCGATCGCAAGTATGGAAAAACTAAGTCCTTAGAACTGCCAACAGTCCCAGGTGATGCGCTGCCGTTTCTGTCAGATTCAGGCCCGGCTGAAATAAGAGCGAGGGCAAATCCGAATTGCTGACAGACCACCCGGCGAAGAGAACAGACACTTCCCGACCCGGGTGCGCAAGGTGACCGCAGAAAAAGAGCTCAAAAAGGAGACCGGCTTCCACCGCCACGCGCGCAAATTTCTACAAAGTTACCACGATCCCCGCGATTATCAAGATTGAGGGGGAAAGTGGACGGGGGAAAATTCGAGATCGCCCAATCGACCGGCAACGAATTGCAGAAGTTCGCCCCATTCCACCAATATCCAGGAACACACATCGGACAAAATGGTGCACATACTGGCAGGTTTCTGGTAGAATGCTGAATTGTTCGCGTCGTTATTCAACTTCGTTTCGCCCAGACTAAAAGAGATCACCTTGGAAAACGAATATATCGTCTGGTTGTTAATCCCGATGTTGCTTATCGGTTCCGACCAGTTGCGCCGCTGGTATCTCAGAAAGCAATACGGACCTCAGTTTGATTTCATAATGCTACCGTTCTCCAGGAATACTCACCGGCGTATTCTCTTTCTCGCTATGCTCGCTGGAGGCGCTGGAGGAATATTGATCAGAAGGCATGGCAGCATCTCTGGGGCCTATTTCCTGTGGATCATCTTTGTTGCTACAACGGTTGCAATTGCTTGTTCGAAATCGTCTGAATCTCGGATTCAGCTTCTCGAAGGAGGGTTGATTCACAACTCCAAACCCTTGTTCCCCCGCTTCATTCCCTGGGCCAGCATCTCCCGCTTTAGCTCCCCGAATGAGGGCCAGTTTGTATTAACGACGAAGCGAGAGAAGGCAATCGTCATTAATGTCGATACCGGTGATCATAAATATGTGAACCAACTGCTTGATAATTACGTTATTAATCCGAGTTAGCCATCGATCGCGATGAATCCCAGTTGATGATAACGACGGTACTCATTCCTCTCCAAAGCAATCAGTAAGGGACCTTCGAAAATGGAAATTCCTCACCTCCAAATTGCATTTGCCGGCCTGCTGCTTCTCGGCCTCGTTGGATATACCATTTACTATCGTGCGTTGATCCGCAACGAAGGACCACTCCTCGCCACCACATTAAGCCCGCAACGCTCCCTTTCGAACACCAGACGAATCCAGATTGTGCTGATCGCGAGCACCCTGATTGGTATCACTGCTTACATGAGGCTGGAAGGAAGCCGTGGCTATCAGCTTCCGGCTTTTCCAGGCGTCTTCCTGTTTTTACTAGTTTTCGGCAATAGTTTTCGCACTCCAAGCATGCTCATTCTTCGCAACGGTGTTTACGTCTACTCCACTCCATTGGCCCGCCGTTACTATCCCTGGACAGATCTGAAAACGATCAACTGGGTCCCCGGCAATGAAAACAAACTCGAGTTAACCACAACCCAATCCAAGTGCATTACCGTGCCCATCGACCCGACTCAACGCGAGTTTATTAATTCGCTTTTGAATGAGCAGTTTGCCAAAGTGGTACCTCCAATAGAAAGCAGCCAGAACGAATCCTGACCGCAAAAGTTCGTCGACGTCGTTTTAACAAAACACTTCGGCTGACCCCATATTCACCCGTTGCTAAGTTCGGTAACGTCGGTTTGATTTTAAAGACGATTTCAAACCCGTGGGCGGTGGGTTTTGAAACTGCTTGTAGATTGATGTTTGAGATATCACGACTTTGAAAAGGTCGCCATCAGTTTAACCCTATCTGCCAAAGCGACAGTATTTCCATTCTCGCACACTGTCTCTAACATCCGCCGCTGCCGTTCCGTGAACACCAAACAATCCCCATCCCCCGGTTCCACCGGCACCAGTGTTTCCTGCACGCGGGTCATCAGTTCTTCCAGACCTTCGCCGGTGACGGATGAGACGCGGATTGGGTTGTAGCTGGCGAGTTCTTCGGCCGGTTCGGACAGGTCGCTTTTGTGGGCGATGATGATTTTGGATTCCTGCGTGTTGATCAGGTCGCGGTCTTCATCGCTGAGGGGTTGGGTGCTGTCGAATAGCAGTAACCCCAGGTCAGCCTGCTGCAGCGCCGCGCGGGCGCGGGCGATGCCCGCCGATTCGAGTTGATCGTCCGTCAGACGTAAACCGGCCGTGTCGGTTAACTCCACCGGCCAACCTCCGAAGGCGGTTTCCGTGCGGACGGCGTCGCGGGTCGTGCCAGGTTGATCAAAGACAATGGCCCGCTCATATCCCACCAGGGCGTTGATCAAACTCGACTTTCCTACATTCGGGCGACCTGCTAGCACCACCTGAAACGGTTCCGTCAAATGGCGGCCCAGGTCATAACTGTCGCGAAGTTTCTGCAGGCGGGCGAGCACCGCTTGAGAATCGCTGCTGGTACCCGCTTCCAGCAATTTGATTTCCGCCAGGATGGCGTCGATTTCGCGAGGCAGGTTTTCTCTTTGCTGTAGTAACAGACTGGCTGTTTTCGTTGTTCGTGCCTGGGCCAAAGCACTGTTGAGTTCCGCTTCGAAGGGAGACATCGTCGCCGATTGAAATTCTTGCCACGGTACCACAGTGAACCCGGCATTCGTCAAATCGCCCAACACCCGTTCGACCGCCGCATGGCCACCGTGACAATGGATTTCGACTTCCTCTGCATTCGTTCTGCAGACGACGACTTCCTCGGGAGCGAGTTCTCCCCAGTGACCGAACAGGACCTGGTCAATCTTCTGCTTTGACATCGGCTTCCCGTTCACGGGACGGAACAAGGTTGCGGCATAGTCATCCAACAAACTCATTCCATTCCGGCACGCAATCGTCGCCACCGCTCCTCGGCCTCGCGGGGTGAGTAAGGTCGCCATCGGCGTTGAAGAAGTGGGTTGATTCATAGGGTGAGGCACGGTTTATTAGGAACCACAGATGGACACGGATAAACACGGATAAACACGGATTGAATGAAATATAGAATATTAATCCGACAAGTAACTTGTTCAGTTTCTTCTATTAGGGATGCCCACTTCGTTGGTGCAATGCGGATAGGACGATGCCGTACAACGTCAAATGCGGTTCAAGAATCGCATCTGGAAACTGCGTCGAGAGGAGGTTGGCACCACCACCCGTCAGGTAGACGTCGGGAGTCGCCTGATGTGCGCCGAGAGACTCGGACAACTGCTGAATCAACTCTCTCACGGCTCCTACCTGTCCCCAGAAGAGACCACTTTGTAAGGCCGCTCGGGTATTCTTACCCAGACCATTAGAAGGGGCTTCCGATAATTCTTCCACCGGGATCCTCGGAAGCAAGGCGGTGTAATGATGCAGGGCTTTGGCCGACATTTCGAACCCCGGTAGAATCGAACCACCACAGAACACGCCCGCACCATCAATCAAATCGACCGTGCAGGCGGTACCGCAACTGACCACAATGGCCGGTCGCTCGGCGGGACGGGCGGCGTTGATACCGATGGCATTGAGCAATCGATCCATCCCCACTTTGTCTGGAAAGTCGACATGGATCTGGAGCGGCAGCTGACGCGATACTTGACACGGTTCCGGCAAATGGTGCTGTTCGCAAAGGGCCGAGATTTCTTCAATGACGGGCGGGTTCGATCCGGAAAGCAAAACCTGTACGACGGGAACTTCAGATTGCTTCACCCAATTGGTCAGCTGGTCAAATGGAACCGGTTCCCCCAGAGGAACCACCAGATCTCTGTGACAAGCAGGGCGGTTGCCTGTGGGCGCAGTTCGATCGAGCAGCCCGATTTTAATTCGGCTGTTACCCGCATCGATGGCGATCACCCGCTCGTTCACCTTGTCTGACTTTCTGTAGGCGGTTCTAAAAAAAGAAACGATTCCAGCCATAGAGTACCATCTCCACGGCTGGAATCGTATTGGTATTAAAACTGATTTCGACAGCAGGAAAGGTTTTACCCTTCCTGCAACGCCTTGGTAATTTCGACCACCGCTTGCTTTCCGTCGCCATACAGCATCTGAGCGTTGTCAGCAGAAAAGAGCGGGTTAGGAATTCCGGCGAAACCGGGGGAAAGAGACCGTTTGATAACGACGACCGTTTTCGCCTTGTCGACATCAATGATCGGCATCCCGGCGATGGGACTGTTAGGGTCGGTCCGGGCGAGTGGGTTAACCACGTCATTCGCACCGAGAACGATCGCCATATCAAATTGTTCCATCTCGCTATTCACATCGTCCGCTTCCCGCAGAATCTCATAGGGAATGTCGGCTTCGGCCAGCAGGACGTTCATATGTCCCGGCATACGACCAGCCACGGGGTGAATACCGAATTCGACTTTCACACCACGCGAAGTCAGTTCGTTGGTCAAATCGCGCACGGCATGTTGAGCCTGAGCGACCGCCATTCCGTATCCTGGGACGATCAATACTTTTTCGCAAACATCAAGCAGCATCGACACCTCCTCGGGCGAGGTGGATTTCACGTTGACGTAAACTTCATCTGCGGAAGCAGATTCCCCACTTGCTTGCATTTTACCAAACAGCACATTCGTCAACGATCTATTCATTGCAACACACATGATGCGAGTCAGAATCAAACCCGAGGCACCGACCAGTGAGCCTGCGATAATCAGTACGGTATTCCCCAGCACAAACCCGGCAGCCGAAGCAGCTAGACCGGAATAGCTGTTCAAGAGTGAAATAACCACTGGCATATCCGCTCCACCAATAAAGATGACGAGCAGCACGCCCAGCGCCAATGCCAGCAGGCACATCAGAACATAAAACAGACCTGCGTATTGCGGCACCAATACCATCAACACACCAAACAGAATGGACCCGATGGCCAGACAAGCATTGATCAGTTGTTGGTTATCAAATCGAACATCTTTGATGAACTTAAGTTCCTGCAACTTCCCGAAGGCAATCAGCGAACCGGAGAAGGTCACTGCACCGATCAAACCAGACAACGCCGTCGCTGTCAGATTTGGAACGTTTAAGTCAGCATCAGTGGCAAAACTCAAAGTCGCACCCGCCACCAGAAAGGAAGCGGCGCCACCAAACCCGTTGAACAGCGCTACCAGTTGAGGCATGGCCGTCATCTGGATTTTCATCGCGAAGATGACACCGATAACAGCACCGACAGCCAGACCGGCAAAGATGACCCAGTAATTCATCCCGCCCAGGAACAACGTCACCACCACCGCCAGAAACATGGCGGCAGAACCGTACATATTCCCGCGAACAGCGGTTTTCGGATGTGTCAGTCCTTTCAACCCGAGGATGAACAGGACAGCAGCAACCATATAAATAATGTTAGTTAATTCCATCGACATCGAGATCACCCTTTCTTCTTGCGAAACATTTCGAGCATACGATGGGTGACCATGAACCCGCCGACGGCATTCACCGTGGCCAGCACAACAGCAAGGAAACCGAGTGTCTGGGCGAACCAGCCATAATCCATTTTAATCGTCAGCAACGCCCCCACGAGGGTGATCCCCGAAATCGCGTTCGATCCGGACATCAGCGGGGTGTGCAAAGTCGGAGGAACCTTGGTGATAATTTCAAAACCGACAAAAACTGCCAGTAGAAAAATCGTCAGCAGCAATGTGTATTCCATCGCGCTCGGCTGCCCCCCGGCGGTCGCATTAGTAACGGTAACCGAGAGCTCTTCTACGGCTTCCGCGAGCCCTTCGGCGAAGAGCATAAATTGAGTCAACATGGACGACTCCTGTATCAGTACTTCCCCGTTCATCAATGAACAGAGACAAGTTATGGTGAATTGTTAGTTGGACGCGAACGCAACACGAGATACTTTATTTATTCGCTTTTGCCTATTCGCTGGTACGCTCGTCATTCGTTTCTGAAGGGGATGTTTCCGAGGTCGATGTTTCTACCGGCGCCGATTCTTCAGTCACGGTTTCAGCAGCGGTCATTCCCAGAATTTCACGAACGCGGGGTTGAACAATCTCTCCTTCGCGGGTGATTAATGTATCCGCGATGATCTCGTCCTCCATGTTGATATTCACCGCTCCGTCAGCAACCAGATTTTTGAGGAACGTGGTGATGTTCTTGGAGTACATCTCGCTGGCATGGTCGGGGATTGTCGAAGTGATGTTCTTCGGTCCAATGATTTTGACTCCGTTGGAGTCGATCGTCTGTCCGTTGACGGTCAGTTCGCAGTTGCCTCCTTTTTCACAGGCAAGGTCGACAATGACCGTCCCCGGTTTCATTCCCTGGACCATCTCTGCGGTCACCAGAATGGGAGACTTCTTACCGGGAACCGCTGCCGTGGTAATGACCACATCGGATTCGGCGATGACCTTGCTCATCATCTCGCGTTGTTTGCGATAGAACTCTTCGCCCATCTCTTTGGCGTAGCCCCCTTTTTGCTCAGAGGTTCCGGTATCGAGTTCCATCTCGACGAATTTACCGCCGAGACTTTCCACTTGTTCTTTTACTGCGGGACGAAGGTCGTAAGCGGAAACAACGGCGCCCAGCCGTTTGGCTGTCGCAATCGCCTGCAGACCCGCGACGCCGGCACCGATAATAAACACCTTCGCCGGTTTGAGTGTTCCCGCCGCCGTCATCATCATGGGGAACATGCGGGGAAGGGCGTTCGCTGCAATCAGAACCGCTTTGTATCCCGCAATCGTTGCCATAGACGAAAGCACGTCCATGCTCTGCGCCCGGGTAATACGGGGCAACAATTCGAGAGCGAACAAGGTGACCCCTTTGTCCGCGTATCCTCGGAATGCTTCCGGTTCGGCCAATGGTTCACAATGAGCGATGACCACTTTCCCAGAGGAGAGCAAATCCAGGTCCTGTGAATAGTTGTCCGAATTCGCGCCGGCCGCGCGTACCTGCAGAATGATATCACTGTTGGAAAAAAGCTCGGATCGATTGCTGACGATGGTCGCGCCGGCGTTCGTATAAGCTTCGTCCAGATATCCTGCCGCCAGTCCGGCGCCTGTTTCGATTTGTACCTGGTAACCTTGCTTGATCAATGCCTGTGCGGTCGCGGGCACGAGGGCTACTCGGCTTTCCCCGTCGAGCGTCTCCCTGGGGACACCTGTCGTCAAGCTGGGTGTCATATCGGACATAAAAGTTTTCACTCCAATTAAATGTCATACCGTGCTGATGAATGAAGAATCATCAACTTGCCAGATTCCAATACATCCGGCGGACCTGTTTCGTCCGGTGAGAAGTCGAGGTAGGTGACCTTCGCTGCTCAAGCGTGGCGAGGCAGCATCCCTGAACTCAGACAGGTTCTTTCTTTCCGGAAGAAAATCATTTCCATACCGGGAGTGCCTCATGCGAGCGACGCTTTTCGCGAAAAAGCGGTTTCCTGAGTGGATCTCTTCTACACCGGCTCACCAACAACTTGAAGTCATCGGGTGCCTGATTCCTGCTCTGTTATATCCATCCCGCTTCGGCAGACACAACGAAGCAACCCCGTTTTTTGCTGCTTTCAGGGCGGATCCCACTCAGATCGCCCTAATTTTGTGACTGGTCAACCGAAATCGACCTCTTTAAGCAGGTTACACATCAGCGTCAGCTTATCTTTAATCGTCGCCAAATCAGTCCGCAACCGCCTCCGCTTGTACCGATAGAAGCACCGGTTCGACCGCCAGATCAAGGGTCGTCACCAGAGTAGGAATTTGATAAAGCAGCGTGCTACCGTCCTGTTTTTCCTTGGGAATATCGAAGTCGTATGCCACCTCGATCTCTCCTGGAAACTGGTTCAATGTTTTGAACAAAGGATCCCGCCGAATCTCCTCACCGTTCGCCGTTCGAATCCAGATTGGGTCCGAGAACATCCAGGTCCGGTGGGATTCAAACGCATTTAAAACCTGCGGCGAATAAAGGACGTCCAACACCACCCGTAAAACTTCCTTCTGCTGAGTTTCGTCTTCGTCATAAACTTCAACCGAGGTCCGTTTCAGTTCAATCAATTCAATGCGGGCCGGTCCCACTCGTTTCATTGCGGGTTGAGTCGATTCCGTCAGCGGGAATTCAACCTCTTCGTGACCGGCTGCCAGAATGAGTTCAAAGGATCCCTGTATCTTCAAAGCCTCTAATTTCTGATCCTGGGGACCTACGAAATCGAGAATGGTTTGCAAACCACCCTGATCTGATTCCGCCGCAAGTTCAATTGAAGAATCCGGATTGAACGGATCGAGTCCGACTGGTTCTTGACTGTCGTTTTCCGCTCCCTGCAATCCAACCGCCTGAAACGCGTCTCCCTTCCAGTGGAGATAGAGAGGCCGTAAACGGGGTTCGAAATAAACCCGCACGGGAACTCGCCACAAGATCTGGTCGGTATTGCCAATCAATTTTTTGGACGTTGGTTTCAGGAACTCAAATCGAACTGGGCCTTGATGCGTATGGGTGATTCCTTCGTGAACGTCGGTCCGCAATTCGAATTGACTCAACGCAAAGTAATGTAGCGACAACTCCTCTTCGAGCCAGTCAATCCCATCCCAGAACGACGTCTTCTTGAAATCGACATCAACCGTACGCCCCAATACTTCAGCGGGAATCGTCGACAGGTCGAGTTGGTTCTCCGTCTGTCGGGAAATTTCAGTGAGAAGCTTCTTTACAGTCATTTCGCCCGAGAGCGTAAACCGGGATTCTTCCAGTGAAGCGGCCGACTTCTGTCGTTGCAACACTTGCCGTACTCGCTCCAGACCAACTCGTTGTGACATCGATTGTCCCCGGTCTGGTTTGGGGACGAACGGAAGAGCACGCGGCCCCAATTCGATCAACGCCGACTCCACCTCCCGTCGCTCGGCGCGATCGTCTGTCCGTAACTGCTCCACCAACTGTTCTACCCGCGCGGACAACTGCTCAGTCTGGTCGTCAGCCGAAATCGCCAATGAACAGCAACAGAATAGAATCAAGATAATCAACACAACCCGCATGACGGGACATCCTTTAGTTTGGCAAATCAGCGTTAATTTGAGGTAAAGAAGGACGCCTTCAAATGATTGGACGAAGTCCAGGCAAATCGTAAACCTCTGTTCTTCAACAGTTAACGAACTCTCCTCTCAGCATAACCGACTTCCACCCTCGGTCCAGTGGCAGTTTTCAAGCTGCATCCAGTCTACTTCCTGCTGGGGAAAAATCTTCCGTCCCCATACCGTTCTGCGACCTAAGGTTTTAATACGTAAGAAACTCTTCGTCGGGGTAGGGGAGTTTTCATCGTCGTTTTTCTGCTGAACCGAGTCCAACCATGTGTCGAGTCTTGAGAAGTTATTTTCTGATCTTCGGCTGTATGCTCATGGCATTCGGTTGGTGTGTTCCTAGAGCGCAGGCCGATAGTCTGGTCGAAATGACCGTGGGAAAATCCAAAGAGTCCTATCAGGGACGCGTTGAAG
Organism: Polystyrenella longa; assembly: GCF_007750395.1. Taxonomy (GTDB): domain Bacteria; phylum Planctomycetota; class Planctomycetia; order Planctomycetales; family Planctomycetaceae; genus Polystyrenella; species Polystyrenella longa. The sequence continues at coordinate 15,627 of NZ_CP036281.1, read as the reverse complement.
GTCAGAACCAGAAATTCTGCTGGCTAATGGGCCAGGATGGAATACTGCATCAGGTCCCTCTTAAAGAAGTCACCAACTTTCGCCGTGTCTCTCCACAATTCAAATGTTTATCCACGCTACAGATGAAATCAAATCTGTATCGGGAATTCGGACGCGATTATGAAATCGCCACCAGCGCCCACTACGTTACCGTCGCTCCACCCGGCCGAGCATCCACCTACGCGAAAATGTTCGACCTGGTATACCGCCAGTTTTTTAACTACTTTAAAATCCGTGGCATGAATCTTGAACAACCCGAGTTCACGATGGTGAGTATTGTCTTTCCGGATGAGAAAAGTTTCGTTGAATACTGCAAACGGGATGGAGTTCGCTACAGCCAGGGCCTGCGAGGATATTATCAACCTCGAACAAATCGAGTCGCACTCTTCATTCCCGATGATCGACTCTCCTTCAAAACATCTGCCAACAGCCGTCCCGCTCCCGATCTCAGCCAGCAATTACTTGGAACCGGTTCCGATTTCCCGACGACCACGTCCTTCCAACAGCCCAATTACTATGCGAACCTTGTCGCGGTCGACGATGAACTGCGTAACACCATCATCCATGAAGGAACCCATCAGGTGGCCTTCAACATGAACCTGCATTCCCGGTTGGGTGATAACCCCCGCTGGATTGTCGAAGGATTAGCGACTGTTTTTGAATCCCCCGGTGTCCGGAATTCCTCTCGCGTGACTTCCGACAAACTGAACAGCGAACGGTTCCTCTGGTTCAAGGATTACGCCGAAAGTCGACGACCAGATCAGTCGCTGCCTCAATTCATCGTCTCGGACGATCTCTTCCAATCCTCCTCTCTGGATGCTTACAGCGAAGCATGGGCCCTCAGCTTTTATCTGCTGGAAACTCGTCCTCGTCAGTATGTCGATTATCTGAAACGAGTCAGCACTCGCAGTAACGGTCGACTTTATACGCCTGATGAACGTCTGACCGACTTCCAGGAAGTCATCCACCACAGCCTGCCCAAGGTGGAAATGGATTACCTTCGCTTTCACGCCAAGCTGAAACGCTAAACAGGACTCTGTCGTTATATCGGCTTCTGTGGATTCTTCTTTTCACTCACTCCGCACAACTCCGTTCCTTTCGCCCGTGCTACTGCTCTTCTAGAATGGCATTCGTCCATCACCAACGAAGCCAATCATCAGTAGGCAGGTAACGAGTTATGAGAATTGACGGTCGAGCGGTCGATCAATTGCGACCCATCACCATTCAGCGTCCTTTCACTTCAGCAGCCGCGGGAAGTGTCTTAATTTCCGCCGGGGAAACCTCCGTCCTCTGTACTGCCAGTCTGGACATGTCCGTTCCTCCCTGGAAAAGTCAGGACGATCTTACGGGTTGGGTCACCGCCGAATATAACATGCTGCCCGGCAGTACCACGCCCCGTAAACGCCGTGAACGTACTAAGATCGATGGACGTACCAGCGAGATTCAACGCCTCATAGGACGTAGCCTCCGCGCCATTGTCGATCTCGAAGCCCTCGGACGTCGTTCCATCCTGGTCGATTGCGATGTCCTCAAAGCGGACGGGGGAACACGCACTCTCAGTCTGACTGGTGCTTATATTGCCCTGGCCGATGCTGCCTCTCAGCTCGAACCGGCCGAAGGAGTTGATCGTCCAATCCTTAAAGACTCGGTCGCCGCTATCAGCGTGGGAGTCATCAATGGGGAAGTCCTGCTCGACCTCAATTACCACGAAGACTTCGCCGCCGATGTCGACACGAATGTCGTCATGACCGGCTCCGGTGAATTCGTAGAAGTGCAGGGCACCGCTGAAGGTCAAGCATTCTCCCGCGAACTCCTCGACCGCCAACTCGATCTGGCGACTAAAGGAATCGAAGAACTCACCCGATTACAACGGGAAACACTCGCCGGTTGAGCGAATGTCTCTTCTTAATCTGACGAACTACACGAAGCGGTATGCCCATCGTTATTTGATGTCGTACCGCTTTAATTTTTCACGCAGCGTCTGACGATGGATGCCCAATCGTCGCGCCGCTTCCTGACGATTTCCGCCAGTTGATTTCAGAGTGCGTTCCAACAGGATCGATTCTGCTTTATCAAGAAATGATTCGTAGATCTTTCCAGTTGTTCCCTCGGTCTCTTCAGTCTGCAGACGATCGTCGATCCAGTTCTGCACCGCCTTCGTCAAAGTTTCCGGTTGAGAACTTTCAATGTTGGAGAGTTTCTGACTCGGTTGCGGCAGATCCTCCGGTTCAATCACTTCCGAACGATTAACGATGGCCGCATGGTCAATGACATTCTTTAACTCACGCACATTGCCATACCATTCCCGGCGGCTCAACTCCGCTAAAGTCCGTTTTGACAACCAGCGATTTCGCGGTGAATTAAGTTGATCTAGAAAATGCTGGGCAAGCAGTGGAATATCTTCGCGACGTTCCCGTAGCGGTGGAAGCTCGATACGAAAGACGTTCAGCCGATAGAAAAGATCCTCGCGAAAATCTCCCTTGGCCACCTGATCTTCCAGTGATCGATTCGTCGCGGCAATCAGCCGAAAGTCCGAAGCCTGCGACTGATTCGATCCCACGGCAGTCACCTGTCTGTTCTCCAGAACTCGAAGAAGTTTGACCTGGGTCGAAAGTGCAATGTCACCGATCTCGTCAAAAAACGCACTTCCCTGATGAGCGAGAGTCAATAAACCGGTCCGCTGTTTTTCGGCTCCAGTAAAGGCGCCCTGCACGTGACCGAACAGTTCACTTTCGACTAACGCTTCACTCATTGCCGGTACACAGACGGGGACAAAAGGTTGTTCGCTTCGGGAACTGTAACGGTGAACGGCAGTCGCCACCAATTCTTTGCCTGTCCCACTTTCTCCGGTGATCAAGACGGGAACATCGTTTTCAGCGACAAGTGCAATCTTCCGAAAGACATCCTGCATCGGAGCCGATTTGCCGATAAGAAACTCTCCGGGAGAGACTTTTTCCGCCGACGTTTTCTCTACAGACTCTGTCTCTGTCGACTGCAGCGCCCTCCGAATCACTTCCACCGCCTGATCCAGATCAAACGGTTTGGTCAGGTACTCAAACGCCCCGTTATTAATCGCACGAATGGCGGTATCCAGATTTCCAAACGCGGTCATGATAATGACCGGAGTCTGCGGCCCCTGGGCGCGAAGTCGATTCATCGCCGCAACGCCATCAATTCCCGGAAGACGGACATCCATCATCACCACATCGGGCGTCACCTGAATCGCTGAATCTGTTTCTCCCGTTTTCTGTTCCGTCAGTTCCAGCGCTTCTTCGGCAGAGGCCGCCGTGTAGACTGAGTGTCCGGCATCTTGTAATGCCTGTTCCAGTGCCCAACAGATAGCCGGTTCATCATCTACGATCAATACGTTGCTCATTTATTTCAGTTTCCTACTACCACATGTTCCGGCTGATGAATCGATAACGTCAAACGAAAACAGGTTCGGTCTTCATGTCGATCAAGGGACAGAGAACCATCACAATCTCGCGCCGCCTGTTCCGCCAGCGCCAGACCCAGACCAATCCCTTCCTGCTTCGTTGAAAAGAACGGTTTGAATATCTCCCGCTCAATCTCCGGTGAGACCCCCGGCCCATTGTCGCTCACCTCGATCACCAATTGATTCTCTTGAGAATAGAACGACTTCAGTCCCACCACTCCCTGGGGACCCGCAGCTTCAATTGCATTCATCAACAAATTCAATAACGCAGCCCGTACACCATCGCCATCTGCGACCCGGGCTTTCGTCTCGACCCCTTCATAATCAAACTCAATCTTCTTATGTTTGACGATGGGTTCAATCAACCGAATTGTTCCTTCCAGAACATCGGTGATACCCGCAGGGAAGCTGGTTCGATTTTCTCCCCGAGTCAGACGAAGCAATCCTTTGATTTGTTCTTCCGTCAGAGATAGTTGATGCAATGCTCGCGCCAACGATTCTTCTTCTGGTCTCGACTGACATCGACTTTGATGAAGTTGCACCGCCATCCGCGCTCCCGTCAACGAGTTTCGAAGATGATGCGCCAAGCCTCCCGTTAACTGGGTGATCAATTCCGCCCGTTCCGTGTCACGGATGTTCTGGAGCGACTCCTTCAACGCCGTCGACATTTGATTAATGTCCTCTGATAGATCCTTCAACTCGTCGGACAGCTGTGCCGTCTCAACGGGTTCAAACTCCCCTTGGGCAATGCGGGATACCTGATTCTTCAAACGGTGAATTCGATTTCCAATACGATTCGATATCCAGTACGACGCCGCAATGATCAGGACCAACACGATCGACCCGGTCACTAGTGAAGGAACCAATGCCTGACGACGGGCGGACTGCCAGTACTGTTCAGGGTACAGTACCAGGACAGCATCGATCCCAAACCCCCGCTTCCAGCGAACTCGTTCCGAAAAGTATCGTTCCCCTCCGATGACTAACACGGTCTGTTGATTCACGATATTCGTCGAATCGTCTTCCCGCTGTTTAGAAAGTTGTGGGAGCGAGGACAGATCGGTCTGACCCGTTTGGAGCGTTGTCTGCGTAATCTGCTTCCCCATATCCCATACAACAAAATGCGCCCCTGAAAGAGACCGCAATCGTTCGAGTACGTCGGGCGTCATGGGGAAGGTCGCCTCCTGCAGGCTGGTGACGACATTATTCAATCGCTGGTTCAGGTTCTCTTCCGCCTGGCGCACCGCCAGCACGGCTGAAGTGACCGTCAGGATCAGCAGTGAGATCAATTGAATAATGACAAAGGGAACCAGAATCTGGTTCCGTATCGGCCAGCGCACAGGAATCATTACCTGAATCGGGCCCGGTTCTTCCCGGCGATAAGCAGACACACAATGGCCCACTTCCAAACCACGACGAAAGAATTCGGACAATAACGCAAAATCGGTCTGAGAAAAAACAGGGTATCTGCTGGCGATTTCCGCTGCAGAACCTTCCAGTATTAGAATTTCTGTATATAAGAATTTCTCAGTATAAACAGTTACGTAACAACCAGATCAATCTCGCGATTAATCGCGGCGAGATTATCGCCATGTATGATCAAAATCCCGCCACCGCCTGATCGTGAGAACACTCCGGCGAGACCATTCGCGTAATTGAGAAGATGAGGACGGTAGATCTGGTTAAAATCGATTCCCTTTGCTGTGCTGATTATAATCCTCTATTCCAGCCGGGGACCAGCCACTTCTTTGAAAACGATTTGTACACGGTCCACTTTTTGCAAATTCGATGTTCGACTGTTTAGAATTCAGCGGATCCCTTCATTTCCGCTTCATCAATCTTCGCTGCTTTCCAAAAGGAATTTCCCTTTGCGTAAAACCAACACTCGCACGGGATTCACTCTCATAGAATTACTGGTCGTCATGGCCATTATTTCCATTCTGCTGGCGCTATTAATTCCAGCCGTCCAGCAGGCACGTGAATCCGCTCGACGGACGCAATGCCGCAATCGTATTCGTCAACTCGCCTTGGCGACTCAGCTTTATCAGGAGAATCATAGCTTCTATCCACCAGGAGCCTGTGTCGACGTTAACGTCACCACGACCGATAACAACGGTTCCTGGGGTGTGCATGGTCGCGTGCTTCCTTACATCGAAATGGGCAATGTCTACGAGGGCATCGATCTCGCCGTAGGTTGGGACCGGCAGGAACCAATTGATGGACTCCGTATCGCCACGCTGATTTGTCCCTCAGACGTGAAAGCCTATGAGATGCGTGATCCCGGCGACGATAAAATGAAACTGTGGGCGACGACTTACGGTTTCAACTACGGAACCTGGTTCGTCTTTGATCCGGCGTCAGAGAAAGGAAGCGATGGCATTTTCTTCCCGAACGCCGAAATCGTTCCGACCGATATCAAAGATGGGTTGTCGAACACCTTGATGATTTCCGAAGTTAAAGCGTGGACTCCCTACTTGCGAAACCTGTCACCGGCAGCACCGGCACCCTCCGCTGTCCCCAACGGTGCCAGTGATGTCGAAGCGTTGTTCTCATCATTGACCCAGTTCAAAAACACGGGACATACCGAGTGGCCTGATGGTCGCGTTCACCACACCGGATTCACGACCACGCTCCCTCCGAACAGCTTGGTTCATTACACCGACGGTTCAACCGAGTACGACGAAGTCGATTACAATTCCTGGCAGGAAGGGAAGAACGGTGCCGCAGGTAGACCCACTTATGCCGCCATCACATCTCGTTCCTGGCATGCAGGCGTCGTCATGACTGCCTTAATGGATGGTTCCGTCCGTCCCTTCAGCGAAAACCTCTCCCAGGATATATGGCGCGCCCTCTCCACCCGTAACGGTAACGAAATCGTGGAAACCGGATATTAAAGAGGTAGGAACGGGTCACGTTTTCAAGAGCGATTCAAGCCTTCAAACTGCCACAATGAACTGCTAACCGTTTTTTAATGCCCCATCATCATGCCTTTGGGAGCGGGCTGATAGTCGTTCGGGTTTCCGAAGCGTTTCACGATTTCAGCGAAGACCGAACCTTTTTCCACAGGTTCTCCTGAATTCATAACCAGATTAAAAAGATCCTCTGGTAACACTCGCAGGACGGTCATTAGCCCTTTGACGGCCATGGGGTAGGTTGCTCGCATGCCGCCAGATTCTTTCCGGCTCCAGACCGCTTTCATCATTTCACTCGACATCGTCATGCCCTGCATCTTTTGCGGATAACCTGGGTCGCGGAATCCTTCCGAGACCGCTTCTCCGCTGACATCAGGACGGTTTTCAATGTTGTCGAGATAAGCATCGACGGATCGATCTTTTCGCATCCGCGGGCCGACATGTTTCACCATATGATTCATCATGTGATGGACCATGTGGCAGTGAAAAATCCAGTCGCCCGGATTATTGGCAACGAATTCAAAAGTGGATGCCTGCGCCACGGCGACCAATTCCGTATTACGTGGAATCCAGGCCGATTTCGGGATACGGGCTCCCTCGTGGCCAGTCACCCAGAATGTATGTCCGTGAAGATGAATCGGATGATGCTGCATCGGAGAGAAATCGAGCAAGCGAATTCGGATTCGTTCTCCATGCTTGACCACGAGTGGTGTCGTGTAAGGTCCACTCCGACCGTTAATCGTGTGCCAGTTCCAGTCCATGGCCCAGCTATCGGAAACCGTATGTGTGGGAGGAATATGGAAGTTCTGAAAGAGCAACCCAAAGTCGCGGTCCACGGGGGGATCAAACACCTTCCGGGGATGAACAATAAACCAACCCACCATCCCCATCGCTTCTTGCATCGCCACATGAGAATGGTAAAAAAAGGTCCCTTCTTCATGTACATCAAACTCATAAACCATGGTTTGGCCCGGTTTGATCGGATTCTGAGTTAATGTCGCAGCCCCATCGTATTGAATTGGCAATTCAAATCCATGCCAATGAACGAAGGTGTCTTCCTTCAATTCATTGGTCACCACGATACGGACCCGATCTCCCTGATTGATCTCAATCGTGGGTCCTGGCATGCTTCCGTTGAAACCATAAACATTCATCTGGTACCCGGGCAGGAATTCGCGAGTCACGGCCATCGGAACCAGATGAAATTCCTTCGCTCCGTTAATCATCTTCCAGGGAAGTTTCTCGATATCGGGAGCTTCAAAAGGAGCCGGTCCCGCAGATGCCGGGCGAAAACCGGGAACCAGTTTTCCAATGTAATAATCTGATTCGGGGTCATTCCCTCGCGAAGGTTTAAACCTGGAAAATCCGTCATACTCTTCCGCAACTTCTGGTGACTGCCCATCGGAATCCGCCGACAGGGCAGGACCGGTAACCGCTTCTTCTGTCGCTGGTGGAGCCACCGGTTGTTCCTGCAAACTCTCCGCCAAACCCTGTTGACTGGCCGCGACCGCTGCCGTCAGACCGGCTGCAGCAGCAAATGTCCCTTTGGTGAGAAACTGCCGACGATCCACATGCGTATTGGATTGAAGAGGTTCTTTTTGAGCTGACATATCAGTTACTCCACAGACGAAAAAAGAAGTCACGAGAGAATTCTCGGGAAGCGAGTGCCGGAAACAGGGGCTTTATTATATACCTGAGCCAGTCCTTCAACAGGACAGTCCTAGATCCTGTCCAGGATAAGTGTGGCGGCTATCGGTCCCGAAAAGCCCTTAAAAACAGTAGGCTACGCCGCCAGAACACGATACGGTTATCTGGAATGCGCTCTAGCGAGGTTTAGGAACAGCATCAATATGCCCGGGTGGAACTGCTCCGGGAGCCGCTTGCAAACCACCTTTCAATAGGTAACCCATAATCAGGATTTCGTTCATTCGAAATTCTTCTTCGAAATGAATCTGTTCTAAGCGAACCTGCACATAGTCGTTATGAGCTTGCAGAACAGTCGGCCATTCTTCGCGATCCCGTTTGTAACTGATCAACAACTCCTGATAAGCAGCCTTCATTTCCGGGACGATCATGTCGCGATATTCCACGGCATGTTCGTAGGACATGGCATATTGCTCATAAGTCATGGCCAGTTCGTGACGGAGTAATTGCTGGATGCGTTCAATCTCTCGACATTGTCGAAAGTAGTCTGACTGAGCCTGAGCGATCGTTCCCTGATTACGATCATACAGCGGTATCTCCAATTGAATCTCAGCCAATCCCACCGTCTCTTTTGCTTCAAAGTTATATCCTGAACCTGCCGAGACGACGATATCCGGAATCCACTCCACCTTTTCCCGTTGAATCGTAATTTCGTCCGACCGCAGTTTCGCCCGCGCTGCGGAAAGCTCCGGACTCTGAGTCAGTACATGCGCTTCTGCAAACTCATTAGTAAACGCCTCTCCCTCTGGCGTTAACTTTCCCTCCAGATTTTGCAAAGGGAGCGGTATTCCAATCACGGCGTTCAGTTCCCGTAACCGCCGTCGCATCTCATGTTGACTCTGCTGCAGTTGAAGTCGTGCCTGCTGAAGTTGCACATTTGCCTTATGGACATCGTACCGTTTCACCTGTCCCAGGTTATACATTTCGCGAACCGTTAACGACTGATCTTCAGCTGTCTTGAGAGATTCCATCCGCAGCATTAACCGCGAACGTGAAGCCAGTGTCTGATAAAAATGCATGCGAACGTCATTGCAAACACGAAACTGCTGCGCCACAGATCGATGCTCTGAAACATGGGCTCGCTGTGCATACTTCGAGGCGCTCAGCTTAAGCTTGTCCGCCGTTACAAACCGTTGAGTAATTTTTCCACCCTGAAATTCTCCCGGTGAATCCTTGTCTCCCGGAGCATCAACGAAAATCTGTTCGCCAATGTAGGTGAAAGTCGGGTTGGGGTAGAGTCCCGCTTGCATCGACTTCGCCAGTTCCGCGGAGACCTGCAACCGGGCTTGCTTCAAGGTCGGGTTGTGCTGGCATGCCAGAGACATGGCTCGAGTTAGATCAATCTTCTGATTCACCAACTCGATTTCATTCACGTACACGGGACCAACTGGTTCTCCCGGAGGCGCAGTAAACTTCTTCCCCATGGTTTCCTGTGTTGCTGGCGGTGCTTCGAACGGCAAAATCTGCCGGTCCTGTGCCATCAACTCACCCGTCATTCCAACGACCAGCAAGCACATCCAACTTGTTTTTCGATACCAATCCGTCATTCGTGGCCCCATTTGTAAATAATCCCTGGCTCTCCCTCAAATTATCGGAAGAACGGGATATTGGGACCAAATTCATCCTCCAGGGGCTCGTTTATCTCATAGATCGGTTTTTAAAATTCAGCAAACTCCACCAGAAATTCCCAATACCTGCTGGTATGATCGTGCCAAAAAAAACGCCAGTCGAGTGATTCGACTGGCGTTACGATGCGCTGCTCGCAATGGTTTTTGTTAACCTAAGATTCTTATCGTTACACGTCCAACTCTTTCACATCCAGGGCGTGTTTCTCAATGAACTCTCGTCGAGGTTCAACCGCGTCGCCCATCAGCACGCGGAAAATTTCATCCGCGGCGGAAGCGTCATCCATCGTGACTTGCAGCAGCACGCGGTTTTCCGGGTCCATACTTGTTTCCCACAAGTCTTCGGCGTCCATCTCGCCCAGTCCTTTGAAACGCGTCAGGCTGAAACCTTTTTCACCCAGCTTGCGAAGTTCTCGCAGGAAGACAATCAGGCCGTCGAGCGCGATTTCTGTGGACTCGTTCCTCAGGAAGTAGTGATAGTCGGGTTCGCCGTTGACCATTTCGACATGGAGCAAGTCTTTATACACGATGCCATAATCATTCAGTCGTTTGAGGACTGCATTGATCGTTCGCATTTCATGCAAGTCGACGACTTGCAATGTTGATTCGACGTCCTCTTCTTCTTCGTCGACCAATTCGGTATCGGCCACTTTCAGTTCGCCGCCCTGTTTCTCTTCTTCTTTCGCCAGGAACGCCTCCAACTCTTCTTTGTCAAAGAACCAATTTTCCTCCTGGCCGAGGAAGACACGATACCGGGGTAAGTCTCCCTTGTCATCTTTCTGTTGCAGAGCCAGATAACGCAGGTCGACCCCTCGCCGCTCCAACGTCAGGATCGGTTCTTCCAGTTGTTTAATCAGATCAGTCACCTTTTCCAAATGCTCTCCTTCAAAGGCTGTACCATCTTTGCAGACTAGTGTCGTGCCGCTGATCCCCAGTTCTGTGAGCTCTTGCATCATCTGCTCCTGAGTCTGAACGTAACGAACTTTATTACGTTGCGACACTTTGTAGAGCGGTGGCTGAGCAATGTAGACGCAACCATTACTGACCAGTTCCCGCATGTGTCGGAAGAAAAAGGTCAGTAGCAATGTTCTAATGTGACTACCGTCGACATCGGCATCGGTCATCAGGATAATTTTCCCGTAACGCCGTTTATTAATGTCGTCCAACTCAGCCCCGGGAGGAATGCCGATCGCCTTGAACATGTTGGCGACTTCAGCATTGTCCAGCACCTTGACCAGTTGCGCTTTTTCGACGTTTAAAATTTTACCACGCAGCGGAAGATATGCCTGCGTATTGGAGTCGCGACCCGTATCAACCGAACCACCCGCCGAGTCCCCTTCGACCAGGAACAACTCGGTAATATCGAGTTCCTTACTACGACAGTCTCGCAGTTTTTCAGGTAAACCGCTAGAGGTTAACGCTCCTTTGCGACGCACCATTTCACGTTGCTTACGAGCCGCTTCCCGCGCTTCCGCCGCCAAGAGACCTTTCAGCACGATTCGTTTAGCCGTGTTAGGATTTTCCTCGAAGTACTTGGTCAGCTGTTCGTGAACAACAGAGTTGACGATCCCTTCTACTTCGCTGTTTCCAAGTTTGGTTTTCGTCTGACCTTCGAACTGGGGATTCGGCACGCGAACAGTAATAATCGCCGCCAGACCTTCGCGGAAGTCATCTCCCGTGGGGGTGGCGTCCTTGAATAGATTCGCTTTCTTACCGTAGTTGTTTACCACTCGGGTCAGGGCACTACGGAATCCGGAAAGGTGCGTTCCCCCTTCCACGTTGTAGATGTTATTTGCAAACGAACGAACATTATCCGAGTACCCATCGTTATGTTGCAGCGCGATCGAAACCTGAGCGCCTTCGAGTTCTCCCATAACTGAAATGACATCGGGATACAGTGGCGTCTCGGTCCGGTTCAAGTGTTTCACAAACTCGACGATACCATCTTCGTAATGAAAATCATCCGACTGGCTAGACCGCTCGTCGTTTAATTTGATACGCAGGCCCGGTGTCAGGAAAGCGAGTTCCTGTAATCGCTTCGCCAGAACGTCGTAGACGAAATTGATATCAGGAAAGATGGTGTTGTCCGGTTTGAACATAATCTTCGTTCCGGTCTTGTCAGCTTTCCCGAGTTTCTTCAGCTCGTGATTCAATTCACCTCGGGCAAAATCCATCGTCCAGACATGGCCATCACGACGAACTTCGGCTTCCAACCATTCACTCAGGGCATTCACGGCGGTAATCCCGACACCGTGTAATCCGCCCGTACCTGTTTTGTAACCTTTGCGGTCGAACTTTCCGCCCGCGTGGATCTCGGTCAGCACCACTTCCAGGGCAGGACGGTTTCCGAGTTCGGGCATTGGATCGACTGGAATTCCACGACCATCATCGCTGATTGTCACGGATCCATCGGCATTGACCTTCACCGAGACAGCAGTCGCGTATCCGTTAACCGCTTCATCGATGCAGTTGTCGACGACTTCGTAAACCAGGTGATGCAAACCGCGTGGCGTCGTATCACCGATATACATCGCCGGCCGCATCCGAATCCCTTCGATTCCCTCCAGGTGCCGGATATTGCTGGCGGTGTAAGTATCGAGATTAGGATCTTCTGGATTGTCGGTCGGGTTTTCTTCGGTACTCAACGGTCGGGTTCTCCCCTCAGGAAATCGGGAAGATCGTCCTCCGCCGCAGGCGGTTTGGTGATGTCTCCCCGTAAAATAAATTTCAGATCACGAACTTTCAGTTCGCTGGCTTCCTCCTGAAGCTGTTTCAGTAGTTGCGGTAGCCGAAAGGCAACCAGCTCACTCAGCAGCGGTGCATTCGACACACCAATCTGCAAAACGCCTCGCTTGATTCCCAATACTCGGGTCTGCGAGGCAAGTGGCTCTCCTGCGATCTCTTTCCAGTGCTTATGCAGCAGTTCGTTTCCCTGAATACGGGCATAGCCCTTCAGAGCGAACAAGTCATTCAGCACTTTACTGAGCGATTGTGGGCCAGACTCGGAACTCATAGACGAAAGCAATTCCGGTTAGTGGTCACGAGAGAGAGGCATTATCACGTAAGTATAATTATCTTCTGTTTTCAGCATGGCGGCCTGCTCTCCGTCATTCAACATGAATTGTATCTGTTGTTCCGGATCGAGTACACGCAGGAATTCCGCCACGAATCGAGGGTCAAACGTGATGATCAATTCGTCCCCTTCATACGAAACGGGCAGATGAATTTCGGACTTGCCGATATCGGCCGACTGACTGTTCAACGTCAACTGGCCATTGTTCAGAACAAAATCAACTCCGCGGGAATCTTCGTCAGTCACAATCTGGGCCTGGCGGACAGCAGAGTGAAATGGCCCGGCGACCAGGTCCACGATCACATTGGATTGCTGAGGAATGACAGCCCCATACTGGGGGAATCGACCGTCAACCAATCGGCTGTAGAGCGTACTTTTACCGCATTTGACCACGACATCGTTCGCATGGACGGCAATGAGAACGTCTTCCCCATCGTCGGTAATACTTTTTTCGATCAGTGCCATCGCCTGGCGAGGAATGACCGGGTTCACTTCCGTTCCTTCTTCGATTCCTTCTACGCGACAGACAGATTCCACCAAAGCGAGTCGACGACTGTCCGTCGCCACCATGTTGACGGCGTCTGTTTTGAGTTCCATCATCACGCCCCCCAGGGCATAACGAGTACTCTCCACGTCCGTCGCGAAGATCGTGCGGCGAATGGCACTTTTCAACGCTCCGCCCATCATCACGTAGTATTTTTCTTCTTCAAAACCGCTTACAGGGGGGAACTCGGTCGGATCCTGAGCCGAGAGGCGGAACTCACTGCTGTCGGATCGAATCCAGGCCGCTTCTTCCGTGATCTCGATCTCAACGAATTCGTCTGTCAATTCCCGCAGGATCGACAGGACTCGTTTGGAAGGAAGCAGACTCGTCCCTGATTCGGTCACTTCCACGCCGGGAAGGTCATAGCGGATACCAATCTCCTGGTCGGTACCCACGAGGGTCACTTTTCCCTCTTCCACAGACAACAGGACGTTTTTCAGAATCTCTTTGGGGGTCCGAGAGGGAACGACCGCATCCACGATCTGGAAGGCGTTCGCCAACACGGGCCGGTTACAGCGAATTTTTACCACAGTACGCTCGCTTTCCTCACTCCGTTACGGGGCAACCGGCAGACCGGGTTCTTCCTCAACAGAAGAAACATACCGGAGCAAACCCTCCCTGCAGCAACCTGTTGCCATCAGGTCTATCGAGGCCACCACCTGTGGACCTGCTCAGAAAGAAAAGAGGGGATACGGTTACCTGTAACCAGAATTTTTCAGTAGGTGTGATGCTCTGCTTCGAGAGCCGACTTGGTCTCTGATGACGCCCGAGACCAGGCAATAAATCAGGACCAAAGTGAAGGGCTCTATTGTACCCGATCAGAGGGTGGTTTTGTATTCCCCACGGACCTCTGAGATTGCTTTTCCGGAACTCTTATTTACCCAGTTTACGATCCTCTGAAGGTGGCGAAAGGAGACCGGAGCTGGCTTTTTGATTCTCTCCGTGCTACACCGTACTACCAAGTGAATACAGTTGCTTCCCACAATTTCATTCCTCCTTCCCCCCCCCTTCCTTTTATAATTTAATTAATAGTATTATCAGTTATACAGAGGCCTGTTTTCTGACGATAACCGAAGAGTGTATACGCGCAACTCCATTCACTGCAATGAGTTACGCTGCGTGATGGGGCCTGTTTTAATGTGTATATCTTGTGGGAACACAGTGGGGACCACGTGGGAAAGCGGTGGAGAGCAGTGTGGGTTTTCAACCGACCTGAAATAGAGCCGAGTTACCCACATTTTTGAGAACAGAGTCCCCACAGAGAATCAACAAGTTATCAACACGCTGTCGCTGGGTAAACCAAGTCGATGGAGGATGGTTTTCAGCTCTTTTCCGAGAGCGGCATCATCAGATAATCGTTGTTCAAATCGCCGGCAGGAGTGAATGACGGTACTATGGTTTCGTCCACCAAAATAGCGGGCAATTTCCTGAAGTGGCTTCTCGGCGATCTCCCGAGAGAGGTACATCGCACATTGCCGGGCTAAAACCAATTTGCGGTCTCGGGCGGCCGATCGAATTTCGCTAATATTGACCCCGAATTCCTGAGATACGATCCGGGTGATGACTTTGATCTCTGGTTTCGGGACTTCGATGTCTCCTTTAAGGTATTGAGCACATAATTTGGCATCGATAGGCCGTTGTTGAAGTCGAGCAATCGCATCCAGCTGATTCACTGTCCCCAGCAGATCCCGGATGGAACCTTTGACTGTTGCGGCCAGCTTCTGGATCTGTTCCTGAGGAAGCAGAATCTGCTGGCAGCTGGAAAGGTGAGTGATCATTTTGACTCGACTGGTTGGTTTTAAAGGTTTGATTCCGACGCATAGTCCGCCGTGACAACGATTTACGAATCGGGCTGGATACCCGGTCAAAGAGCCGGGAGACCGGTTCGCGGTCAACAGAACTCTTCCATTTCTTTGTCCTACAGCATCGATGGCCAGAATCAGTTGTCTCTGAGCCTCTTTACGGGTGTCGATGGCACCCACATCTTCACAAATTAACAGGTCCAGGCTGTGGAACCGTTCCTGAAACTGATCGATCTGCTCCAGGGTAACTGCTTCTGTGAAGTCAGCAGAAAACTCTGCTGCCGTCACTTGTTCATATCGCTGTTTTCCAAGTTCTTTCTTTTCGAGATGAAGGAAATGTTTCACCAGCATCGATTTACCGTCGCCCGCCGCCCCGTACAGGTAGAGCAACTCGGTTCCTGTCCAGCCTTCGCGACGGTGTAACCGTTCGATGGCGGAGAAAGGAAGCCGATTTTCTTCCAGCACTAATAGAGGAATTCTGGACTTGGCCAT